>JAGOJP010000003.1 GCA_017995055.1 Candidatus Omnitrophota bacterium
GCTCGTAAGCTTTCTCAATTTTCACAAGTTCCCCGCTCCCCAAGAAGGATCGGACGGCCTTTTTCACCGCATCCAATCTTTTACGAAGATACCAATAATCCGCCTTGAGCTCCCCCTTGCGGCCTTCTTCATACTTATCCGCATAGGCGCTCTTTTTCTTATGCTCCATATATTGCTGAAAGGCAAAAACTTTAACATGAAATTTCTTGTCCCGGGCGGCATCTTTCAGCTCTGGGGCTTTGTGGAACTCTTTCAGCAAAAAGTCATCCACATCCAACTGGGTAAACTTGCGGTCTATTCGTTCCAAATCTTCTTTGGTCGTCTTATAACACCAGATGAGATAACGTCGGTATAAATTTCTTTCTTCCGGAGTCATCTTTCTCTTTCGCATAAATCAAACCTCCTTAACTACCCGTCTTTGAGCCGGGTTAAAACACGGGCGTCATAATACGGCTCATCGTTCGATGAACAATAAAAGTTCCTCCATTTTGAAAAACGACCTCCCCCAAGGCACGCAACTGATCAGAACGCAGCGCCGGATAGGCTTCGCGTTCCTTATCGCCCACAAAAATATAATCCACCATATATTTCTCAAACATCCGGGCAGACAATAAGGAGAAGGGTTCTTCATACATACTCTTCACTTCTTCAATGCGGGGAGCCGGGATATCATACGACCCCCGCCACAGCCATTCATGCACCGGCCATCCGACCACAGTGGGGAGCCCCGTGAACGCGGAAACCCGGCTGAAGTCGGAATAACTCGTCCCCACGGCCTCCAGTATGACCGGCTGTCCGGAGACTTGGGCATTCAGCCATAATATGGCGGCGTAATCTTCCGGATATTTTTCTTTCAACCAATGGAGCCCGTTGAGCCCTTTAAAATTTTTAAATCCATATCGGTCCCGGTAACCAAAATAAGGATAAATCAAAAGCAGGCCCAGGATCACGGCAATCCCTGTCGTTAGGGCCGCCTGAATCCCCTTCCGGACTCTATTGGCGGGGATAAAATCTTTGAGCCAGATAAAACCCGACACCCAGCCCGTTGCGACTCCCATAAAAAGAAAACCCTCCAGGGTAAATTTAAACATCGTGTTCGCCCGGGGGTGCTCGGGATAAATATCCTTCACATAAATTACTTCCGGAATAATAATTAAAATCCAGGCCGCTATAATAAGCGTCAGAAGAAAGCCAAGGACACCCTGCTTTTTTCTCCGCACGGTACTGGCCACGCTCAAAAGAGCCCGGTTCTGATGATCCGCGACCAAAAACGCGATCACGCTGAGGGCCCCTAACCCGCCCCATACAACCAGCAAACGCCAGAAATCCGAACTCTCCTCCACCCATCTGACCCCAGTGGATATTGAACGAAAATGTATCCACCAGAAGGACGAAACCCCGGCCGCCGCCGTCCCCATAAGCAGGATAGACGCGCCTACATGCCCGAAACGGGACGGATAGAACATGACCAGTGTCATGCCGCATAAAAATAACAACAGCGCGTACACCCCCCCGGACCAGGCGCTCGTCATAAAACAAACGCCTAACATCATGCCCGTCATCCAAGCCCTGGCATAAATTTTGCCCACCCGCTCGGAAACGAGGACCGCATGAAACCACAAAAAAATACATAACAACAGGCTAATCACCAAAGGGAAATTCCAGACATGGGCGTGCAGATCGCCGACGATTAATGAATACCCAGGGAATTCATGGATGGTTTGCGGTATAAACCGGGTGGCGTCCGGGTACCAATACCCTTTCCAGCCGTGATTTTTAAGGCCGTACCAAATCGCGTGCGTGTTCCCGGCAAAGGCAACCAAAAAAACCGACACCAGTCCGCCCCAGAGCAGCGGTTTTCTTATGGCCTCCGTCTCAGTGCTTTTACAGATCAGGTTCAAAACCAGGCTAAATGTTTCCGCCATAAAAAGGCCCATAATAAGCCCCAACAAGACATTATAACTATATGGCAACTCTAGGGACCAGTACCTGGTCATAACAGCACCCAAAAAATGGCCAAACGTATAATAATTCATGGGTTCCCCGGCAAACCACATATCCAGGACAGGAAATGTCGGCGCGCGCAGATAAGATGCGATAAGACCGACATCCATGAATTTTTCCAAATCATTAATATCCGGCCCGAAACACCGGGCGACACTAAGGAATAAAAATCCGAAGGTGAATATAATCTCTTCCGCCACCAGCCATTTCCAGCGCTCCTGCAAGAACAGGACGATTTCATCTTTGTTAAAATGAAAAACCCCCATGCTTACCACAGCGACACAAAAGAAGACAACAAGCAATCCCCCCTGATTGTTGACGGGAAAACCCCAATGGGCCAACACCCATACCGGCAAAGCCAACACCAGCCATATCAGCAGCCGGCCAAAAGCCCAGCCTGCGTCATAAAGCGTATTGCGGAGCCGGACAATCAGAACCGGCATCGCGAAAAGCTGCAGAAGCAACGCCATGAACCATGCGAAAATAATCAAACCAATATCTTTCATGCTTCTAGGGCCCTTCCCTCTCCAACGGCAAGGACGAACCGGCCGCGCAGCCGCCCGTCCTGCATTCCTTCCCGGGGCCAGACACCCACGGAATTGTCCTTTTTGCTTTTTTATTCAGGTTTCTCTTGTGTTATAATAAAACACGAATTCACCGAACGAAACAAAAATATCCTTTTTTCTTTCCACTCACTATCCATAAAGGCCTTATGAATATCCTTATTACCGGGGCGGCAGGATTTCTGGGAACACACTGTTTCCAGTCTCTTCGTCAAGACAACCACACGCTAACCCTCGTTGACATCGCGTCTCCGGAAAACGAACGGCAAACGCCCGCCTGCCGTTTTGAGAACGTCGACATACGCCGGGAGCACGCCCTCACCCCCCTCATCCGGGAGGCCGACATTGTCATCCACGCGGCTGCGGCCTTGCCGCTCTGGAAACGCGGCGATATCTTTTCAACGAATGTGGACGGCACGCGCAACATTTTAACGGCGGCCCTGGAGCACGGGATCCAAAGAGTGGTCTATATCTCATCCACCGCTGTCTACGGGATTCCGAAAAGGCATCCGATCCTGGAGGAGGATCGGCTCGTGGGTGTGGGCCCTTACGGTGAGTCTAAAATTCTGGCCGAAAAGCTGTGCCTTGACTTTATGAAAAAGGGGCTGAATGTCACCATCCTGCGGCCCAAAACGTTTCTGGGGACCGGCCGGCTGGGAGTTTTTGAAATCCTGTTTGACTGGGTTCATGACGGAAAAAAAATTCCGGTCATCGGCAGCGGGCAGAATCGTTACCAGCTGCTCGCCGTTGACGACCTTGTGGAGGTGATCTCCCTTTGCGTGAGGAACTCTTCCGAGGAATACAACGGCGTGTTTAACGTGGCGGCGGAAACATTTGGAACCGTCCGGGAAGACCTGGAGGCGCTGTTTGATTTCGCTCAATCCGGGGCAAGGCTGCTGCCGACGTCCGCGCCCTTAGTCAAAAGCGCCCTGCGTTTCTTTGAAATGCTCCGCCTCTCCCCTCTTTATCAATGGGTGTATGACACGGCAGACAAGGATTCCTTCGTTTCCATCGACAAGCTAAAAAAAACGTTTCACTGGTCTCCCCGTTTTTCCAACGCTCAAATCCTGATCAAGACCTACGCGTGGTATCTTAAAAACTATTCCCTCATTAAAAGCAGGCAGGCCGGGATCACCCATACCGCGGCGTGGAAACAGGGGCTGCTGGGGCTGGTCAAAAAATTTATGTGACTCCGGGGTTCAACCGGGGGGCTGATCCTGTTTTTAAAAAATCTTTCGCGCCGGCTGGCTCGCCCGGGGCGCCATCCCGCAACAAATCCCCATCCAGGATAGGCGGTCTCTCCTCTTGTTTCTTAAAAATATAAACCCGCGGGTGATCGTAAACGGAAAAAGACTCATCCGCCCCGTCGTCGGGGATAGAGAAATGCCTGCCGCCCAACGTTACCCCGGGATAAGAAACAAATTCCGCCACTTTATAAAAGCCGAGCTCCCCTGAAAAAAGTTTACGGTAATATTCCCCGGTGCGGGGATAACACTGCCGGTAAACCCCGCAATCCGTGAGCCGTGATAACGGGACAAAAAGTTTTTGAGAGGCGATAACGATATAATCCGCTTCTGCCAGTTTTCGCGCTATCCCTTCCCATTTCCGGGCATCATCCGGCTGATCGTAAAGCGGTAATTCCACAAAACGGTATTTTTCCACCCCGAATAACGGCAGACGCTCATCCCAATGCTCCACCGCCAAAGTCGCCCCGGAGGGAACATGGCGGTTAATCCAGCGCGAAGCTTCAACACGGGTCAGCGGCCGGCGGTAAATATCCATGAAGAAAACAACCCGCAAAGCCAGAGCCCCGTACACAATCATCAAACAAATCCACCGCATACGTTTTGTTCTCAGGGCCCCCAAAACCCACTCCAGGCCCAGGGCGGCCATAACAGCGCCGAAAGGATACAAAGGCAACATGTAACGCATGAACTTCACCGCCGTGCGGCCCACAACGGCAAAATAATAAAGATTCAGCAAAACATACACGACAATCAGCAGGCTGGGCGCGGCCCCCTTTCGAAACCGGGCCGGCCAATGCCCGATAAAAACGGCTAATCCGCACACCATAAAAAACGACAAGACCGGCCCCATTCCCCACACAAACATGTTTTCCAAATAATAAGAATACGCCTTTGTTCCGACATATTGCAGGGTGTAAGGGAAGACATACGGATCCCGGCTCATCCGCAACTGCAGCATCGTGTCTTGCAGAAACTTTGAAAAATGCACATACGCGTACGGCATCAGGACCGCGTGGCCAACTCCAAGGGCCAGGAGAAAAACAAGGCCGTATTTCAAAGGCCGGCCGGCGGGTTTCAGGTAAATCCAGCGCGTCGGGCTCACTTGCCAGGCCAGGAGAAAAAGGATCACCGGAAGAAAAATAGCCGGCGTTATTTTCGTGGCCAGCAAAGCGGCCGTGGTCAAACCCAGGCCGGCCGCCCGGAGCGCCGAGGCCCTTCGCAAATAATTTAAAAGAAAAATAAAAAGAAGCGTCATGAAAAAATTCACCAAATTGTCAACAATATAAAAATTGCTGTTCTGGATGGGGAAAAAACTTAACGCATAGAACGCCGCCGCGGCCAGCGCCAGGCGGGGACGCTGGAACAGGCCTCCGGCCAGGCGGTAAACGAGGTAAACGACAAAAGTGTCCAGAAGGGACGCCAAAACCCGGCCCACGAAAAGCATCCCGTCATAATTCGCCCAGTCCGTGTGAAACAGCGCGTCACTCCCTTGCGCCACGGCCCTCAAAAGATAAACAGGGAATGACCCATAATTGAAAAAGTCCGGGTCCAACTGGCGGAACAGATGGATCCGGCAGGCAACCAGCATCAGCATCCGTTCATCCGGGTGCTGCTGATAACCGTAATCCCAATTCACGCCGTAAAAACGGAAACCCGCGGCGGCCAGAAGGATCGTGATCAAAAAAAGGGTTGTTGGAAACGGCCGTGTTCTCATGATAATCCTTAGGCTAAGGGGCCTGGCCGGCGCATTCTTCCCCGACCGAATAAACCCGGTACCCTTCCTGATGGCTGAACACCGGTTCCCAGGTTTTCAAAACCGAGCTCTCGCGGATATCGGTATCGGGCCAGGCGCCGCGCCCCGGCTCCACCACGATATAATCAATTTTCTCCTGTTTCAAAACCCGGCAGGCCGACCGTGTATCGGCGGTCGGAAGGAACACCGGCTCGATAGTCCGCAGCCGTTCATAAGCCGGCAGCCCGGCGGACCAGGGGAAATACACATAACCGATATAGATGCGCCGTCCCAACAGAGACGGCGGGCAGTACATCCCGGCCGTGCAGAGATACACCGCATCCGCCGGCGTGTTATCTTTAAGCCAAACCGCAGTCGGAGAGCGGCGATAATCCCTCAATTCTCCTTGATGATCGTTCAGGATCGGAAACACATCCACGATCCCCGAAAAGGTCAACGCGAAAAGAAGCAACAGGGCGGCCGCCTTGGCCCAACGGGATCCCGACAAACACGACGCAAGAAAGCCCGCCACCGCGACCTGAATGGAGATCATAAAGAAATTAACCAGCTTATGATTGTTGAACATGTCCGGAGAAAACCGCCAGAGATTGCTGGCGGCAAAAAAAATCAACGCCACGCCCATCCAGATTTTCAACGGTTTTTTCCCCCACACAAAAACCGCCGGGATCATCACCGAGTAAAGCCCCAGGTTATAAAACCAATACTTCCCCCATTCCAAAAAGTTTTTGGGCTGCTGAACAAAACCCGGGCAGTACACGATCTCCGGCGGCGACCCGGCGTGGATAGACCATAAAGCCGGGACAGCGCACACAAACAGTAAAAAATAATAAAGCCCCAGGGGACGGATCAGAGCCGGCGAGAAAATAAACCAAAAAATGACATACGTCAAAACAATCGGGACAATCACATGATGCAACAAAGGGGACAAAGCGGCCACGAGGACAATCGCAATCCGATAACGGCGGGAAAGCAGTCGCCCTTCCCCAACGTATTTAAGCAGCGGCCACAAGCAGACCAAAGTGAAAGCATAGCTCAGCGCCAGATGCCTTTGATTGGTATAAATATTCAGCGTCCAGAAAATACTGACGAGCCCGTTCCAGGGACCGAAGCTGGAAAAATGCTGGGCGGTCACGATATCCTTCCAGGAACCCCAATGCAGAGGATGCTTCTGAAAAAAGAACAAAAAGGATAAAGAACCGTTCAGCAAAAACAGCCCCACGGCGATAAGACCCGCTGACCGCCTGGCGAACATCATGCTCCCCAGCCTGTAAAGAAGCCATAATAAAAAGGTCAAGCCCGCGGCGCTCAGCCAATTCAAAGCCGCCGCAATATTCACCCCCGCCTTTTCCAGCAGTCCCACCCAGGAATAAAAAAGAAAATGGTAACGGATAGGCTCCCCGGCAAAAAGCGGGTGCTCGAGCGCGTAATTATCCCCGAGGGAAAAAGACCGGATCAACGGGATATGCGCCCCGAAATCACTCCACAATTTATCCCTGATCAAAAAAGTGTCATTCCGGTACTGAAAGGTATGCTGCATCAGAAACCAGCTCAGCGCGAAAAAAACCAGCCACAAGGCGGCATCAAAAATCTTAGTCCAGGGAAGGGTGTTGAGAGGAACTATAGGGTTTCGGAATTTCATAGCGATAGGACGACCCTTCTTAACCGCCGTCTGAGAACCACCTCAACATGGTCCCGTTTAAGCGAAATAACGCTGCATAAAAGCGGAGACGGAACTTAAAATCCCGTCCATATTCAAATAATCCCAATGTCCGTTGCGGCCGACAAGATACAGCCCGAGCCGCTCCAGCTGGCGGGTCACTCTGTCCTTAACCGGGGCTGCGTCAACCGTGGGGATAGGATATGTGTAACCCACGCGCTTCATCTCCGTGAGCGCGACATCCTCCCGCCTTGGAAGGATGCCCAGGCGGAGCAAATCTTCAACCACTCTTTCGCGCAAAGTCTCCGGCGCTAAGCCATCCGTCCCGTTTTTATCGGTAATTTCGGCGACAAGAGCCGGGGGGAAAGAAGGGCTGAAATTGTGCATCATGGTGATCCGGAAAAAAATTTCCGTCTCCTTAAAAAAAGCCCAATGGCAGCCATTTAACAGGGAGAACGCCGCCCCTGTCTTCAGGCCAAGCATGACGAAATATGTATCGTTCCATTTCAACTGCGGATAATAAGACTCCACACCTTTGACACTGATCATTTTCAACAGCTCCACCAAAGGAAGCGTGGAAATCACGGTATCCGCCTGTTCCTCGACGCCGTCCGAAGTGATAATCCGCCACCCAGAGGAATCCCGTCTCAGCTCCTTCACCTCCTTATAAAGTTCAATCCGCGACTCCAGCCCCCGGGCCGTGTGGTCCATGAGCGCCTGAATCCCGTTCCGGGGATAAATAAATTTCCACTGATAAATTCGCCCGATCACTTCTTTGCCTAAAACGGCTAACAAAAAATTTTTTAATGAAGCCGGATGAATTTTGGCGTTCACCAAGTCCATGGAAATCTGCTGAAGCTCGCAGTTCCATATCTTGCGGTTATACGGCGTCATAAAATGCTTGGCAATACCAAATCCCAAGCCGTGATCGATCCAATCCTGCAAATCCCTGAATTCCGTCTGATTCCGAAGCTTCGCCAACAGATACCCGCAGATACATTCCATCCGGTCCCGAAAGGGCAGACCCTTGATCCCCTCTTCAAAGGGATAATTGATCAGATAGCGGCGGGACATCCGGCCAGTATGATAAATAGAAACACGCCGCTCTGCCGGGACATAATCCAGCGGGAGGGCGTGCAGATAATCGGTCATCCCCGGGTCACGGCTGTAAAGCGCGTGAACCCCGAAATCCCACCGATACTCACCGCTTATATTGGTTCTGGCTAGGCCGCCGATCTGGCCCTCTTTTTCGAGGATTTTGAAATCGCGGCCCTTTAAGGCAAGCTGCCGTCCGCATTCCAATCCGGCCAATCCGGCGCCCAGGATGACTGTCTTCATCTAAGCCGTCCTCTTGTGATATTCCCACTTAAGTTTGAAAAGCCCCCCCAAAAGGCCCCATACAATTCCCGGAAGGCGTACCGGGCGGAAAATAGATGTTCCTCCCGCCGGGCGGGGGTAATGCCGGACAGGGATTTCCCTGACTTTATACCCGGACAAATGCGCCCTCAGGATAAATTCTGACATAACGCAATATTTCATATATTTCAACCGGGGGAGAACCCGTTCGATAACATCCCTCCGGATAAGCTTAAACCCGGAATCAATGTCCTTCATCCAAAGCCCGAACAGCACCCCTATTAAATAGTTATACGCGAACGACAAAACCCTCCGGTGGATGGGATCTTGCCGGGGCGTTTTGCACCCGCTTATAATATCACATGCGGGAACCCCGTTCAGCAATTTATGAATATCCTCGGGGTCATGCTGGCCGTCCGAATCACTGAACAGCACCCACGGAGTGCGGGCCAAAGACAAGGCGTCTTGAAACGCCCGCGTATACCCCTTCCTCTCGGGGGAACTGACAAGCGTAAACGGAATTTCCTTTTGCAGTTGAAGAAGGATCTCCTTTGTGCCGTCGTCACTGCCGTCTTCCGCGATCAGAAAGGTGACCGGAACCCCGCAGTGCGTCACCGCGGCATAGAAATCCCGGACAACTTTTTCAATAATCCGGGCTTCATTATAAACGGGCATGATCAAAGTCAAGGGTTCATCCATCATCACGAGTCTCACGGCGTTTCAGCCGGCAACATCATTTTATTGTCCGGGCGCAGCGCCGTGCTCCCAGTCTAAATACGGCACAATAAACCGCGCCAGGGCCTCCCCGATAAACGCATAGCCTTCCGGTTTATAATGACAGTGGTCGTACAACATGTCCTGCCCATCCCGTGCGTATTTATCCCTTAACGCCGGAAGCAGATCCAGATAAGGAAGACGGCGTTGACGCATTTCCGCGACAAACCGCTGCTGGGGTTCATTTCTTAATATCTTCGACATAATTTGCGGCCTGACCGGAAAAAACACGAAAACCAGCTTAAACCCGGCATCACGGCTCACCGTCCTCATCATGTCAACAATCGGCAACATTTTCTGCCAGGCCCCCTCATCCCAGGCGTAGCCCCAATCCTGAAACGCGTTGTGAATCTCCCAGTTAAATCCCTCTTCCGTATCCCATTCGTTGGTTGCTTTTATGGGGTGCGTTCTGGCAAAACGCTCCCTGGCCGCTTTCCGGTCATCCGGGAGCTGGTGTTCCCACTGATATTCCTTATATAAAGCCCGCAACGTGTCGATTTTAGCCAAAACCAACCTGGCCAAATGACTGAACGTCAGCCATGCCGGAAGCCGGACAACTTTAAGCAACGGGGACTCATGCGCATCGTTGAGATAAAGCCCCACGAGCACAATATCCGGCTTGACCGAGAGCCCGGCTTCCATCAACAGGGCAAATTCATTCTGCAGGTCAACGGCCCCAATCCCCGCATTGATCACTTCCAGGCGGCGTCCGGGGAACGTCCGCCGCAAGGACTGCTCCATCACCGCCGGATAGGTCTGATCCTGCGAAACAAAATCCCCGAATGTGATGCTGTCTCCGAGGACAAGGATGCGGAGTTCCCCCGGCTGTTTGAGGCCCATGTCCCGATGCCGGAAGCCCAGGGAATTCGTCCGGATTTCGATATCGGTCTGGGATAAAGCGTGATGACGCACTAGGCCCCGGGCATTTTTCTTCAAACGGGTCCCGGTATGCGAATACAAAAAAAATCCCCCGGGGAGTTTCTCGCTGACAATCGTGCCGTCGTCACGGACACTGAAATCACCGTATTCCGTAAAATCGTTCTCGCCAGGTTTATTTAAATTTTCAATGACCAGGCTCGGCGGCACCTTTACAAAAAGGCGGACACCCGCCTCCAAAAGGGCCAATGTCGCCAGCACGCTTAAAACCACCAGCCCCCCAAGAACATACCATTGATCCCGTTTCCAGCCCGCCCTCTCCCCGGATTCCTTATCCAGAATCATGCCCCGCCTCCCTGACCTCTCTGCTGATATAATTCACCTTGTACCACCACATAAAAATCAGGTCAACAAGGGTGGGGACAAAATACAGACGCGTCAAAGAAAATTTAGAGCGTCCATGGGGCCGGAGCCGGTGATGGACCGGCATGACTTTATAAGAATATCCCGCAAGTTTAAAAAGGACCGGAATAAAACGGTGCACGCCCCGCATGGGCAGCAGGCTCTGAAGAGCCTGACGTTTCATCACTTTGAGGCCACATCCCGTGTCACGCACATCATCACCCAAAACAATCTTCCGAAAAAAGAAAGCAAGGCGGGAAATGATAATTTTACTCCGGGGATCGCACCTCTTTTCCCTGGAACCGAAGACCGCGTCAACGCGCCCCAGTTCCGGAAGCATCGCAACAACATCGCGGAAATCATTCTGCCCGTCCCCATCCATCATCACGATGACCTCCCCCCGGGCAGAAGCCATTCCGGCAAAAAGCGCAGCGTCTTTTCCCCTGTTTCTGGGAAACGATAAAATTTTAAGAGAACTTAATGTTTGCGCGTAACGGGTGAGCGCATCTCTCGTCCCGTCCCGGCTGCCGTCATCCACAGCGATAATTTCACAGTCCAACGCCTTGTCCTGAACAACAGACTGAACTTCGTCCAGGACGCGGGCCACATTGTCTTGTTCATCATAAAACGGGATAATCAGCGATATTTTCATAACATATCCCTTTAAAATTTTTTTATAAAAAAAGACCGGGACAGTCCGCTGTGTCACCCCGGGAGATTAAGCATTAAAAAATTAAAAATAAATAACGGCCGCGCAGACAATAAGCCAAAGCAGAACCGTTAATTTCAAGACATGGTCTTTCCAGAGTATCCGAACAGGATCGCCGCCCAGCAAACGCATATCCACCAGATAAATATAGCGGAAAATCCCGTAATAGGCCAAAGGAACCGTGTAAATCAAAGCCTGGGTATGGAATTTCGCGACCGTTTCCTTATCCATGACATACAATGCGTAACTCATAATTAAAGACGAAGCGATGATGGAGATCATCCGGTCAATATAATACCGTGTATATGTGTCTCCCCCTCCGTTATTTTGAGGCCCGAAATCAAGATCATATTTACGCTTATTAAACCCGATAAACAACGCCAGCAGGACAGAACATATCAGGATCCAGCTGGACAAACTGACTTCGCTTACAATTCCACCGGCGGCGATCCGAAGGTAATAAAAAACGCCTATACAAAACACATCAATAATAACGATTCGTTTAAGATACCGGGAATAAACCAGATTCAGAAAAAAATAAACCAGCAGTATTCCCGCGGCCCGGGAATTTAAAAAATACGCGCAGGACAACGAAACCGCTGAAAGGGCCATGATCAAAAGGACGGCCTGACGGCCCGTCATTAAACCGGCGGCTAAAGGCCGGGTGCATTTATCCGGGTGTTTCTTGTCTTCCTCCAGATCATAGATGTCATTGAGCAGATACACCGCGCTGGAAGCCAGGGCAAAGACAACACTCATGCCCAAAGTTTTTAAAAATGCCTGGGGCTCAAAAAGTTTACTTCCGAAAATAAGCGGCAAAAACACAAAAGCGCTTTTCACCCACTGATGCGGGCGAAGCGCTTTGAAAATAATTTGAGCCGGAGGTGTGAATCCCGGATTAAGAAACACATGTCTTCTCATCAAATTTTTCCTTAAATAACTATCGGCATATGACTAACCCCGGGCAAGGGATATCACCTTTCAACATGACTCCCGAATTTAAAAACCTGATTGCAACACCTTGCGTTCTAGAATATAACAAAATGAATTATAACAAAAAGACATCTCCTGTCAATTGGCTCAACCCTGTGATAAAAAATATCAACGCATCATGGTCTTATAAATAACATCGCCTTCTTTAACGCAATGGTCAACTTTTAATCCGACTAACTGTCCTTTTTTAACAGCTTTAACATCCAGGCTCTCAACCTGAAGCGAGTTCACTTTCTGGTTCAATTCCGTTCCTCTTCCTTTAATAATAATATTGTCCCCCAAAAATAAGGCGGTCCCGTCAACCTTCACCACGCAGACCATTATCTTGTTAAAATAATGGGTTATCTTCCCCACCCTCGCCATCTTTATCTGGTTTTTTTTAGGACTTCTTCCCACTGCCTTCTTGCCAGGTCCCCGGGCATTCCCGCATCCCGGCTGGTTTGATCGCGCGCCGGCCTGCTTCCCTTTATGAATCCCCGCAGAGGAGCGGACGCTCCCGGCAGGACTTCGTTTAGACACCCTATCCCCAGGCTGCTTTTTCAGAGCCCTTGCGACAAGGCAGTCTGATTTCTGAATTTTAGAATTTTTTTTTCGCGCCGCCCTGGAAGCAACACCTACGGCTTTAACAGGCCGAGGGGCCCGAAGTTTTAAGCCCGTTCTTTTCTTGGTCTGCACCGGCCGGGAAGATGTCCGGC
This sequence comes from Candidatus Omnitrophota bacterium, assembly GCA_017995055.1. GTDB lineage: Bacteria > Omnitrophota > Gorgyraeia > Zapsychrales > JANLHA01 > JAGOJP01. The sequence goes on from JAGOJP010000003.1 coordinate 13,030, forward strand.
GGAGAGAGGCTTTGGGGCGGGGAGATGGCTTACGGACGGGAGGCCTTCTTCCCGGAACCCTTTTCCGGGGAGAAGGTTTTATGATTTTCTCAAAGAATGAAAGGATATTGTCGAATAGGAACCCCATAATATAAAGAAACGGCACATATTGGCAGAACGGGAAGAGATGAGCAACACCGGGGGGCCAGCAAAATCTATAATGTTATCTTTTCTGCAATGCTGGCAATCAGCGGCAAGTTAAAAATCTTCCCCCGCAAAGCGGCAACGATACCAAAAAAGGAGACCAGTCCGAGGCAAAAAAATCCGAGCCTCAAAACGGCAGGGAATATTATACTCAGAATAAACACCGCCACTTCACCGATAAATATAACCAAGCCCTGTTTCGCATGAGCCAGGACAAAGGCATTGTCTTTTTTGAATATAAGCGGAATGATACAAAAAATGGATAAATAGGCCAGCAATGCGAAAACCTTACCCTCTGCAATCTGGTCGTCTCCGGCGTCAGTCGTCTTCTTAGGCATTCAAGGGGACCTCCAGGAGCGAATTGATGTCCCCAAAAGAATTCCGTTCCTGGCGGGGGTTGGCCGGATCCTCTTTCCACCGGCCATCCACAATAAACTGATATTTATACGTTCCCGGCTGCAGAGGAACCTTAACAACCCAGCGGTCCCCTTCCAGGCGCATCCGGCAATTCTCATCCAAAGACCAGTCATTGAAACTCCCCGTCACGTAAACCGAACGCGCATCCGGCGCGGACAGAGTAAATGTCATGGGAGACATTTCATTCACATGGGCCTTAATGGTATCCTGCATCCTTTCGGACAGCGCCTGGGAGATTTCTTGCGCCGGTTGTTCAGGGGCAACCAGAGGAGTTGGATCCATTCTGGCTGCCTGTGCCTCCGCAACGGCCGGCTCCGGACGGGCCTCGGCTTTCGGCTCCTCAACGGCGATGAGCTCCTTTGCCAAGCTGAAATAATCTTTGGTTCCCCGGCAATATTTGTCATAAACCATCACGGTTTGTCCCATGACAACGGATTCCTTCAGTTTAACATTAATATGCACGATGGTATCAAACAGGACATCCTGGAATTTTTCCCGGATCGTCGACATCATCGAGAAAGAGTGGCGCAGACGGGAATCAAACATCGTAATTAATATTTTATAGCCGACCTGATGATTCAGGCGGTCCCGGATCAAATGGATAATATCCAGCAGATGATCCACCCCCTGCATCGAGAACCGGCTGGTTTCAACCGGGATAATGACCTCATCCGAGGCCCGGATCGCATTGACCGTTAAAATACCCAGACTCGGAGGGCAATCAATAAGGATATAGTCATAATCATTTCGGATCTCGTTGATAATTTCCAGGATCTTTGTTTCGCGGCCGATCTCATCGGCGAGTTCCTGCTCAAGAGTTCCGACGAGGATACTAGACGGCACGATATCAAAATTCGCATCAACCTTTTTAATAATATTGCGGATTTTCAGTTTGCGGGGCGTTAATTTCGATATCACGTTATAAAGGCTGTCCTGATCCTCGAAATTCAAGCCTAAGGAAGCGTGGGACTGCGGGTCCAAGTCAATCAGAAGAGTCCTCTTGCCATTATAGCTTAACGCCGAGGAAAGGTTAATCGCCGTTGTGGTTTTGCCACACCCTCCTTTTTGATTCGCAACAGATATGATTCTCATTTTAGACTAGCCTCCTTTTTAGCTAGAAAAGCAAATTTCATCTATAAGAATGATTCCTCTTTGTCTTTCGGCGTTCCATGATTCGAGGATGAAAGACACCTCGGTGATGCCCGTCCAGTCGGTGATCTGGTTAAATTCATCAAACGGGACGTCAACATGTTTCCATCCCAACTTTATTCCATCGATAAAAACGGACGAAGACTCATTCAGACGATTGCGGATTTCCACCCGGACGATGCCGGGGTAGCCATCCTCCAAACCGCGCACCGTGAATTGCAAAGAGCGGTATTTCCCGGCGTTAATCTGCGGTGTCGTCAAAGAAAATGTTTTAACCGGCGGATAGGGATACGTTAAATCATAGTTGATCCGCAACGGCCCCTTATTCAAAGAATAGATAACTTTATTATTAAAGAAATCTTTTTTATGCGCGAGGAAGGCGGTAAACCCGTAAAATGCGCTTGCGAAAATAACCAGGGTAATGACAATATTAATTAACAACCAAGCATTAAACTGTTTCTTTTTTTCTTTCTCATGCTTGCTTTTTTTCCCTATATAAACCTGCGCCAGATGGTCATAAATCTCATCTCTGGTCATCTGAAACACCTCGATTAAAATAATTTAAAACGCGGAGCAGTCGCCGACTCGCGATGCTTTTTATTGACTTAATTTTATAATAACAAATAAATACTGTTTTCAAAATACAATTTTACTTTTTTTAGATGAATTAATGTCTCTTACCCGTCGGGAACAAACACGGCTCACAACAACTGGCGGGAGTCCTCTCTAATAAAGCCGTTCTTCCCGCCCCGCCCTGGAGAAAAGACGAGAACAAAAAAAGCCCCCGCTTAAAAAAGCGGGGGCTTGATGTTCAAAACAGAAACGCGCGAATTAATTAAAAATTAACAATCGCGTTTAACATCAACTGGGACGCCCGTCGGTCATTCTGAGTCGTAAACGCTGTCCCCGGGAACCACACGCCATAGCTGGCGCCGATCTTAACGTCTTCGGTGTAATCATAGGCCAAATCTAAAGTAAGTTCAGCCCCGAGTCCTCTATCGGTATCCATGGCCGTGGTGATCGACGTGCCATCCGGCTGAAGAAGGCTCAAAGACGATAAACCATCCGCATCCGTATCTTCTAACGGTTTATCCAACCATAACCCGTTCCATTCGATGCCCGCGGTTAAATCTTCCAGCGGGACGATGGATCCGCGCACTTTCACAACATGGACATCTGTCTGGGCAAAGAGCGTATTGTAGATTTTTCCGTTGGACTGGTTTTCGAACATCGGGTCCCAGGCCTCGTAATCGTCGCTCAAATCTGCCGGGTTGCTGTCACCGGACACATACGTGTACGCCGTCGTTAAGACGGGGCTCCAGCTCTTGGTGCTCTCGAACGGAACCATGTAATTGGCGATCAACTGGGCCCCGGCCGCCTTGCGGTCAGCGCTCTGGGCTGTTCCATAATTTTTATTACCAAACTGATAAGCGAGTTCCGCGGACACGGAAAGGCTATCCATAATATTCGCCGCGATGTGCACACCCGGCATATAAACGGTATCCGCTTTCACCCCCAGGGCATCGTCTTTCACGCTCTGGTCAATCCTGGCCCAGAAATAGGATTCCAGGACGGTCCCGCTGTTATCGCCCAATTCCCAGTTGGCGTTCACCCCAAACAGATCAATATCATCATCCTGGCTTCCAACGCCCAAGAGATTGTTGGAGTCAACTTTGGCCGCCACAACATCAATCGTCAGCGGGCTGTAATCAAAGATCATCCGGACGGCATCCGCCGCGTTTCTCTTTGTCATATCGCCGGGCACGCTTTTTAAGCTTCCGGAAAGTTCATCGCTCATCCCCCCAGAAGAGATAACAAACGCGTTTCCGTAAACAAAATTCTGCCGCCCGATAACGACCGTTAACGGAGAATACAGCATCTCTCTTAAGGTCACGTAAGCCAGGTTCAGGTCGACGACATTGTCGCCGTAGGTATCTTCGCCGTCTTCCCCCCAAACCCGCTCATTAATCAGCCCCACCGTGGCGCTGACATTATCTGTCAAGTCAGAATCAATTCTGAGCCGGGTCTGTGTGAGCAGCATGTTCTGATAAAACTGCTTGTCATTCGTGACGACCCCCTGAGCCCCCAGGTCAAACTGATCCCTCACCATCCACGTAGAATCGACATCCCCACTGACTTTGATGTTCTGGACGCTAGCGGCAGCCGGTAAAGCCATCAAAGCCACGGCAAGCAATGTTAACCCTAATTTTTTCATATTTTAATCTCCTTCTAGTTGCCGGCGAACCGGCAATTATATAATAAACTAGATATATTATGGTCTAGCTAATAGCTTCATTAGACCAGAGCTTGATGATCCCCGACGATAAAATAAGCATCCCTCCCTTCCTGTGTCTGATTGGAATCATCGCTGGGTTAGGAAATTCAAACGTGAGATATTTTCACACATAGATATAATAGAGTCAACAACTTTTGAAGAAATTTTGCAGAAAGGGGTAAAGGAATAATTTCATGTTCCCTTTAAAAAAGTGCGCCTGGGTGGACTCGAACCACCCACGCCGGCCTTAGGAGAGCCGCGCTCTATCCATCTGAGCTACAGGCGCACGATTTATGACATGGCGCAAGGCCAACCAATATCGGCACCGCCCCCATTTAATCACTAAACACTTCCACTGTCAATGAGATTCACAAAGACCTGGCTCAAAGAAACACCCGTGAGCATAAATTCTTTTCCCGAATCAAAAGTATAAACCCCAAAGCCAGCGCTGGACTCAATGAACCGCAGCAAGCTGCGGGGGCTTAAATCCATATCCTTCGGCTCGTTCGCTTGGGCTCTCTCGCGCTGAAGGATCAATTCGCATGTCTAGTTTACACTCCCCTTGGGTCGTGTAAACTAAATGCTCATTGAAATTTTGCTTGCCGCGGAGTTGCTCTCTTCCCGGGACAAACACCTTTCCTCCCAACACAACCAAGACGGCCTAACTCCATCACAGCGACTGCAAGCGCTCCAACTCCCGTTTAACATCCTGAACTTCAGAGTGCGCGGTAAAGAACGCCCTATATTCTTTAATAATATCCTCCCGTAGCTTCCCATGGCCAGGGTTAATCTCTTCGGCGTTCCGGAAGGCCGTCAATGCATCTTCAACCCGCCCTCTATCAAGATAAAGTTTCCCCAAATAAAAAAAAGCGTTGAAATGCCCTGGTTCTGCTGCAACGGTCTGCTGTAAATATTGCTCAGCCAAACAGATTTGTCCGGAATAATAAAAAATTCTCCCCAACCCAAATAACGCAGGGGCATGCCGGGGGCGGAGCTTTAATGCTTTTTGATAATACGTGACAGCCTGAACAACTTGCTGGACACGAACCGCCGTCCTCCCCTCCTCGCCTGGGTCGTCCCCCCCCCCTGGATGACGAAACGGCACAGACTTTAAAACCAGGAATACATCATTTTGCCCAACCAAAGCGTCCGCATACTTACTGAGGACCAGCGCCTGAATTAACCCGGGTTGCCCCTCCCAGTGCGTTTCCACCTGATGCTTCCACAACGTTGTTCCGTCTTTCCAGACAACGGCCTGTCTGCGGGTCTGCACCGACAAAAACAGAATCCCGCAGGCCGCCCCGGTCACAAGCAGGCCCTGATAAATCTTTTTTCCCCGGCTCAACTGGTACCCGCGGAAAATCACCCCAGCCGTCCAACAGCAAAATCCCAGACTGGGCAAATACATAAACCGGTCAGCCACGACATGAGAATCAGCCCCGTAATCAAATCGGAAAAGAAAAAAAGCCGATGCTACATACCAAAAAAAAGCCAGCAAAAACAGCCGGGACCGGCGCAACACAACCAACGCGGCAACGAGCAAAACAAAGAACAGCGCCCCCGACAAAAGGGACGCGTTATGGATTGTCACCGGAAACGGGGGAGCATAGAAGACCACAAAAAAATCCGGATAAAAAAATTTCTTCAAATGAAACGTCAGGCACCAAATCCAGGTCAGCCAAGACTCCGGGAACGATACCGGGGCGCACCGCATATGCAAAGCATACGTCACCCACACGATCGGGAACAGCACGGCGCCGCATATAAATTTCTCCAGCCAGGCATACACGGTGAATCTTCTTTCAAAATACCAATCGAGGAGCAGTAAAATAAACGGCAAACTCAACGCCATCGGCTTGGATAAGGCGCTTAAAAGGCCGCAAACAAGCGCTAACGCCCACCAAATCCGGGCGCGGGGATGCGCGCCGCGCTCTCCGTCTAAGGAAGGCCGGATCAACCCCGCCCGGGACAGATACGTCACATAGCAGCAAACCGCCACAAGATAAAACACGGAATATAACACATCTTTGCGTTCCGTCACCCAAGCGACCGACTCGACATGCATCGGATGCACGCCAAAAATCAACCCTGCCAGCAGCCCGGCGGCCCGGGACAAACCAAAGGCCCGGGCGAGCCAAACCACTAGAGCCACGTTCATAAGGTGCAACAGGAGATTATGCCGATGAAACACAAAGGGATAAAAACCCCACCGGGCATGCTCGCAGGCAAAGGAAAGAAGAGATAAAGGAATATAGGTTTTATTAACGGTCGTCGAAAACATCAACCGCACATGCGGCGCGTCCAAAGAACGGATAAACGGATTCTGCAAAAGATGGACATCATCGTCATAATTAACAAATCCGTTTTGCAGGGTTGGGGCCAACGCCCAAGCGACCCAGAAGAGGACAACGCAAAAACAAAGGGCATATTTCTTGTTGAATGCAGGCATCATACCAGAAAGAATGAGGGCTTAAACAAAGACACGGGCCCGAAAGCCCGGGGGGAACACGCCGGGCATCATCTCCGGCATAAAAAATTAAAATGTAATGACAGAATAAACGGGAAATCCTTTTAATTTCCGGCGGCCCTTCAGAAATCCCAACTCCACCAGAAACGCCATTCCAACGATCCGGGCTTTAAATCCTTTGATCAGTTTAGCGACGGCCTGGACCGTCCCCCCCGTCGCCAGAAGGTCGTCAACAATCAAAACGCGGGCGTCTTTCTTCAGTCCATCCACATGCATCTCCAGCGTGTCCGTACCGTATTCCAAGGAATACGTCACGCTTTTCGTTCTATACGGCAATTTGCCTTTCTTGCGCACGGGGACAAAAGCCGCTCCCAGTTTATAAGCCAGCACCGATCCAAAAATAAACCCCCGGGACTCAATCGCGACCACCGCATCAATTTTTTTATCCTTGTATTCTTTGGCAAGGATGTCCATAGATTGCTTAAACGCGCGGGGATCCTGCAATAAGGTGGTAATATCTTTAAATAGAATTCCCGGTTTCGGGAAGTCCGGAACATCCCGTATGGTGGCGGCAAGCCTTTGGGACAGCGTGTTTGTCGTATTCATCATTCTCCTTTTCCAGATAAACGGATAAAATCAAAGGTATACCCCCGGAGCAAACTCTGGACTCAATGAACCGGAGCATGCTGCGGGGTCTTAACCCAATCCTTCGGCTCGTTCGCTTAAACTCACTCGCCGCAGGATCAATTCGCATGTCTAGTTTACACTCCCTTCGGTCGTGCATTAAAACCAGCATCCTACGGCTCGTTCGCTTGAACTCACTCGCCGCAGGATCAATTCGCATGTTTAGTTTACACTCCCTTCGGTCGTGCATTAAAACCAGCATCCTACGGCTCGTTCGCTTGAACTCACTCGCCGTAGGATCAATTCGCATGTTTAGTTTACACTCCCTTCGGTCGTGCAAACTAAATGCTCATTGAATAACCGCCGAGCGTCAAGAGGCCGGTTCACCGACGTCCTGGCAGGCCTTGGCGGCCGATTGCCTTTTTATAAGCCGGGTCGGCAGGGTCATTTTAACCGGCAATTGCGCTTTACCGCAACTCACCAGGAACAACTGCTCGACGCCCAGCCGCCCCATTTCCACAAGAGGCTGAAAGACCGTGGTGAGCGGAACGGAACTCACCGAAGCCAGCGGGCTGTCATCAAACCCGACAACAGAAATGTCTTCCGGAACCCGCAGATCTAATTGCTGGGCGACATGGATCGCCTCCAGCGCCATAACATCAGACGCCGCGAAAATAGCCGTCGGCCGCTCTTTCAATTTAAGCAGTTTTCGGGCGGCCTCCCTCGCCGGGGTTCGGAGAAAATCTCCATGCGTAATAAAATGTTTCGGGACAGGAATATTTTCATCGGCCAGGGCGTCTTCAAATCCCTGAAGCCGTTTCTCTCCGGCTTGGGTCGTCTGATCACCGGCGATGGTCGCGATACGGGAATGCCCCAGCCCCCGCAGGTATTTCACAATTTCAAATGAGGCCTTGTAATTATCAACCGCGATACAGTTGATCGGTTCCTGCAGGGCGTTGTTCAGCACAAAGGTCGGGATCCCCCGGCAAATCGTTTTCTTGACGACATGGACGTCATTATCAATATCCGCGAAAATAACACCGTCAATATAGTTGCGGTCCAGCAAAATCGAATCCAGCCAGCCACGGTGATCATAGCGGTCCGTAATATGAATCAGGACATCAATCTTCAACCGGCTGGCCGCGAGGCTCACGCCCTTGATAATCTCGCCGGCGTAAAAAGAATGAAAAAAATCCTCAAAACTCGGGATTGTCAGCACGAACGTACTTTTTATTTTTTTAGTTTTCATCCCGGCCCGCTTCCTGCTGCTTAATAAGCAATTGAATTTTTTTAATAGTAGCCGCCTCGATTTGCCGCACCCGTTCCCGGGAAACACCCATTTTCTTGGCAATTTCAGCCAAAGTAAAAGTCTTGCCGTCCTCCAGGCCGTAGCGCATCATCAAAATCTTCTTCTCCCGGTCGCTCAGCAGGCTCAGGTAGCTCTGCGCCCGCTCCCGGTTAAAGAAAACCTCCAACTGCTCATCCGGACTTACCGAGCTCTGATCCTCAATAAGGTCTTTCACCTGGCTGTCTCCGTCACTGCCGATAGGCGCATCCAGGCTGGACATTTTGGCAATCGCCCGTTCCAGTTCCCGGACTTTCTCAACCGTGATTTGGAGCTTCCGGGCAACCTCGCTGACGCGAGGCTTCCTCCTTAATTTATGCGTCAGGGCCTCCACCGCCTTTTTGTATTTCAGGATCTCTTCGTTCATGTAAACCGGGACGCGGATCATTTTACCCTGGTCAATGATCGCGCGGGATATCCCCTGCTTGATCCACCAGGCGGAATAGGTGGAAAACCGGAACCCTCTCTCCGGGTCGAATTTCTCGATACTCTTCATCAACCCGATATTCCCTTCCTCTATTAAATCGCTTAAAGGAACGCCTAAATTCATATACCGTTTGGCAATACTGATGACCAACCGCAGGTTCGAGCGGATCATTCTGTTGCGGGCTTCCTGATCGCCGTCTTTGGCTTTCCGGGCCAGATCAACTTCTTCTTGGGGAGTCAATAAAGGAATTTTGCGGACATCTTTGAGGTAGGCCTTAATGGGATCCATGAAGCTCCTTTAATTACAATAATAATTTGTTGCACAAAAACATTATCATTTAAAAAAGGACAGATAGGAGCGAGACCAAAACTCTCCCGCTCCTATCCGCTTTTCCTCACTTATATGATATTAACGTGTTGTCTTTTTCTTGGCAACTTTTTTCTGAGCTTTCTTAGCAGGCTTTTTGCATTTGCACTCTCCGCATAAGGCCGCCTGCGCCGCCGCCAGCCTGGCAATCGGGACGCGGAACGGAGAACAGCTCACGTAATTCATCCCGACTTTCTGGCAGAATGCGATGGATTTCGGGTCGCCGCCATGTTCGCCGCAGATACCAATCTTCAACTCCGGCCGAACCGACCGCCCCCGCTCCACACCGGTGGCGATAAGCTCACCAACCCCTTCTTCATCGATACTGCTAAACGGATCTTCCGGCAGGATATTTGTTTCCAGGTAATCCGGCAGAAAACCGCCCACATCATCCCGGGAAAACCCGAAACTCATCTGGGTCAGGTCGTTGGTCCCAAAAGAGAAGAATTCCGCAGTTCCCGCGATCTTATCTGCAGTCAGGGCGGCCCGGGGGATTTCGATCATCGTTCCGAACATGTATTTGACCTGCTTCACATTATACTTTTCGCAGACCTCCGTATGCACCCTCCGGACAATCTCTTTCTGGTTCTCAAGTTCCTTCACCGAACACACCACCGGCACCATGATTTCCGGAAAAACTTTTTTCCCTTCCTTGGCGCATTCCACGGCCGCTTCGAGAATGGCCCGGATCTGCATCTCGGAAATCTCCGGATACGTGACCCCCAGACGGACACCACGGTGCCCCATCATAGGGTTGGATTCCCGCAAACCCGCAGCCCGTTTCTCCAGATCCTCCAAGGAAACACCGAGGCTTTCCGCAAGCTGCTTAAAAGCTTCTTCATTATGCGGAACGAATTCATGCAAAGGAGGATCCAACAGCCGGATCGTGACCGGGTACCCGTCCATCGCCGAGAGTGTCCCCTTAATGTCTTTCTTCATGTAAGGGAACAATTCATCCAGGGCTTTCCGGCGCTCTTCGACATTTTGAGATACGATCATTTTTCTGAGCTTAAACAACGGCTGCTCGGAATTCTGCCCATAAAACATATGTTCCGTCCGAAAGAGGCCGATTCCTTCCGCCCCGAAAGCACGCGCCTTGGCCGCGTCATCCGGAGTGTCAGCGTTGGTACGGATCTTCAAGGTGCGGATTTGATCGCAGACCTTAAGGAAATCATTTAACAGCTGATTTTCCGCGGCGGCGTCGATCATCGGCAGCTGGCCTTCATAAACTTTGCCTTTGGTCCCATTGAGGGTGATCCAATCCCCTTCCCGCAGCGTCCTGGACCCGATTTTCAAGAGTTTATTGGCCATATCCGTTTCGATTTCAGAACAGCCGACAATACAGCATTTTCCCCAGCCGCGCGCGACAAGAGCGGCGTGAGAAGTCATCCCGCCCCGTGCCGTTAGAATGGCTTCCGCGGCCCGCATACCTTCAACGTCCTCCGGATTGGTCTCTTCCCGGACAAGGATCACGCGCTTGCCGTTTTTGCGCCAGGCGACCGCGTCATCAGCGGTAAAAACAATCTGCCCGGCCGCCCCGCCCGGGCCAGCCGGCAGGCCGGACCCCAGCAAGACCGCTGTCTTTTCTTTCGCCGGATCAATAATCGGGTGAAGCAGTTCATCCAGCTGGGCCGGGGTAACCCGGCTCACAGCCTCCTCCGGACCTATCAATTTTTCTTTAAGCATTTCCGTCGCCATCTTTAACGCAGCCGGACCGTTCCTTTTCCCCACCCGGCACTGCAGCATGTACAGGACCCCCCCTTCAATCGTGAATTCGATGTCCTGCATATCATGATAATGCTTTTCCAGCCGGTTACGGATATCCACCAGCTGTTTGTAAATATCCGGCGACCGCTGCTCAAGCGTTTCCAGATTCTTATTAAATTCACTCTGGGAATATGTGTTGATCGGAGCCGGAGTCCGGATGCCCGCCACGACGTCCTCCCCCTGGGCGTTGACGAGAAACTCCCCATAAAAATTATTGTCCCCGTTCCCCGGGTTACGGGTGAAAGCGACCCCGGTCGCGGAGTCATCCCCCATGTTCCCGAACGCCATGCTCTGGACATTAACCGCCGTGCCCCATTCATGCGGGATCCCCTCGATAATACGGTATGAGATAGCCCGTTTCCCGTTCCATGAGGCGAAAACAGCGCCGATGCCGCCCCATAACTGATCCATGGCGTTCTCCGGAAATTCTTTTCCCAGGACTTCCTTAATTTTGACTTTATACTCCGCGCAAATTTTCTTCAAAACTTCAGCGGTCAGGTCGGAATCATTCTTGATCCCCTGTTCTTTTTTATAACGGTCCAAAATCTGCTCCAGCTGACGGCGGATGCCCTTGCCTTCCTCCGGCTCTATTCCGGCGGCCTTTTCCATAACGACGTCCGCGTACATGGTCAACAAACGGCGGTATGCGTCGTAAACAAAACGTTCATTCTTGGTTTTTGCGACCAGCCCCGGGATGGTTTTCGGCGTGAGCCCGACGTTAAGAACCGTTTCCATCATCCCCGGCATCGATTTTCTGGCGCCGGAACGGACAGATACCAACAGCGGGTTCTTGGGATCCCCGAATTTCTTCCCGGTCAGCTTTTCGACTTTCTGAAGAGCCGCAACGACCTCGGCTTTCAGTTCAGGCGGATATTTTTTCTTGTTCGCGTAATAATACGTGCAGACGTCCGTGGTGATTGTGAATCCCGGCGGAACCGGAAGACGCAGGTCTTTGTGCCCGGCCATTTCAGCCAGGTTCGCCCCTTTACCACCCAAGAGGTTTTTCATTTCCGCTTTTCCGTCCGCTTTCCCTCCTCCGAAGGAATAGACATACTTTTTAGCCATTGCTCATCAACCTTTCTTTTATAAGGGTTATACAATTTTCAAAAGAGTGTTACGCATTGAAATGACACAACAAATACTCCCGCAGCCGGTCAACGGGCACCCGATCCTGGGTCATCGTGTCACGGGAACGCACCGTCACCTGCTGATCCTCCAGCGACTGGACATCCACCGTGACGCAAAAAAACGTCCCGATCTCATCCTGCCGGCGGTACAGTTTCCCGATGGAAGCCGTATCATCATACGCGCAGATAAAATCTTTTTGCAGGTCTTTTTTAAGGGTCTTGGCCAGCGTCACGATTTCAGAATTCTTCTTTAATAAAGGCAGAAACGCAACTTGAATCGGGACGAGGGATTTATGCAGCTTTAAAACCACGCGGAGGTTGTCGTTCACTTTTTCTTCATGATACGCGTCGACAATAAAGGCCAAGGTGGCCCTGTCTACGCCGCCGGACGGCTCTATAATGTAAGGATAAAATTTTTCGCTGGTCGTCAAGTCCTGAAATGAGAGGTCTTTCCCGGAAAACTGGGCGTGCTGACGGAGATCATAATCTGTCCGGTTAGCAATTCCTTCCAGTTCAGACCAGCCGAAGGGGAACAGATATTCCACATCCGTGCACCCAGCGGCGTAATGGGCCAACTCATCCTGACCGTGCGGTCGCAAACGGAGATTATCCCGCCGGAGCCCCAGATCAAGATACCACTGATACCGCGCCTGAATCCATTGCTCATGGCAACGAAGGGCGTCCTCGGGCCGGGTAAAATACTCAATCTCCATCTGTTCAAATTCGCGTGTCCGGAACGTGAAGTTCCCGGGTGTGATTTCGTTGCGGAATGATTTCCCGATCTGGGCGATCCCGAAGGGCAGCTTCCGCCGGGTCACATCCACGACATTCGGAAAATTCACGAAAATGCCCTGAGCCGTTTCCGGGCGGAGATACACAACGCTCCCCTCATCTTCAACCGCACCCAGGTGCGTTTTCAGCATGAGATTAAAGGCCCGTCCGTCCGTGAAATCCCGGGCGCCGCAGTTCGGGCATTGGTCCCCGACATGGTCCTGCCGGAAACGCTTCTTGCACTGCTTGCAGTCCACCAGCACATCGGTAAAATTCTCGGTGTGTCCGGATGCCTTCCATGTCGTGGGATGCATAAGGATACTGGCATCCAACCCAACGACATCGTCCCGGTCATGCACCATGGCCTTCCACCAGGCCGCCTTCACGTTGCGTTTAAGCTCAACGCCCAAAGGGCCGTAATCCCAGGCACTCCCCAGCCCGCCGTATATTTCTGAAGATTGAAAAATAAAACCCCGGCGTTTACAGAGGGATACAATTTTATCCATATCAACGGATGCCGACATTAGGAATGATCTTTTATATTAAATATATCAGAAGGTTTAATTGAAGCCATATTCTAACTAAAAGTTCCCTAAAATGCAAGGGGTTTTAATGAGCACAAGACTTACGGAACATCAGTGAACGTAAGCCTTCCGTGCGAATTAACCCCGGGGCTTTTCCGGGGTCTAAGTTTGCGTGAAACGCAAACGGCCTTCAGGCAAGCACAAGACTTACGGCAGCGGGCAGCGGACGTAAGTCGTCCGTGCGAATTAACCCCGGGGCTTTTCCGGGGTCTAAGTTTGCGTGAAACGCAAACGGCCTTCAGGCAGACACAAGGCTTACGGAACATCAGTGAACGTAAGCCTTCCGTGCGAATTAACCCCGGGACTTTTCCGGGGTCTAAGTTTGCGGGATAAAGAATCAGATGGATTGGAAGATAATATTATAATAGGAAGAAATATATTCCATATAATGCATAACCATTTTGGCCAGAACCCAACTGATAAAAATAATGACTAAAGAAACAAAAAGTTTCGTGTTCCGGCTGTATTGCGGATGAATCCAAACCAAGGGGAGAATCAGCGGGCCAACACAACAAAACCCGAGTACCAAAAAAGTCTTGCTGAAAAACCACGCGGCCTTTGGCTTCCTGGCCGCCCCATCGAGGAACTCGTTACAATACCGGCATTTAATGGCCTCATCCTGAATGTCTTCCGCACAAAAGGGGCACTTTTTCATCTTATCTTTTTTTTAATCTTGTTTAGGATCCAAACAGGATTGCAGTTTATGGTATTCCTCATCCGTTATAATATAGCGATGTTGCTGATCCGGGAACGTTCCGCTTCGGACCTCCTCCTGAAAAACTTTCACCGCCTGCTGGACAGCCGCATCAATCTGGCCATACGGTTTGACAAACTTAGGGCGGAACCCGCTAAAAAGCCCTAGAATGTCATGCAGAACAAGAACCTGGCCGTCGCACTGTACGCCGGCCCCAATGCCTATGGTCGGAATGGTCAACCGCCGCGTAATAAGCCCCGCCAGGCGGTCCGGGATGCATTCCAGGACAACAGCAAAACATCCGGCGTCCTGCATCAGCGCCGCCTGGTCAAAAATCGCCTTGGCGCTTTCCGCCCCCTTGCCCTGCACTTTAAACCCGCCCAGTTCTTCCGCAGTCTGGGGCGTCAACCCCACATGCGCCATCACCGGGACACCGGCGCGGATCAAAGCGTGAACAACGGGCAGACACCCGTTAAACCATTCGATTTTCACCGCCCCGCATCCGGCGGCGTCCAAAAACCGGCGCGCGTCCGCGACCACCCCCTCCGCCGGCTTCCGGCAGGTCCTATACGGCAGGTCGGCGACAACAAGGGCCCGGGACACGCCGCGGCAGACAGCGCCCGCATGATGAAGCATGGCTTCAACGTCCACATCCCGGGTTGACTTCAGCCCCAGAACCACATTGGCGACCGAATCCCCGACAAGGATAATATCAACCCCGCAGTCATCAAGAATTCTGGCAAAAGGGGTATCATAAGCGGTCAGCATGACAATTTTTCTGCCCTGCTGTTTCTGCTCAAGAATATGCTGTAGCGTTACCCTATTCATGATTTCATAAATCCATTTTCAACCGCCGACGCCGCTTTCTGTGCCGAGGCGATCGTACCCACCAGATCAAGCTGCCCGCACAGCGCGTCCCCCGCGGCGTACACGTACGGCAGAGGTGTTTTCATCGTCAACTCCTCCACCCAAAGATACCCTTGCTTCGTGGACGTCAATCCCGGGACCAGGTCAAAAACCGCCATATTCGGTTTATGGGCCATAGCCAGGATAACGCTGTCCGCCTCAACGACAAACGCCGAATCCGGCACCGCCATAAGCTGCCACTGGCCATTGCCTTTGGGATCAGCATAATCCATCCGGTCACAAAAAACTCCGCAGACAGACTGATCCGCCGTTCCCCGCAGTTCAAGCGGACGTACCAGAGGAACAATAGTTACCCCTTCTTCCCGGGCGTGCTTCCGGTCCGCGGGATAAACGGCCATCTCCTCCTCCGCTTGGGGGAAAAGCAGGGAAACATCCTTCCCTAGCCGGAGGCAAAGCCGCGCGCAATCCAGCGCCTTGTTCCCCGCGCCCAAAACCGCCACCTTTTTGCAACGTCGGAACAACGCATCATTGATCAAGGCGGGATCCGGCTCGGACACATCCGCCTTCATAAGGAACTCTTCTGAAAAATAAACGCCTCCCAGGAAATGCCCGGGGAGCTGTTTTAAATCCGCGCCGCCGGTTCCCACGGCGAGAACAACGCTGCGGAAACCTCTGGCCCACACATCCTCGATTGTCAAAGACTGCCCGAGCCGGCTTAACGTCGCAAACCGCACCCCTTCTTCTTCGATATCGGCGACCGTCATATCGACAATTTTATTCGGTAGCCGGATTTCCGGAATACCGTAACGAAGCACGCCTCCCAAAAAAGGGAACGACTCAAAAACCGTGACCTGAAAGTCACGCCGGGCCAAGTAATAAGCCGTGGCCAACCCGGCCGCGCCGGACCCGATCACCGCAACCGGAGGCCCGGAAGGCGCCCGCTTCTTTTTTAATATCGATAACACCCGGCCGTGGTCAGCCGCGTAACGTTCAAGCGCTCTGATGGCGATCGGATCGCCTTCTTTCTGGAGTATGCAGGTCCGCTCACACGGCGCCCCGCAAACCCGCCCGCAGATATCCGGCAACGCGTTGCATTCTTTAATTTTCTGCAGGGCCGCCGGGAAATCCCCTTCCCTTAAAAGACGGATAAAACCCGGGATATCGACCTTCAAAGGGCAAGCGTTCACGCACACCGGGTCGCTGCACTGAGGGCAGCGCCGGGCCTCCCCCAAAGCACTTGACCGGGAAAATCCCTGGCAGACTTCCTGAAAATTTTTAACGCGTTTCTCTTTGGACTGCGTCTTTTGCGGCGTTTGCAGCATACACAGAATCCTCTCGCCTTTATCCACAGGCCTACCTGTGATCCTCCGCGGCGGGCGGATAAAACAGACCGGAGATTAATCCCCCCACAGCCCCGACAGGAATTTTTTCATGCTGCCTCCATCCGGGGGGCGGTCTTCTGAAAGACAGGCCGAGTGGTCATGCGCCCACAAACGGGCTTTCAGCTTTTCAAAATCGACTTCATGACCGTTAAATTCCGGGCCGTCCACGCAGGACAACACGGGTTTCGAATCAACATCAAGACGGCACGAGCCGCAAATCCCCGACCCGCAATGCATGATCGTGTTCGCCTGAATAAAAGTTTCTATTTTTTTCCCCCGGGTCATCCGGCAGGCCTCCTCCATCATGGCCGCCGGTCCGATCACATACACCAGTTTGACCCGTTCCTCGTCCAGAATCTCTTTCAGCAATTCAAGGACCGTCCCTTTGCGCTCATACGTCCCGTCTTCCGTGGTGATCATAAGTTTATGGCAAGCCAGCCGCATTTGCGTTTCAAGGAGCACAGAATTTTTATTCTCCGCCCCGATCAACCCGATCACCTTGTTTTCACAGCGCTTCAGCGCCCGGCAAACCGGCAAAATGGACGCGATACTCACCCCCGAGGCGGCGCACACAACCGTTCCGGCCGTTTTAATGGTGGCCGGTTTGCCGAGGGGCCCCATAACCGCGTAAACCGACTCCTGGATCGACAAACTTCCCAACCGACGGGTCGCGGGCCCCCGTTCCTGAAACACCAGGGACACCGTGCCCCGGAGGGGATCGTTCTCGACGATAGTTAAGGGCAGCCAACCGGCGTTTTTTTCCGGCATAACGATCACAAACTGCCCGGGCAAAGCCTTCGCGGCAACGGTTTCGGCCACGATATCCAGCCGTTTCATATCCTTAGCTAAAAGCTGCCGGTTAATAATTGTAAACATAATGTGTTATTATACGGGAAGACCCCCGGCCTCTGCAACCGCGGATTCCAGTATTTAATTTAAAATATGAGATTATCTTTTCAGCACTTCCAACAACTTTTTTAAAGGCAGCGTATTTAAAACATGCTCTTTGGTCAACCATGCCCGCCGGGCCACGGCGACACCGTACGGCATATGGCTCAAATGAGACACAGCGTGGGAATCCGTGTCGATCACGAACGACACCCCCCGTTCCCGGGCACAGTAAACATTCTCGGAATTCAGATCGAGCCGGACCGGGAAAGCGTTAATTTCCAGGAACGTCCGCGATTCCGCTGCCGCCTCGAACAGCGCCAGAAGATCAACGTCATAAGCGTCCCGCTTGCCTTTATGCACGCCTGTGGGATGGGCGATCGCATGGACATAAGGGTTCCGGCAGGCCTTGACCAGCCGGCGCGTCATCTGCTCCCGGGTTTGCTCCAATCCCGTATGCACCGCCGCGATGACAAAATCAAACTCTTTTAATACCCGGGTGTCATAATCAATACCGCCGTCGGCGTTAATTTCCACCTCCGTCCCGAAAAGAACCCGGCAAGCCGGGAACGCTTGCTGAACCCGGTCAATTTCAGCCCGTTTCCGCAGGAGGTCTACCGGGGTCAGCCCGCCGGCGACGGTCAAACTCTGGGAATGATCGCAGATGCCGACATATTCATACCCCCTGGCCGCCGCGCCCGCCACCATGTCGCGGATGGAGCTCTTCCCGTCGGAGAAGTCCGAATGCACGTGAAGGTCTCCTTTCATGTCCGTCACCCGGATCAATTCCGGGACCCGGAGATCTTCCCGCGGATCCGCCCCGTTAAAAATCCGGTCCAGGCCCACATCTTCCCTCAGCTCCGGAGGGATAAACGGCAAGCCCAGCGCCCGGAAACAGGCCTCTTCCGTGTCCGAGGCCAAAAGTGTTTCTTCCTGCCCGGCGGTCGAAAAAACCCCGTATTCATTCACTTTCTTGCCCTGCCGAAGCGCCGCCTGTCTTAAACGGACATTAAAATTTTTGGAGCCGGTAAAATACACCAGCGCCGCCCCGAAACAAACCGGATCAACAACCCGGACATCAACCTGAATGCCGTCGGCCATCAGGGCAGACGATTTCGTGGGGCCATGAGACTGAACGGTTTTCACCGTGGACAGGGAGACAAAAGCGTCCATCACCGGCCCGCTGTCTAAAGCCGCGACCAGGATGTCAATATCGCGGACCGCCTCTTTACGGCGTCTGACACTCCCTGCGGCCTCAATCTGTTTGACCTGCGGCAGCCTTTTTAACTCTTCAATAATATACGAAACCATAACGTCGGCTTCTGCCGGGGTGAGATAGGATTGCGCCTGCCGTATAATCCGGATTCCCGCCACAATATTCTCGACTGTCTTCGTTTTTATCCCGGGGAGTTCCGCCAAAGCTCCGGACAGGGCGGCTTTCTCCAGCCCGGCGATATCCCGGATATTCAGGCGCTCAAAAAATAATTTCGCCTTTCGGGGGCCGACGTTGGGAACCTGCACGACAGCCAGAAGGCTTTCCGGAACCGCTTCGATGAGTTTTTCATAAGCGGATACCCGGCCGGAATCCAGGTACTCTATGATTTTGTCTTTTAAAGCCGTTCCCACCCCCGGGATTCCGGACAGCCGGTCCTGGTCCCTGAGAATCCGGACATCTTCCGCCAGTTGGGACAGCCGGTCCGCCGCCTGATGATACGCGCGGACTTTAAAGATGTTTTCCCCCCGGATTTCAAGGAGCGTGCCCATGCGGTTAAATATCCCGGCCAGTATGTGATTGTTCATTTCCAAAAAACTTCCTTCAGTTTCTCAGCGTAATACCGGACAAAAACAGTCTCGTCCTCCGCCACCGGTCCGGTAATTTTAAAACCGATCTTGTATTCCTTGAACCCGCCCATCACCTCCATGCCGATCATCTCTTCCACCCGGATGACGGTCACGTGAATAACCGGTCTCTTTCCCGTCGGGAGTTCTACCTGGACAGCCAGTTCCTGCCCGATCTCCAACGGCTCTTTTGTCACCAGACAAATGCCTGTCGCGCTGATATCCATCGTGGCCGCCAGGACTATTTCCTCTTGATTCAGCGGAGAAGGAAAACTCACCGGTAACTCCACCTTTAAACGATGACAACGTCTTTTATCATTCATTCACGCCTCCTTAAATGAACTCACCCTCAAGATTATCCCAACCCGTAGAACCGGGCGAGCGTAACCAAAAAAACATGCAGAACGATAAAAACCGGCAACAGCAAATACTGCAATATTCCGGAAAAAACCAGGAGCGCAACTAAAAAAAGCCCGAAAGAGCCCAACCACGCGAAAATTCTATCAAGCCAGCGCCAAGGCAGCAACGCCCTTAAAATATGCGACCCGTCCAGGGGAGGGACAGGCAGAAGGTTCAGCCCGGCCAAAAACATATTCATCACCATCCCGTATTTGCAGATATTCACGCCATAGGTCAGCAACAGTTCCCGGCCATGTCCACCGGCGATAATTGTCCCGGACCCCAGCGAACTAAAGCCGTAAGAGACATACCCCTGGCTTTTAAGATAATACCCAAGCACCCCCAAAACACTGCCGAAGATGAACGCGATCAGGATATTAACACCCGGGCCAGCCAGCGACACCAGCGCGTCATCCCACCGGGGATTCTTATAATTCCCTGGATTCACCGGGACCGGCTTAGCCCACCCGACCAGGATCTGGGCCCGGCTCAGGAGAAGGGCCAGAGGGAGAAAAACAGAACCGAACCAATCTATATGAACCAACGGGTTAAGCGACAGCCGGCCCAGGGCACGCGCCGTTTGATCCCCCCTCTTAAAGGCGACCCAGCCATGCATGTATTCATGAAGGATAACGGAAAAAATCAGGATTAAAAAAGCAGCGATATGGTAAACCCAGGGCTTGACGCGGTCCTGCGTTTTGGTGATCTTAAGCAGCGTTTCAATGGAGCGGTCATACCCGCCCATCCTGTCCAACGCCGTCAGGCTTTTTTTAGCAATGACAAAATGCTGCCGGGCTTCTTCAAAATTCCCCTCCTGCAGATAGACCGTAGCCAACATCATATGAAGCCGGCTGTCCAACGGCGCCAAGGCAATCGCCCGGGTCAATAGTTCCTTGGTCTGCTCCAGGTTCCCGGCCATAAGCGCACCGGAAGACAAAAAATAATACGGCGTAATGGAATACGGCCTTCGGGACTGCGCTTCCCGGGCGACACGCATCGCCAAATTCAATTTCGTAACCGCCCCTTCCGGAGAGGGTTCCTTTTCAGCCAAAAACAGATAATACCTGGCCTGCCCGACAAAATTCAAATAAGACTCCGGGCCTTTCCTCGCAAGTTCTTCCAGGTAATGGAAAACAGCAGGGTCATCCGGCGTATATTTCAGCTTAAGATTCAAGAGCGCCAGATATATCTCCGCAGGCTCGGGCGCCGACGTTAACGCCGCCTCATAATACGGCACGGCGGCATCCGGATTATTTTCTAAATCCGCCATAACGCCCAAGCTGAATAAAATTTTATAATCCCGGGGATTCTCTGCGAGTTCCGCCTTAAGCGCGGCCTGTATCTTTTCAACAGACTCTCCGAGGTTGATCGCAGACAGCCATAAGCCGCTGCGGGCCTCAAGATGAGAGGGGTTCTCTTCCAAAACGACCCGGTAAAAATCATAAGCCGATTCAAAATTCTGATGATTAAACGCCTCAACCGCCTGCTGAAAGAACGGCCGGGTATCGGCGGGCTCTGCCACCGGGCTGAGCAAACCTAACAAGAATAAAACAAGACCAACCGTCCTTTTGCCTCGAGATATGGCTCTCATAAAAAACAACTCCTTTATCAAAATGGCGCCCCATGTCCGCGGGCTCCCTGAACAATGCGCTTCGCGGAATGATCAGCCGTCTTAACATCCATGCGGACATCCCCGAAGCCGAAGACCTGGTTAACCTCCCGTATTCATCCGCGGGCATGCCCGTGTTTCTGCGAAGGCGGATAAATCTGAAACACGCACAAAACGGGGCCAACCCGGAAGCCCTGCTTTATAATTTTTCTCCTCTTAACACGGCGGGGATCGGCTGGGTGTCAATCCTGATCCCGCCGTCATGCTCGATTTTCAAAGTATAAAGAATCCCCGGCACAAATTTTGTGCCGGGCGCCTCAATCTGGGCATTCTTGATCCCTTGGGAAATCGCCTTTTTGGAATCCAAGGCGAACGTCCAGAATTCCCGCCAGAGTTTTTGTTCAAACTCATTCTCTCCCCCCGGAATTTTATACCCTTCCGGGATCCCGTGAAGAGGGGTGACGATATATTCTTCCGTGTTTTTTCCATCCAGCATAAAAACTTTCCAGAAGAGGTACGCGCTCTTCCCCTTTAAAGGGTCGCCCTGTTTAACATAAATATCATCGAAACGGACAACCAGGGACTGGAACTGAATAATATTGCCGGTAAACGTAAAATACTTGGGTGCCATAGGCTGATGGAGGGCATCATATTCCAGAAACTTGAGGGTCGTCATGTGCTTCTGGGTCATGGGATTAAAAACAACCTCTGTCACAAGAACCTCCGCGATCCGGGAATCCGCTTCCAACCGGCTGATCATCAACTCCAAAATTTTATTTTTATATATATACGCATGATAGATCTGCATCCCTCCCCAAGCCGCCAACGCCAGAACCCCGCCCAGCAAAACCTGGAAAACAATCCGCCCGGGTTTAATCTTTGAGGACATACAGGACCTCCTTACTTATCATAAAAACATTGCGGATAACATCAACTCAGGTCAATTTTTGAAAACTTGCTGATCAGCTGCAGTATCGCGGATCAATGGAAGACAGGCCATAGAAGCAAAATACACCGCCGGAACAGGACAGCTTACCCGAACCAACGGCATGACAACGGATGTTCCTGGATTTTCATCATCAAAACCAGCCGTCTCCGTTACTTATGATACAGTCGCCTCCTCTGAAAAAACAGTCCTCGCCGTAGAGAGCGCATTTAGGGCCTTCGGGAACCCGGCATAAACCGCCATCTGCAAAATCACCTCCACGATTTCCTCGCGGGAACACCCCACCTTTAACGCATTATGGATATGATTCTCCAACTGCTGGGCAATCCCCTGAGAGGTCAACGAGGCAATCGTCATGAGTTCCCGGGTCTTTAAATCCAGTCCGGGACGGGAATAAATTTCACCGAACGGGAATTCAATGACCCATCGGGCCATTTCCGGAGAAATATCCTCCAGCATTTTCATAATCCGCTCTGCTGAAGACGGATCAATCCGCCCCAGGGTTTCCAGCCCCTTTTGAAATGAATCCATAGCCCCCTCCTTTATTTGATCTTCAGGAATCCTTGCATTTCAATAAGTTTAGCCCCGACATTCACCGTGGCCGAAAACGTGGGAATCTGCGCAACGGCCTGAATGAGCGGCTTAATGAAGCCCTGCACCACATCTTCCCTCTGCTCCGCCGTCAATATTTTCCGGGACTCCATCTCGGTGAGCAGAGCTTCCAGTTCGCCCTGGGTTTCTATCCCGCTTTTGATATCAGCCTGCAGCCGTTCAATCTCCGCTGTTTTTTCCGCAACGGTCTGGTCTATTTGGGCTTTCTTCTTATCCACAGAGGTAAGATCCTCCCGCTGGTTCACGAACGCCTGCTTTTCCTCTTTCAAGGAATCCATCTTCGTCTGTTTCTTTTTAATACTGTCCTGAATAAATTTCAAACGGGCCAACCCTTCCGGCGGCAGTTGAAAATTTTCGTCTTCCTGAACCGCCTTAAGTTGACGCTCTTCCTCAAGATCGGGCTCAAGGGTTTTTTCCAGGTTTTCCAGGAATTTATCGATCCGGTCAATCTCCTTGTTGACCTTCTCCACCTCTTCAGGGTGCTCCACAATCGCTTCTTTCTGTTCCTTCAGGGTTACAATCTCCATTTCCAGGCTGGTCACCCGGTCCTTATTGGAAACAATCTCCGAGATCACATCCTCCATTCTTTTCTCTGTTCCATCATGAAAGGCTTTCTGTTTGGCAATCTGCTGATCCGCCCATCCCAGGCTCCATTCCAGCAAAGCATCGGCTTTTTGGGTGATCTTCTCCACGTTAAAAAAAACCACGGCATTGTTCTTCCCGGACAGGCCTAAATCCGGCTGTTGAAAATCCGCCTGCTGCAAAATCGAAGGTTTTTCACCGGCCTGTGTCTCCAGGGCCTGCTTGATCAAATCCCGGCTGGTCGCCACAATCAAATAGTCATTCACAAAAGAATAAGACGGCTCCAAATTCCCCACCATGGGGATCTTAAAGAAATTAATGTCTTCTCCCCGGACCGTTTCGGTTTCCGCCCGGACAAAAGGTTGTTTGGCAATCAGGCCTTGAATCATAGTTTTAACTTTTTCCTTGTCCGTGGTCTTAATATAAAAAGCCCCCTGCGGAACAGGGACAATATGGTCCATCGAAATATCCGTCCACACCCCTCCCAACTCCCGGCCCAGAGCAGGGAGGACATCATTTTCAATACTGATCCCAAGCCCCTCTTCCAACCCGGAAAGCACCTCCTCCGGATCGGCCTGAACGCCTTTAGCCAGCAGGGCATCCTCCATTTTTTCAGGGGCCTGCTGCCAATAATAATCCAAGTTATAACAAGGACTCCACTGATAAGCCAGCACGTCCTGCGGAATGAACTGCAATGTCGCGTTCTCTTGAGGTTCGCACTCATACAACGGCCTGACATCCGGATCAAGCGCCTGCCGGTCGTAATGAATATCAAATTTCAACCGTGTTTGAGGGCCGGACAGGGCCGAAAAACTCATCAGCTGAAATCCCTTGGCCTGCCTGAAGCTCTCCTCCACCTGTTTTTGAAGCAATTCATTATTTTCCTCGTTAGCGGCGATCCAGTCCGTGAGCTGAGCCTTAAGATCCCCTATGAGTCCGGCGAAATTCATGTACCCCAGGAAATCCGCTTCCGCATCAGCATGTGAACTCACCAGGAGATAATCCGCGTCCTCTTTCAGCGCCGCGCCCTGCTGTTTGTAAATATCAATGCACCGGCGGGCCGCCTGATCATTAATACCCACCACCAGAAGGTCCCTAATCCGCGTATACCCGATTTTAAAAGGCGCGCCCTTCACCGAAATCAAATAAATCTTGTTCTTCTCATAATCAACTTCTTCCACGCTAATATTGGGATCTATCCGTCCCAGCAGACCGGAAAACTTTTCCGCGAACTTCAGTTCCGGTTTGAGCCGGGTGATCACAAAGGTCTGAGAAGCGACATCCATGGCCTTTTGGGCCTCAAGGCTGTTTTCCGCCCCCGGATAAATAACCAGAACGACTTCTTTCCCCAAAAACGTTTTGACAAACACTTCCATTTCTTCTGAAAATAACTGTTTTTGAAGGGTAATATAACGTTCTAGAGTCTTTTCATCCATACCCGTTTCTTTCAGGTATTTTATATAGTCAATCCCTTTTAAAATCTGCCAAAACCGGGTTTGCGAAAACCCATCCAGATTCTGTTCGATATTTTTCATGCGGACATAAATAAGCGGCTGCGCAGGCAGGACCGACTCCACGACCAGGGGAGGACGGGTTTTTTGCCAAAACATAAATATCCCGCCGGCCAGCAGGACAATAACGACAAGGATTAAAACCACAAACAAAGCTTTTTTCATGACTTTCTAACTCCCTTCCTTGAACAAGAATCTCTTAAATTCATCATCAAACCTTAAATAATTATACATAAAAAATTTATAAATAAAAGATAGATTATTATAAGGCAAAAAACCGGCGGGCGTTTTGGTTTAAAACCTCCGAGGCCGCTTCTTTCGGTAAATTTTTTAGCCGGCAAACCCAGTCCAGGGTTATCAGGACATCTTGGGGGGAAGCGATAAAACCAGGGCCGTCATCTCCGTTACGGTAAAATACCGGGCTGTCTGTTTCGATAAGCAGCCGGTCTAAAGAAGCAGCCCGGACAACGGCTTGCGACGGCTGACTATAAGAAAGACTCGGGGAGCATGACACATAATACCCTTGCGCGAGGATCAGGTCCAACACGTCTAAAGGCCCGCTGTACCAATGAAAGACCGCTTTCTGAATGCCCGCGTCCCGGACCATATCCAGGCTCTCCTGCCAAGCGCCCCGGGAATGAATGACAGCCGGCCGGTCCGTCTCTTTGGCCGCCTGCAGCATCCGGAGGAAAACTGCCTTTTGTTTTTCTTTAAGGGCGGGCTCTTTTTTCACCCATGGATACCAAAAATCCAGGCCGATTTCTCCAATCGCCACCGCCTCCTTGATATGCTCCTGAATAAATTCCAAACACGGCCCCGGGTCCTGGCGGTGTACGCGGTCAGGATGAAAGCCAAAGCCGGGGTAAATCCTGGGGCGGGAAACAGATTGGCTTATATGAAGGTTTTTCTGGTTAGAGGCAAGGTCTTCCCCCACCGCAATTACAGCCGTGACCCCGGCCCGTACGGCGGCCGCTAAAACCTCGGGAAGATTTTCGACATGATCCAAATGCGCGTGCGTATCAATCATCTTGAACGGCTTGCTCCCTCTCTCCTCCGGGCCCCTCGCGGCTGTCGAGGATAAAAGTGACCGGGCCGTCATTCAACAGCGAGACGTCCATCATGGCCCGGAACCGGCCGCATTCAACTTTAAAACCCCGGGCCCGCAACTGTTCCACAAAACGGTTATAAAAAATTTCTCCCTGAGCCGGATCCGCCGCCTTGTCGAAAGACGGGCGGCGTCCTTTCCCGCAGTCGCCCAGCAACGTGAACTGGGACACCACCAAGAACTCCCCGGACACGTCCCCGGCGGACAGGTTCATCTTGCCGGAGGTGTCCTCAAACATCCTTAAATGCGCGACCTTCCGGACCAGATACAAGACATCCCCCTCCGCGTCCCCCCTGGCCACGCCTAAAAATATCAGTGCCCCCTTGCCGATCGACCCCACACATTGGCCTTCGACGTCCACACGGGCATACTTCACTCTCTGTATAAGAATTTTCATAATATTGATATTAAACAATTTTATTGATTATAGTAACCCCGGCCGGACTGGTCAACTGAATAATTCGATGAACCCGCTGGAAAAATAATCAATTTTCTTCTCTATTTACTAACAAAAAAAATTATGACAAAATAAGCTGTAAAAACCAGCTGTGCGCCGATGGAGGGGATCCTTATACCGGGCCCGGAGAAGGATGCGAGCCATTGTTATGACTATCGAAAAAATTTTTTCCAAATACAAGTTCCCGGAAGAATTAAAAAACATCTTTATTCAAACGGGAATTCACACGCTGTATCCTCCGCAGGCCCAGGCCATCGAAGCCGGCGCCCTCGACGGCCGGAATATCCTGCTGTCTGTCCCGACCGCGGCCGGAAAAACTTTGGTGGCAGAACTCTGCATGCTGCGCTCGCTCTTGTCAGCCCCGGGACGCTGCCTTTATATCGTGCCTTTAAAGGCCCTGGCCAACGAGAAGTACGAAGACCTGAAAAAAAAGTATTCTTCCGTTGGGATCAAGGTCGGGGTAGCCACCGGAGACACCGACCTTCCTAACGACATCTTAAGCGGATACCATATTCTTATCGCCACAGCCGAAAAAATTGATGCCCTTCTGCGGACCCGCGCGCAATGGCTCCTCAACCGTCTGAATGTCGTGGTCCTGGACGAAATCCATTTTCTGAACGACCAGGAACGCGGCCCGACGCTGGAAATCCTGACGGCCCGCATCAAACAACTGAATCCCAAGGTGCAATTCCTCGCTTTGAGCGCGACGATCAGCAACGCGCCGGACATCGCGGCGTGGCTCGGCGCCCAGCTCGTCGAGAGCCAGTGGCGGCCCATCCCGTTGCGGGAAGGCATTTATTGGAACGAAGAAATTCTCTTTAACCGCGGACCCAGCCGCCTTATCCAGGGGACAGGGCCCGACCTGAACAAACTCGCGGACGATACCCTGCGCGGGAAAGGGCAAATGCTCGTGTTCACCAACTCCCGCCGTTCTTCGGAAGCCGCCAGCCGGCTGTTATGTTCAACGGCCGGGATATTCCTGTCGGAAGATGAGCGCCGGACGCTGACCCGGCTGGCGGAAATCCTGCGCGGCCCCGAAAGCAGCATGACGCGGATATGCCGCAGGCTCGGCGATACGGTTGAGCACGGGGTGGCGTTCCACCACGCCGGGCTCAAACCCGAGCAGCGGAAACTGATCGAAGAAAATTTCAAAAACGGCCTTTTAAAAATCATCTGCTCCACCCCCACGCTGGCGGCCGGCGTCAACCTGCCGGCCCGGCGGGCAGTCATCCGGGACGTCAAACGGTTCGAAGGCGGCCTGGGGGCAAGCTTCATCCCGGTCTCCGAATACAAGCAATGCGCCGGCCGGGCTGGCCGGCCGCAGTATGACGAATTCGGGGAATCCGTCCTCATCGCCAAAACGCCGGGAGAGGCCAAGTCCCTGATGGAGCGCTATATCAACGCCCGTCCGGAGCCCGTCATCAGCCGGCTCGGATCAGACAGCGCCCTGCGGACCCATATCCTCGCCTCCATCGCCGGAGATTATGTCCACGATATCAATGACACCTTTGATTTCATCTCCCACACGTTCCTGGCTCATCAAAAACGGCCCCTCAACCTGATTGAAATGATCGGCCATGTTTTTGATTTCCTGCAGGAAGAAGATTTCATCGAAAAGCAGGGGTTCCGTTTTTTCGCGACGCCGTTCGGCCAATACACCAACCGGCTTTACATCGATCCGGCGTCCAGCATCATCCTCCGGGACGGCCTGCATAAAATCGCCAAAGGCAAATCATTTTCCAATATAGGGCTGCTGCACCTCACCTGCTGCTGCCCCGACAGCCCGCTTTTAAGAAACTGGAAAAGCCAGTGGGAAGAAATCGAGGCCTTTGCCTACAACTGCCAGGACGAAATTATCCTCCAGGAAGAAGATTTCCCCATGCTGACCGATATGGGCCTCCATATGGCCATCATGAAAACGACGATGATGCTCTGCCGCTGGATCGACGAAGAAAGGGAAGAAAAAATCTGCGATGATTTCAATATCGGCCCGGGAGACATCTACCGGCACCTCGAGGCCGTCCAGTGGCTGCTTTACGCGGCCATCACCTTTGCGGAACTTTTTCAGTACAAGAAACTCACGTTTCTGTTATCCAATTTAAGAAACCGCGTCAAATACGGGATTAAAGAAGAACTAATCTCCCTGTCCCATCTCAAGGGAATCGGCCGGGTCCGCGCCCGACTCCTTTATGAAAACGGCTACAAACACGCCACGGACCTGAAGTCCGCCTCGGCGGAAGATTTGGCCAAAATTGACAAAATCAACCTCCCCCTGGCCCGGGATATCATCAATCAAGTCAGCCGTCCCTGACTCCGGATATCTGTCCGGCCCCAGCATTGCGATATTTATCATTGATCCCCGGGGCAGGGCACGATAGAATTGATACACTATTATTTTTAAAAAACTTTTAAAATGATAACCCGGTTAAAAAACATCCAGACCTTCAGCCCCGCGACAGCGTTCTTAATGGCTTTCTGCCCGCTGTGTTACATGCTCCTGATCGCATCCCGGCTGTCAAGAATTTTCGGGGAGGACCTCTTCGTCTTTCCAACTGTGACCGCCCTTTTCATTCTTTTTCTGGGGTTGGGCAACACGTTCCGGCGCACCCGGGCTCCGGGCCCGGAGCCCGGCGAAAAAGCCCTGCCCAAAATCATGTGGATCGAACTGGGGCTGACATTCTTAGGGTTCTTCAGTGTCCTGGGCATTGATGCCTTTCTGTTTGATTCCCTGTCCGTTATTAACCTGGAGGCCGGCGTTCTCGGGCTGGGCCTGACCGCAGGCATCGGATTCTTAAGCGGACACGCCTTCGCGCTCTTTTATCATTCAGGGTCTCCCCGGCTTGAAAAAAACCAGGACCGGATTCTGGATAAAATCTCCGTGTTGCTCGCCGCCGGCAGCGCCTCGCTCCTTTATGCAGCCGTGTTTTCCCCAGCTCTGGGGGACATCAAAACAGCCATCCTGATTTCCTTTATAAATTTCCTGCTGACGCTCCAGCTGTTTTTAGCCCGGAAAGAGCGGCCCGTGGGACGGCTCTGGCTTTCGGCCGGAGCTGTCCTGAGCGGATTCTTTATCGCCGTTTCCCTTTATAGCGACCAGATAGAGGATAAGATTCTTCAACGGGCCTACCTGGGACGCCAACCGGCCCAGCTTATAGCCAAAGATCAAACATCCTCCCAACGGATTTTACTCTACCTGGCCCGCAAAGACGGCTGGCCGATTGTGGAGACACAGAAGGAAATCCTCGCCAAACCCAGCCAATATTTCATCCTGGGGATGACAAACGGATTTATGCAGTTTTCACTTCCTTTCGAATCCCAGATGGACCCGGAGCATGTGTTTCTGCTCGACCCTTATATAACTCTGCTGCCCTATATCAAAAACATCCTCATCCTCGGGGGAGGGGACGGGCTGGCCGTCCGTCAGGCGGTCCAGTATAAATCCATAAGCAATATCACCGTCGTGGAATCGGGGCCGGCCTGGGTGACCGCGGTCAAGAATACCCCTTATTTACAGAAATTAACCCGCCACGCCTTTGAGGATCCGCGTGTTAAAATCCATTTCATGGATCCCCTCAAATGGGTTTTACGGGACAGCAGGCCTTACGACCTCATTATTGTTAACGCCCCGCCGGGCGGGACAAGGAATTTGATAGAAATAAAAACCCTAAGCGTTCAATTCCTCCGGGACCTCAAGCGCCTGGTTTCAAAACACGGAGTCATTATCATAACATCCTCCGGCACGGTGTCGTCTCCATCCAAAATTTCTGTTCAAGCGCGAACGGCCCGGGAAGCCGGTCTGACGGCTCTGGTGGGAACCTATGGCGGGAAAAAAGGTGCCTGGGGCAAAACGGAACAACTCGTCCTTTTCCATTCAGAAAAAACCCTCGCCTCTTTTCTGGATAGTTATAAAAGAGACTATTTGCCCCGCTTAAAATACGGGTGGAAAAATTTGGCCAAGTTCGGGATTATAACCTACTCCCTGCCCAGACCGGCAGGCCAGCACCTCAGTGTCTATGACCCGTTTATTTCAAAATTGCCGTTTAAAACAAAACTTAAACTCATAACGGAAGACTATGCCTCTCCCTAAACGCCTTTTATGGCTGCCTTCATGCGCCGCTGGCCACGGGGCTTTAACATATACCGCCCTGGCGACCGCTTTCAGTTACATTTTTTGTGACCCGGTTTTCGTGTTTTCCTTATTCTCGGGCCTCTATCTGATGGCCTGGGGCCTGGGGATGCTGCGGGTCGAAAAATCCCGCCGAGGCACGGAAGAGACTGTCGCGTTGATCCTGTTTCACAGCCTTGCCGGTATTTTACTGGCCAACCCGGGCATCTGGGCGGTCCTCGCAGCCAACGAAACGGCCCGTGTCCTTCTCCGAACCCGGCATCAAGATCTGCTGTTTTTAATATTGCCTCTCGGGATCATCCTAACGGTCTGCTGCGGGTGGGTTTTCGGGGTCAGGCAGGCGGCTATTTCAAAATTAATCAAAACTCAAAAACATGCGGAGACCCAGACCGGGAAAACATTCTGGGAACAGGATTACTGCGGAGCGTTCGCCGGGATCATGATCTTCGCTTTTATTTTTAATCCTTTATGGGGACTTATCCGCGGCATTCTGTTATCACAGGTTATCGCTCTGGGGGTGACCGATCTTGTTTTCTTCCGGGCATCCCCGCAAAGCCAACCCCGGCTCCTAAAAATATTGATCTTCCTCACCCATATTTACATACTGATCTCTTTAGGGGCGCATCCTTTCGTCAGCAACGCGTTGGACGCGATCTCCGGATTTTAATCTCCCGCGACCCTGGCCGGCCCGACTTTTCAGCCGCTCTCCTCTACCCTCCATGCCCCCGCCAAAAAATAAAATACGTCAACAGCAAGACCGCAACAACGGCCATGAGCCAGCTCACGTCCCGTCCCCGGCCGCTCAACAGCTTAATAACCGGGTAACTGATAAATCCCAGCGCCAAGCCGTCTGCGATGGAATAACAAAACGGGATTCCAATCATGATTAAAAAAGCCGGAATGCTTTCCGAAGCATCGTCCCAGTCAATCTTTCTGACGCTTTTAATCATCATGACCCCCACGATAACCAAGGCCGGGGCCGTGATCGGGGAATAATTCCCGATCATCCCGATAAAAGGCCCGAAAAACAAAGCGGCGAGAAAGAAAACCCCGACGGCCACGCTCGTTAAGCCGGTCCGGCCGCCGAAGGCGACCCCGGCCGCGCTTTCTATATAGCTGGTGACCGTGCTCGTGCCCAGGCAGGCGCCGCCCACGGTTCCGGCGGCGTCCACGATCAGGACCCGGCCCGCGCGCGGCAGCTGATTGCCGTCCATAAAACCGGCGGCCTCGGCCACCCCCACCAGGGTCCCCACCGTGTCCAAGATATCCATAAACAAAAACACCATGATAAACGGCAGATAGGACACCTGAAGAGCATCGACAATATTCATTTTAAAAACGAGAGACTGCCGGATGTCCGGGAACCCCAGAATCCCGCGATACTGGATCTTCCCCAAACACAGAGCCAGGAGAGCGCCGGACAAAATTCCCCAAAGAATGGCGCCGCGGACTTTCCGCACGGTCAGGACGCTGGTCACAACAAGTCCGGCAAAGAAAATCAGGATATCCGGAGCCGCAAAATGGGTATTCAGGCCCACCAGGGTTCCCGGTTTGTCAACAATCAAACTTCCATGCTGCAGCCCGATAAACGTTATGAACAGGCCGATCCCCACGGCAATGCCGTTCCTCATGCTGGGGCTGATCGCGTTCAGGATCGCTTCCCGGACCCTGAGGGCCGAAAGGATTAAGAACAGCACCCCGGAAATAAAAATAATCCCCAGGGCGGTTTGCCAGGCGGAGGCGACCCCCATCGCGGTCAGGGCCATGATCACAGAAACAAAAAAGAAATTCTCTCCCATCCCGGGAGCCAAAGCGATGGGATATTTCGCGTAAAGCCCCATAAAGATGGACGCTCCGGCGGAACTCAGGCAGGTCGCCAAAAGGACCGCTCCGAAATCCATGCCCGTGGGGTTCCCGCTGAAGTCCCGGGAAAGCACGGCCGGCTGCAAAAAAATAATATACGACATCGTTAAAAAAGTCGTCAATCCGGCGAGGATTTCTTTCTGGGCGGACGTCCCGTTTTCCCTTAACTGAAACACCCTGTCCCAAAAACCGGCCATAGCACGTGCCCTTACTGGCTTTTACGCATCATGTTAAAAAATCTCATCGCGTCTTCCCTCATCTCTTCGGTGAGGGTCTGCCCCGTTTCAGGATATATTTTTAAAGTCACGTCATACCCCGTCACTTTAAGCAAATTATAAAATTTTTGCGCCTTGGTAACCCGGTTATCTTTAATAAAGTCGTCTTTCTCCCCCACCCCGACAAAGAATTTGACCTGCCGGTTCCTCATCAGGGTTGGGGGGGCATCATACTCCCCGGGCGCGAACACGCACACCCCCTGCACGATATTCGACCTTTTAAAAGCCATCCGGTGAACACATTCAGCGCCTCCGGAGAATCCGACAAAATACACCTTATTCTGGTCATAAGGGAAATCCCCGCGCAGTTCCAGCAGAATATGCATGAGCCAAAGGTCCTCTTTGTTCTGCAGCTGTTCAAACCCGGAGGGAAACGACGGGCATATTAAAATATAATTGTCCCTGTCCGCGAGGGGCCCCCAGATATCCACGACATCGCGGGCCGTTTCTTTTTCCGAGTGAACCGCAACCAGAAGCGGATATTTTTGATCCGGATTATACCCCTGCGGCGTCTGCACGAAATACGTCTGCGTGATGTTTTTCTGCAGCCGGCGCTCGAAAAGCCGGGGCGGCGCAGCCTGTCCGTCCGAAACAATCCCCCATAAAACACTGACCCCAAGAAATAGAATCCTGATTTTTTTCATGCTTCTCTTGCCCCTCCCCTAAAATTACGCAGCCAAATGCGTTTGGATACTCTGGGCACTCGGCGCCCTTTATCCGTCATTATATTGTGTCTGGGCCTAAAAATCCAACGCCTTCTTTAAAAAGGACTTTATTCCCGGACAGGCCCGGCCGGGATGACACCGAAATCCAGACAGGGGCCGGACTAAACACCGCGCCTTCAGGCCTCTGTCACTAAATCCCATATCCGCATCAAGGCGTTCACCGCGCCGGAGGATATCCGGACGTCAACCAGGGAAGACGCTTCGGTTTCTTCCGGATTAATCTCCACCGTAAAACGGCCTCGACTCTTGGCGTCTTCCAGCGGCCGGCGGATATAAGGGAATACGCTCGTTGTCCCAATGCTGAAATACAGATCAAACCCTTGTTCCATCTGCGCTATCAGAGTCGTCACCGCCGCGGGAGGCAACATTTCGCCGAACAAGACCACGTCCGGGCGCATCTTATGCCCGCACCGCCGGCAAAGAGGCGGAATCGCGATCCCGGAAAAATCTCGGACGTCCTGTCGAAA
>JAGOJP010000080.1 GCA_017995055.1 Candidatus Omnitrophota bacterium
ATATTATATCCAACCGCCAGGACCCGGGAGTGGAATATAAGATATTTGACGGTACGTTGAATAATGCGCCGTCCCATTCAGATTCTTTCCGGCGATTCCTGAAGGATTACGTCCCGGATGTCGTGGGGGTTTCTGGCTGGTCCAAGACGTATCAGGAGGCCCGCAAAATCGTGGCGGTTGTCCAAAACGACCTTCCAGAAGCCGTGACGGTCCTAGGCGGAATACATCCCACGGCCTACGCGGCCAAGACTTTAAGAGACAGCCAGGCGGATTATATTCTGGCCGGCGAGGCGGAGTTCACCTTCCAGGAATTCATTAAGAATCTGCGTGATAAAGAAAAGCTCCTGCGCGTCCCCGGCCTGGTGTACCGTTTAAACGGCCAGTTCATAACGAATCCTTTGGTTTTCACGCAGGATTTGGATACAATCTCTTATCCGGATTATGACGCCATTGAGCTGGAACGATATTACCGTAAAGGGTACCGCTATTTTTTGGGGACACGTCGCAGCGCGCCGATCTGGATGACGCGGGGCTGTCCGTATAGCTGTAAATTCTGCACTGCCCCGCAGATTAACGGACACAGGATCCGCCGGCATTCCGTGGATTACGGCATGGAATGGATATCGATGCTTTATCATAAATACAAGGTGCGTCACGTTAATATTATCGATGATAATTTTGCCTTTCAGGCGGATTATACCAAGAGCTTTTGTGAGGCTTTGATCAAAAAGAATTTTAAGGGATTGACGATGTACACGGCCAATGGGATTCGTGCGCAGCGGGTGGATTTTGAGACGTTGAAACTTATGAAACGCGCTGGATGGAAGACCGTGGTTGTCGCCCCGGAGAGCGGCTCCCGGCGGGTCCTGAAACTCATGAAAAAAGATTTGGACCCGGAGATGTGGCCGGCCAAGACCCGGGAAATCCGAAGTGCGGGGCTGGTGTCGATCGGATTGTTTTTGATCGGGTATCCGGGTGAGACCACGAAAGATATTCGACAGACGGAAGCGCTTATGAAAAAATGTGACTTTGATAACCTGGGGATACAGTATTTTCAACCCATGCCCGGGACTCCTGTGTACGATGAACTGGTTAAACAAGGGGAGATCCAGGATAGTCTTCTTCCCGGCACGACCTCGGGCCGCCGGGTGTATGTGAGCAGGGGGTTAGAGAATTTTAATTTCGCGCGCTTCGCGTTTCGCATGTATCTTTACACCTTTTTCCGTCATCCCGTTCATGTCATTCAGATTATGCTGGGGTATAATCCCGTCCTGATTATGAAACGGCTTATGATATTGGGGTACGACGCTTTAGTCGGCTTAAAAATAAAAGGAGGACAGCGGCCTATATCCCGATAGGGAGAGAGAAGGATCCTCTTGGGAGTAGAGCCGGGGCTGTCCCGGGCAAGATGTTTATGAAAATCACCGCAAACCGGACATGGATTTTTCTTCTGTTTTTGATGATTGCCGCAGGCAATATTTTTATATATTTCCCGTCGTTTTCCCATATGCCTCGGGCGGATCATCTGTTTTATCTGGCTGACATGGCTTATAAACAGGATTGGGTTTCCCTGGCCATCCAATCTTTTGACTGGTCGCGCTCCCGGACCTTTGCCCCGGGGGATTATTTGATCTTCAGGCCCGGCGCGTATTTTCTGATGGGATCCGAGAAGTTTTTTTTCGGGTATAATTTCGTGCTGTGGCAGGTGACGGGACTTGTTATGCACCTGATCATCATTGGAATGTTATTAAGACTTTTACTCAATATCGGCTCCAGTTTATTCGCTGTTATGATGGCGGGGTATTTTTCGTTTCTTTTTATGAACATGGAAACGGTTGTTTGGCATGCGATCAACAGTATTCTCCTGGCGATGATGATGACCCTGATGAGCTTGAATCAGATATGGCTGTATCAGAAAGGGAAATGCCGGGAAACACACCGTCTGATGATCGCGTCTGCCGGCATGACCGTGGCCGCCTTGACTTATGAAATCAGTGTGGTCCTTTCTGGCTTGTTTTTTGTTTATTTATTTTTGACTGTTCCCTGGAAGGGACAGGGGCGCTGGCGGTCTTTGTGGTTATTGATCCCCCCAGCCATTTTTACGGTTACCAGCGCATATAACTATGTGGCTTTGGGATACCATCGCCTGCACCCGGTTAAAGGGGCGGGACTGCCGGATCTTGTCCAAATCGTCAAGAACACCTTTCTTACGATGGGGTGGTGGATCTATTCGGCGTTTTTCCCCGGGAAGT
The DNA here is from genome assembly GCA_017995055.1 of Candidatus Omnitrophota bacterium. GTDB lineage: Bacteria > Omnitrophota > Gorgyraeia > Zapsychrales > JANLHA01 > JAGOJP01. The sequence goes on from JAGOJP010000080.1 coordinate 2,253, forward strand.
ATGAGATCATCCATGTCCTGGGCCGGGCGGAATTAGCCAACCGGCAGGATATTTTCCCGGCGATGGGTCTTGGGGAGTGGCAATTATGGCTCGGGACTTTATTTGTTTTATGTTGGGGATTGTTGGCCGTCCGAAGCGGGACCTGGGAATTCATTAAAAAACGGCTGGGCTTCCTGGCTTTATTGTTGGGCATGGCCTTAGGCTGGGCCGCGGTTATTTCATCAGCGCGGGTGCAGGAGCGGGGAGTGGCTTTTGCCCTCGGAGGGACCGTGACCTATCATTACATCATCTGGTGTTTCCTTGTTGTTTTTATGTATTCGGCCGTCAACTTCGAGGCTCTGCCAAGCGATCGTTTGACCCGGGCGATAAAGTGCGCCTTTATCATTTTGATCGTGGGGCAGATGTTGCACAACGGTCGTCTTGTATACTCCATGAATAGGCGCATCTCCCAGTGGTACGCGCCGAGCCGCGAGCTTGTTAAAGCCGTAGAGTCGATGATCATGCGGGAGGGCGATCAGCCCGGGTTTTCGTTCTACATTGATTACGATTTCCCGGGGAATTTTTTGTACCCTTATCGTCTCCGCGAACAGGACCCGATCACCAAGCGCTATAGTTTCGCGGAAATGATTTATTTGAACTATTTTGACGATGAGAATCCCATGTTTGTTTTCGTGTCGGCCCGTCATGATGGGACGCCCCGGATTATCCGGATGAATCAGGAAAAAAGGCGGGGAGGATCCCCGTTGCCTTTAAACCAATGATATGTTTCATTCTGTTTGCATCAGGCTGATTGGCCATGATACAATATTTTTCTTCTAAGAAGATGACGGGCTTATGAGGTATGGGCGTTGTCGTTCAAGGCCGGAGCCGGAAGAGGTTGTCTATGATTTTTAAGAAATGGATTCTTGCCTGCATTTTTGTGGCCTGTGCGTTCGTGTTGCTGGGCAGCAGCGAAAAGCGTGAAACCCTGACCAGGCCGCAGGGAAAGCCGGAAGAAGAATGCCGGATCCAGAATTGTCACGGGCTGGATATACAATGCGGATTGAGTCAGCCCATGGCCTGTACGGCGATGTATCAACTCGGGGATTTTTGCCGTCAGTTCGCCGAATGCCGCATGGTTGAAGGGAAGTGCCATTTTATCAGCAATGATATTTTTATGCAGTGCAAAAATTGTATCCAGGATTGTGAATTGAATAAAGCTGAAATCAACCCTTTTGTCTGCGAAGTGAAGTGCCGCAAACAATTTGACCCGAATTTTTATCAGCCTTCGCAGAAGACCACGGGCATGCCTGGAGATCAATGAGCGGGATTAACAAGCTTTTCTCTCCGGGAGATGTCCGGCCTATGTTAAGACGGCAAATCATCCCGTGACGCGCATGACTCATGGGGACACCCCGGGGATAAGGGCGCCAGGGCAAACCTTCTCCGTGAATTCCCGGCCCCCTTGTTTTGAGCTTTAGGGTGGGGTGGGAAAAACAGAATAAATTTATAAGCCGCAGTGGCGGATTTGTTTGAAATTCCCCTCGGGACAGGGCCCTGTCAGACATATATCATCACAGTGCTAATCCTTTTATGAAGATAAGCTGGGAGTTGAGACCAGCACAGCGATTTTACCCAAGGAAAGCTGTTGACATGAAGTCATTTTGCGTAGACGTGCAGGCTGTTTTATTTGATATGGATGGGGTCATCACCAACACCATGCCGGATCATTACCGGGCCTGGCATCAGGTTCTGCTTCAAGAAGAAGGGATCGCGGTGCCCCGTGAAGAGATTTATCGCAGGGAAGGACAGAAAGGCAGCGTCAGCGTCCGGGAACTCTTATCGCTGTATCACGGGAAATATACCCCGGCGAAAAGCAGGCGGCTTCTTTTGGCCAAAGAAGCATTATTCAAGAAAATTGTCAAACAGCGTTTTATTGTCGGCGCCCGGACCTTCCTTCGTGACATGCAGCGCCGGGGAATGCTCCTGGCCCTGGTGACAGGGACGTCCCGGCACGAAATGCATCGGATCCTTCCTGACAAGGTTTTAAGACATTTCACGGTTACCGTGACCGGGAATGATGTCCGGCGCGGCAAACCCGATCCGGAGCCGTATTTGAAAGCCCTGAAGCTGCTTCATGTCAACGCTTCCCGGGCCCTGGTGATTGAAAATGCCCCCTTTGGAGTCCAGGCGGCGAAGGCCGCTGGGGTAACATGTTTTGCCATCGCGACCTCCTTGCCTCCGTGTTATCTTAAACGTGCGGACAGGATATTTGTTTCCTTCAAAGACATGCGGGAAAAAGTCCTTTTCCTGAATAACCTGCCTGCCCATCAGAAGAGGCTTCGTCGGAAATGAATATTAAAAAGGTTTTACTCTTATATAAAAAAAGCACGTTCAAGCACCATTTTCAGAAACACCGTTTAACCTCGTCTTTGAGCCCTACCGAACGGGTTTTTGTTTCCCGCTTTAAGCGGACCCATGACGTTCATTACAAAAATCTGGATATTGTTGTGCGCGTCTTGAAGTCCCGTGGCGTTATTTTCGACATGATTCCGCGTGGGCAATCCGCCGATTATCGCCGTTACGATTGGGTCATTACGGTGGGGGGAGACGGGACATTCCTGGAAGGGGCCCGCTCTGTGACCCGGCAATATATCTTGGGAGTGAATTCAGATCCGCAATGGAGCGTGGGGCGTTTTTGCCCTGTGACCGCGGCCCGCTTTGCCTCCGTGCTGGACAGGATGCGTGAGGGCCGCGTGAAAACGCTTCTGCTGAACCGGATGCAGGTCATGTTTGAGGCGACCGGAGAAAAGATTTGCGCTTTGAATGATATCCTGGCCTGTCATTCCAATCCGGCGGCGATGAGCCGGTATAATCTGCGGATCGGAAGAAAGGACGAAGATCAGAGCAGCTCGGGGCTGTGGATCGCAACCGCGGCCGGATCAACAGGAGCGATGCGTTCCGCGGGTGGAAGACGGTTGGCTTTAACAAGCCGGAGCTTGCAGTACCGGGTGAGGGAATTGTACCGGGGCCGCGGCTCCGGAGGACGGCTCCTGGCCGGCGTGGTTGCGCCCCCGGCGTCTATCTATTTAACGTCATTGATGAAGGACGGCGTAGTTTTTATTGACGGGTCTCATGAAAAAAGGTTTTTCCGTTTCGGCGAGAAAGTGCGGGTCCGTTCTTCTGTCCGCGCGCTCCGCTTTGTCGCCGGATGACACCTGTTCGTATGGATTAAGTTCCCCTGTTATGGTTAGAAAAATGAATAAAAATGTGTTTCGCCGGAATCTGCGTTTGTGGTACCGGCGTCATGCCCGGGATCTTCCCTGGCGGAGAACGTGTGATCCGTATAAAATATGGATTTCTGAAATTATGTTGCAGCAAACAACAGTTTCCGCCGTTATCCCTTTTTATGAAAGATGGCTTGCGAAGTTTCCGGATATTGCGAGCGTGGCCCGGTCTTCATCGGCCGAGGTTTTAAAGGCCTGGCAAGGACTCGGCTATTACCAGCGGGCCCGGAATATTCATAAGGCGGCCCAGATTATCTGTGAAAGGCACGGCGGGTTATTGCCTGTGGATAAAGACATTTTAAGGAGCCTTCCTGGTTTCGGGGCCTACACGACAGGGGCGGTTTTAAGCATCGCTTTTCAAAAGGCGGAAACGATTATTGATGCGAATATCCGCCGGGTTTTTATGCGTCTTCTTCTCTTGAAAGGAACGGCCGAGGACCGGTATGACGGCGTCATTGCCGAAGAATTAAAGCGCCTTTTGCCGGTTCGGTTTCCGGGGGATTTCAACCAGGCCTTAATGGAGTTGGGGGCCATCCTGTGCCGCCGTCAGCTTCCTCTCTGTTCCCAATGTCCGGTGCGGGGGACATGCCTGGCCTATCACAAAGGAGTGCAGGAGATAATTCCTGAGCCGAAAGTAAAACAATGGGAAGACGTCCGTGCGGCGGTGGCCGTGATTAAGCATAAGGGACGATTTTTGATTCAGCAGCGGCCGCCGACCGGTTTGTTGGCGGGATTATGGGAGTTCCCCGGCGGCCGGATTCAAGCCGGGGAAACGAGCCGTCAGGCGTTGGAACGGGAGCTCAAAGAAGAACTGGGGGTTGTGATTCAAACGGCCGTGCCGTTGATGCATGTGCGGCATTTTTATACCCGGTTCCGGGTGCACTTATCCGTATGGCTTTGTACCACGCGTCCGTCGCCCCGAAGGGACTCTGACCACCGGTGGGTGGGCTTGCGTGAGTTCGCGGATTTTGCGATGCCGTCTGGCAGTGTAAAAATAGTCGAGAAACTGTGTGCCCTGCACGCCCTTTGACGGGGCGCTGGTATGGTTGCAGGACGGGAGAAACAGAAACATTTTTAGGAGGAAAGGTATGACCATATTGATCACAAATGACGACGGTATTTATGCGGAAGGGATTTATGCGCTTGCCGCGGAAATGAAAAAGGTCGGGGACATCGTTGTCGTTGCCCCGGACAGCGAACGGAGTTCCGTCGGGCACGGGATTACGCTGTCGCACCCGATTTGGTATAAAACCGTACGGCGGAAAGAAACGTTTTTCGGTTACGCGATCAGCGGAACGCCGGCGGACTGCGTTAAGTTTGCCATGAAGGTGATTTTAAAGAAAAAACCGGATTTGGTTGTGTCCGGGATCAACCTCGGCGGCAACGACGGCTGCAGCGTGTTTTATTCCGGGACGGTCGCCGGGGCAAGGGAAGGCGCTTTCAGCGGGATCCCTTCTTTGGCGGTTTCATTGGATACCTTTGTCAATCCGGATTTCCGGACAGCGGCGAAGGTCGCCCGGGGTGTTGCCAGAGATGTGCTCAAAAGGGGGCTCCCGCCGGGGACATTCTTGAATATTAACGTTCCCGCTCTCCCCGCTGGAGAGATTAAAGGAGTCCGCGCGACCCGGCAATGCCTCCTGCCTATTGACGGGACTTTCCGGAAACGGCAGGATCCTTCGGGACGAACATATTATTGGATGAGCGGGAGGGCGCCCCGCACGGACAGGACCCTGGACGTTGATACCAGCGCCTTAAAAGAGAAATACATCACGATTTGCCCGGTGCAGTGTGATTTAACGGATGACCGGACCTTCGAGAATATGCGGGGGTGGAATTTCGATTGTATTTTAAAAAATCTTTAACGGGATTTAAAAAAACCGTAATTTTCCTTACATTCCGGCTACACGCACACTAAAATAAGATTATTTCTTACTTTTTGTGTGGTTCGGACATGGAAGAAATATGCTCGTGTCCTGGTGTGGGTTTTATTCAATGAGCATTTAGTTTACACGACCACAGGGCGTGTCAACTAGACATGCGAATTGATCCTTCAGCGAGAGAGCTCAAGCGAACGAGCCGAAGGATGTTGCTTTAATACACGACCACAGGGAGTGTCAACTAGACATGCGAATTGATCCTTCAGCGAGAGAGCTCAAGCGAACGAGCCGAAGGATGCTGCTTTAATACACGACCACAGGGCGTGTCAACTAGACATGCGAATTGATCCTTCAGCGAGAGAGCTCAAGCGAACGAGCCGAAGGATGCTGGTTTCATACCCCGCAGCTTGCTACGGTTAATTGAGTCCAGAGCTTGCTCTGGGGTTTATACCTTTGATTTAAGAGATTAACGTTATGTACACAAAAGAACAAATGGCTCATTCCCGCATCCTGATTGTGGATGACCAGAAACTTCATGGGCTCTATTTAAAAAAAATCCTCGCCGAAGAAGGATTTAAAAACGTGGAATATACCAATGATTCCCTAAAGGTCCTCGAGCTGGTCCGCGATTTTCAGCCGGAAATTATCGTCCTGGACATATTTATGCCGCATCTTGACGGGTTTCAGGTCATGGAACAGCTGGCGGAATTCCGTAAGGAACATTATCTCCCCATCCTGGCCCTGTCTTCGGAGAAAAGTTCCGATATCCGTTTGCGGGCGTTGCAGTCCGGCGCGACAGATTTCCTTAATAAACCTTATGAAAACATGGAAATCATTTTCCGCATCCACAACATGATTGAAATGCGGTGTTTGCATATGGAAGTCAAGAATCAGAACAAGATTTTGGAAAGCAGAGTCCAGGAGCGTACGAAAGAACTGCGGGAAACTCAACTGGACATCATCCGGCGCCTTGCCCAGGCTGCGGAATTCCGCGATAGCGATACAGGATTGCACATTATCCGGATGAGCCAGTATTGCCAGAAATTCGGTGTGGCGATGGGGATGAGTCTGCCGGAGTGCGACCTTTTGTTGCACGCCAGCCCGCTTCATGATATCGGCAAGCTCGGCATCCCTGATGCCATTCTGCTGAAACCGGGCCGCTTGACGCAGGAAGAATATGAAATCATGAAAACGCATACCGTCATCGGCGCCAAGCTCCTGGCCGGCAGCAGTTCTCCGGTTATGAAAATGGCGCAGATCATTTGCATTACGCATCATGAAAAATGGGACGGGACCGGATACCCCAAACAGCTCCGGGGTGAAGAAATCCCTCCTGTCGGCCAGATCTGCAGTATTTGTGATGTTTTTGACGCATTAACCTCGGACCGGCCGTATAAGCAGGCCTGGCCGGTTGACGCGGCGGTGGAGGAGATTCGGCATATGAAAGAAACCCATTTTTCTCCCATTATTGTGGACCGTTTCCTGGAGATTCTGCCGCTCATCGAGGACATACGAAACCGGTGTATCAGCTGATCTCCGTAAATATTATGATCAATGCTTTTTTTTATCGGGAGTTGATGCTATATTGATTTCTGAGTTTCCTTCATTTACACATTGTGGAGTTCGGTTCGTATGACCGCAGAAAAAAAAGAATTTTTGCCTCAGGTTCCCCACTTGGACCTCTCGGAAGGGACAGAGATGCTCACGGACTTCTCCCGTGAAGCCCAACGTCATCTCATTGCCGCGAGGAACGCCTTGTTGATCCTTGAAACCGTCCCGTCTGACCGGGAAGCGGTGGAAGATGTATTTAAAACATTTCATACCATTAAAGGCCTTGCGGATTTTTTGGAGCTGCACGATATTTTCGCGCTCACCGCTTCTTCAGAAACCTTGTTGGATAAGTTCCGCAAGAATCTCTTGCCGCTGGATAATGAAATGATCCTGCTGATCGCGCAAGCCATTGAAGCCCTGCAGAAATTATTGGAACTTCTGGATGAGCAGATCGCCAACGGCGGGGAACTGAAAAGCGAATATCTTGATGTGAAAAGCATTATTACCGCTGTTGAGGACACGGTTCGCAAAAGCCACCTGGCCGCCCGCCCGGCTAAACCGGTGGTCCGGAATATTCCCAAAATTAACTTTGAGCCGGACATGACAGCCTGCGCTTTATTGAAGCAACAGCTCGAGCAGGCCCAGGATCGCATCGAGTGTGAGGTGAGCGTGCTTTCCAAACTTTTGCAGGATTATGAAGAAACCGGGCGTGAACTGAAAGTCGCCCAGAGTAAATTGCATGAGCGGCAGCGGGAACTTATCAAAGAGCGGGAACTGGCCATCAAGTTGACTCAGCAGGCCCAGGAAGAAGCCCGGGCCAAAAGTGAATATTTGGCGAATATGTCGCATGAAATCCGGACGTTGATCAATGCCATTATGGGCTTCACGGATGTTTTAAAAGAGAGCGGCCTCAACAGCAAACAGAATGAGCATCTCAACACGATTATTGTCAGCGGGCGCATGCTGCTTGAAATCGTGAATGACATCCTTGATTTTTCGAAAGTGGAATCCGGTAAGCTCAAACTGGAAACAATCCCGTTTCATCTTGATTATGTTATCGAAGAGGTGTTTAAAATCATCCGTACTCGCTTGGCCGGCAAACTCATTAACCTGTATTTTAATGTCGCTCCGGATGTCCCGCGGTTCCTTATGGGGGATCCTACCCGCCTGAAACAGATTTTTATTAATTTGATCGATAACGCGATTAAGTTCACTGAACATGGGGAAATCGGCTTGGAGGTGAGCCTTGCCGGTCAGAATGAGTTTACGGTGCCCGGGCCGGTGATTAAATTTGTCGTCCGGGATACCGGGATAGGGATTCCGGACGACCGCAAGGATGCTGTCTTTGAGACGTTC
>JAGOJP010000081.1 GCA_017995055.1 Candidatus Omnitrophota bacterium
GAATAAGGTGGACAAAAATATTATTACGATTGAAGACCCGGTTGAATATGTCGTGGATGGCTTGACGCAAATTCAGGTGAAGCCGGATATCGGGCTGACGTTCGCCGAAGGGTTAAAAGCGATTCTCCGGCAGAGCCCGGATATTGTGATGGTGGGGGAGATCCGTGATTATGAAACCGCGGATATCGCCATCAAAGCGTCTTTAACGGGGCAGATGGTTTATTCGACACTGCATACGAATGACGCGGCCGGCGCATTGACCCGTTTGGTGGATATGGGGGTGGAGCCTTTTCTGGTGTCATCCAGTCTGGTGCTGGTCTGCGCGCAGCGGTTGTGCCGGAGAATTTGCCCCCGGTGTAAAGAGGAAATGGACGTCCCGGATAAGGTCTTAAGGGAGTTGGGCATCCCTGTCAAGAAGGGCCAGTCTTTTTATCATGGGAAGGGATGCGATTCCTGCCGGCACACGGGTTTCTACGGAAGACTGGGGGTCACGGAAATGATGCCGCTTGATGATCATGTCCGCGAGATGCTGATCCTGGGAAAGTCTTCCGATGAAATAAAGGAATATGCCCGTAAAAAACTCGGCATGCTGACGCTTTGGGAAGACGGCCTGCAGAAATTGTGTGATGGAGAAACGACGCTCGATGAAGTTTTAAGGATCACGTCCAATGATTGAGACGCCGCCGGGTTTGGCCCCTTCCCGGGAAATAATAAAAATATAAAGATAAAAGAAGGACACGCGGGGGTGTGTTATCGTCCGGCGGCTTGATGGATTTTTCGCGGTCCGTAAAATGAAATTTATAAAAAAAATTTGTTGAAACACTTTTTATCCGGGGTGAAATGATGGTACAATTACTTTTGGGTCATATCGCAAAAGGAATAGCTTATGCCGACTTTTAAATATGTCGCTAAGGATCAGGGGGCGCGCAATGTGGTCGGGAAGATCAGCGCCGAGAATCAGGCTGCGGTTATAGAAGAACTCCGCAAGCGCCACTTGACAATCATTGACGTGAAGCCGGTTAAGGCGGCATCCAAAACGGTTTTCGTCAAGAAGTCCGTTAAACCGGAAGATCTGGTGATCTTTTCCCGGCAGTTATCCACGATGGTGGACGCGGGGATCCCGATTCTGCAGGCCTTGGACGCTTTGCAAGAGCAGATCACGCAATCTTATTTTCAGAGTGTCATCATCGCTGTGCGGGACGATATTCAGATGGGGAGCAGTTTATCGGCGGCGTTTGCCAAGCATCCCAAGGCTTTTGACACTCTTTTTGTGAATATGGTCAAAGTGGGGGAAACGGGCGGGGTGCTGAGCGCCATATTGGACCGCATCTCCTCCTACCTCGAAAAGACACTCAAGCTGAAACGCAAAGTCAAATCAGCGCTGATATATCCAACGGTCGTTGTGTTTATGGCCATCGTCATTACCATTATCCTGCTGGTCAAGGTCGTCCCTACTTTTGCCTCCATTTATGATTCTTTTAACTCGGAATTGCCGGCCATGACGCAGATGCTGATCGGGGCCAGCGACATGCTGAAGAATAACCTTTTGTATCTCATCGGAGGGATTGTTTTGCTGGGATTTCTGTTAAGCCGGTGGTATAAAACCGACCGGGGCCGGGAGGCCATTGATAAAATGTCATTGCGGGTGCCTATTTTTGGCGAATTGATCCGGAAAGTAGCGATCAGCCGGTTCAGCCGCACGCTGGCGACGTTGCTGCAGACCGGCGTCCCGATTCTGGAATCTTTGGATATCGTCGGAAAGACCAGCGGCAATCGGGTGGTGGAAAACGTGGTGATCAGCGTGAAAAACAATGTCCGCGAAGGGGAAAGCATCGCGACCCCGCTGGTCAAAAGCGGGGTTTTCCCTCCGATGGTGACGCGCATGATTTCCATCGGTGAAAAATCCGGGCAGTTGGAGAAGATGCTCGGGAAGATCGCGGACTTTTATGATGATCAGGTGGACGCGGCCGTGGCGGGTTTGACGAGCATTATTGAGCCGCTCATTATTGGTTTTTTGGGTATCGTGGTTGGGTTCATTGTCATTGCGCTGTTCTTGCCGATTATTAGCATTACTCAGATTATTTAACGCTGGGGAAATCCTGAATTTTAAACGATAAGGTGTAACGGGATGTCTGTGGTCCTGCGCAAATATGTTATTTTTGTATTGGCCGGCGTGTGGGGGCTCTGCCTTCCGCAGCAGGCCGCCGCACAGGAATTGGAAACGGCGGAGCCGGCGCCCGCCGAACAGATGCTGGCGGCCGCTGTCCGGGATCTGAAAGAGGCGATGGGGGAAGCCTTGCGGAAGAACACGCAGATGGGAGAGAAGAATAAGTCTTTGCGCCAGGCCCTTGAGCGATATGAGCAAGATCTGGCCGGGTTTCAGCAGGAGAGGGATCAGCTTCTTGCGGATCAAAAGGTTCTGCGGGAAGCCCTGACTTTGCAGGAGGAAGACCGGGATAATTTGCTGAAGGAGCTGGAGGCCTTACGGAAAGCAGGGCAAAATCAGGATGTGAACCGGGGCGAGAAAGAAGTGCAAATGAGCGTCATGCTTGACAAGCAGAAACGCCTTCAGGAGGAAGCCCAGTTGTTGCAAGAGGAAGTGTCTTTTTTCCAGAAACGCCTTCAGCAAAAGAGTGCGCACCCGTTCCAGAGAGATAAACAGGAAGAAAAGGAGGCGTTGTCCGCGCGGTGTGATGCTTTGCGAAACGACATTGACAGGAGAAAAGAGGGCGTCCGCAAGCTTCAACAAAAAGTGTCGTCGCAAAAGACCCGGACGGAGGAATTAAAATCTCAGAAGGAGGCCTGGCTGCCGAGAGTGGCGGAGATGCAGGGCCGCTTGTCGGCCGCGGAAGGGACTTTGGAAAAGCTCACCCAGCAACGGGAGACAGTCGCCCTTAAAGATAAGGCGGCGTTAGCCGGGCTTCAAGAGGATATTGCGCGGCTGCGGAGTGATAAGGAGCAGTTGGAGAAAATTTTTGCTGATATCCAGGACCTGCAGGAGGTCGTTCGCGTCGCCTCGCGGCAGCAGGAAAAACAGGCGGTTATTTTCCGCCGGGTCCTGACGAAGGAAACGGATCTATTGAGGAGGAAAAAACAGGTTTTAAGCGAAAGGCTTCCTTTGCAGGATGCGGCGGCTTCTCTGGCCCCATCTTCGCCTTCCGCTTCCTGGGCCGTTTCCCGGAAACAATGGGCAGACGATATCGATGATTTGAACCTGTCTATTCGAAAGGGACAGATTCAAGCCAGGGCTTATCGCAAGAAAGAAAAGCTGCTGGAAAAAGAGATTGCTGCTTTGCAGGCCGATTGTCAGCGAGCCCAGAAGAGCCAGGGGTCTTCGCCGTCCGCGCAGGAGATCAAAGAAGAATTGACGCGGCTTCTGGAGGATATTGATCTGGACGAGACGGAGGAGGCCGCTTGGGTCCCGGAGGCGGAAGAAGAGAGCGCCCCGGCGCCGGTTTCCGAAAGTCAGAAACTGAAAAGGGACGTGGAGGCTTTGCAATTAAGAGAGGCGGTCCTGACGAGCTCCCTGTCGATTATTGAAGCCCGTTATGAAGAAGAGCGGAAAGCCGCGGAAAATTTTTCCCGGGAAGAAACACAGTTGAATGACTATTTGAAGGTCCTGCAGCGCGAAAATCAGGGGCTACAGAAAAAAGTCGAGGGGCTTTTGAAAGCTCGGGATAAAGGGCTTCGTCAGAAATGACCGGCGGGGAAACGGCCTTGAGGCAGAAGGGCGAAGGCGGGAACTTCCGGCCCCGTTGACGCATAAGGAGAACTGACGCGTGAGGCTTGATTTCATGATTTGCCTCGGCCTTGACATTTTAACCCTGCGGGTTGTATACTTTCAGTAGATTTGACAATCGGGTGATGCAAAAGGTAAACCATTCGTAAGGATGGGACACAAAGCTATAGGGCCCTACAGGAGGCGGAGGACCGGCCGAAAGAGGGCAGCCAGTTGCCATCAGGAAAGATATAGGCAAAAATAGTGGTCTGTCCCTCTTGAAGAAGGACAGATTTTTTTTTGATTTGAATTGACAGCTTGAGCCCATGTGTTAGCATAGGGAAAGAATAAAGTCGATCGTGTCGCTAAGCCGAAGATTCACAGCAGATTATGTAAACCGTCATTATTCTTACAACAGTTTTTTGCTGGGATCTTGGTAAGGCGGACGCGGTAAATCCAGGCTTGAGGAAGGAGGAACAGAACATGAACAGAAAAGGTTTTACGCTCGTCGAAATCATGATCGTTGTGGCCATTATCGCTTTACTGGCTGCTATCGCGATTCCTAACCTGTTAAGGGCTAAGATCTCCGCTAATGACGCGCTGGCAAAAAGCACGCTGCGGTCATTGTCAACATCCTCGGAGACATTCGCGACGGCGAATACCGGGAACTATCCAGAGAATGAAACGTCTTTGACTGGCGCGACACCGCCGTATATCAACAACAATTATTGCAGCACGACAGTGTCCGGGTTTAATTTTACTTGTGAGTTCAATGCCGGTCATTACACGTTTACAGCAACGCCGGTCACGGTCGGAACGTCCGGGACAACGACATTCACGATTACGACTGGAGGCATTCTGACGGGAGGTATGTAGTCTCCGTAGTCCGTCTGTGTGAAAGTTTGTGATTCGGTTTTGAGGGGGGCCTAAAAAGGCCCCCCTCTTTTTATCCGCCTGCGCAGAAGACCGCGGGCATGCCCGGGGATGAATGCGGGGGATTAGCCAGGTCTTCTGTTTCGGGGATGGGCGCGCGCATGTTAAGAAGTCATATCATTCCGCGAAGAATGGTTCCTGGGGTCCACGGTCACGGGGCTCTATGGGATGCGTGATGAGTCAGAAACGGAGAATAGATTTTTAGAAGCCAGGGTGTATTAAAATATTAAAAATCTAGTGCTTCAAGAGAAAGATGTTATAATGCACCGGTTAAAAAGGGAGAGGGACAGATGAGGCCTCCGAATTTTAACATGATTATTATTGCCGCGCTTATCCTTGGTTTTATCGCGTTCGCCCGGTACCTCGTTATCGTGAATCAGGATATTCAGCAGCAGATCCAGTTGGCTGGCCAGCAGCGGTAACCGGCGGTCGGGATTTCCCGAGGAGTATTGCCCTTGAGGCAGAAGATAAGCGCGGGGCCTGTGAGAGTTCGGAGTTGGGTGTAATATGGGGGAGACAAAAAAAATATAATGCGCTTTTGCAGTCCGCGATGTTTTTGTTACAATAAGGATAATATTATTTATTCAATATAAACAGGTTATAAAAATTCTCCGCAGGGAATTTTTATATAAGAGTAAGGCATTCCCATTATGCCAGGTTTTTTTAAAAAAGCATTTACAGGAGTTGTCCCGGAGAGGGCCGGTGCCGTTACGGTCGGGCTGGATATCGGAACGTTTGCCTGTAAAGGTATGAAAGTAAAAAAGGCCGGATCCGCCTATACGCTCCTGGACTGGACGGTCGTTCCTGTGGAAGGGGGCGACCAGAAGAAGGCGGTCAAACAAACTTTGCGCAACCTTTCGGCTGAGGCCATGGATCCTTTCACCGCCGTCAGCGGAAAAGGTACCCTGATCCGCTATATTGAGTTTCCCCGCATGCCCCTCGCAGATTTGAGAAAAAGTTTCGCCATTGAAGCGGACAAATATTTTCCTTTCCCGCTGGACCAGATCTACACGGATTGCCACATTCTGAATACCGCGTTAAAGGATAACAAAATGTTGGTTTTGGTGGCTGCGGCGAAAAAAGAAATCATTGACGACCGCGTCGCCTTCCTCACGGAACTGGGGTATCATCCCAATTTTATTTCTCTTAATGCGGTCGCGATTTCCAACATTATGAACGTACTGAACCCGAAAATGCTGGAAAATCCGGAAACAGCGCCGGACGCATCCAAGCACGCCGCGGTCGCCATCCTGGACATCGGGGAGGTCGTCAGCAATCTTACCATTATGGTCCAGGGGATGCCGTTGTTTACCCGGGATGTTTTTATCGGCGGCAGAGATTTTACGAAGGCCTTAACGAATTCCCTGAGCCTGCGGTATGAAGAAGCGGAGAGTTTGAAGAGAAACCCGAAAGACCAGCTGGACAAGGTGCTGGACGCCTGCGAATCGGTGATTATTAATCTGGTTTCGGAACTCCGGTTGTCTTTTGATTACTTTATGACAGAGAAGAATGTGGGCATCACCCATTTGCTTTTAACCGGCGGAACGTCCCAACTGGAAGGGATGGACGATATTATTTTTAAAAATCTTGATATTAAAGTGTCACGCTGGAACCCGTTTCCTTGGCTGACGCTGGGAGACACGGCTAAGAGGGAGGATTTGGAGTCCAATACGGCGTTTTTGTCCGTGGCCCTCGGGTTGTCTTTATATTCATGATCATGTTCATCGACGGCGACACAATGAGGCAAAGCAGGGGATAACGTATGATTGAAATCAATTTAGTTCCTCCTCAATTGAAAAAAAAGAGGAAAGCTCTCCCTTCCAGTGAGCCGTCCGCGGGATTGTCGAAACAGGCGATTATTGGTTATACGAGCCTGTTTATCGTTGTCCTGGCCCTGGGCGCGGGCGCTTTGCAATTTATGATTTCCTTGAAACTGTCCGAACGCAAGCGTTTGATGTCTGAGCTGTCCGAACTTGTCCCGCAGAAAATCAACACGGAGCGCTATGCCGGCCAGATTAAAGAGATTAACGGCAAACTCGCTCCTCTGGAAGAAGTGCTGGGGAGCCGGGATTTTATGTGGTCCCAGAAATTAAACGAGATCAGCGATAATCTTCCGCGCGGAGTCTGGTTAACCAAAATGCAGCTGGAGGGAGGGGTTTTGCTGATCAACGGCAGCGCTGTTTCCAAAACACAGACGGAAATGATCAGCGTCCACAGTTTTAATACCAGCTTAAAAGACAACCATGCTTTTATGAAGGACTTTAGTGAGATAGAGTTGGAATACATTAAAAGCCGGACAATCAACGGAACGCCGGTTGCGGATTTTACGATCCGGGTGGATTTGTAGCGGCTCCCGGGATAAGGGTAAAAGAATGAGTAATATCAAGAATCAGATGGGTTCCGCGGTGAATAAAATCAACGAAAAGAATCCCTCCTTTTTACTGGCGGGCATCTTTACGGTGATTCTTGTGGTCTTCTATCTGTTCCCGTTGCAGTTTCAACTGAAGACGCTGCAGGCCATTAATCCCAAGCTGGAAGAATTGAACCGGGAAACGACCGAAACCAGGAATAATATCCTCCGGGTTACCCAGTATAAAAAAGAATTGTCACGGCTGGAAGAGAAGTATCAGAATCTGCAGCGGAGGATTAAGCGCAAAGAGGATATTCCGTTTCTTTTGGAAAATATTTCGCGGATTGCGGATAAACACGGCGTAAAAATAGAACAGATTTTACCGCAGACGGCCATCAACGATCCGGTCCTGGAGAATAATGAAGGAAAATATTTTTCTATCCCTATTGTTATAGAAGCCGAAAGCGGTTATCATCCGTTCGGCCGGTTTTTAAATGAAATGGAGCGGGACGGTATTTTCTTGCGATTGCCGAATTTTTCAATCGAAACAGGCCGTGAAGACCAACAGACGGCATCCATTAATCTGGCGATCGAACTGGTTGTGTTTGAAGGCGGGCAGAAATGATGAGGAAGACCCAAATCCGATTTTGGACAATCCTGCTGATCGTGACCTTGGGCGGCGTTACGCCTTGCGGCGGCGCCGAGGATGAGGCCGAGGAGGTCAGCGCCGACTATGTGTACGACAGCCATGACAAACGCGACCCCTTCTGGCCGCTGGTGAATTCTAAGGGGATGATTGTTAACTTGGAGAAGGACCTCTTGGCGACGGATTTGGTCCTGGAGGGGATTTACGTCGGGGATGGCGGCAAAAGCGTGGCGATCATTAATGGAAAAATTCTGCAGAAGGATGAATCTATCGGGGTCTTTACCGTTAAGGATATAAAAGAAAACCGCGTGACATTACAAAAAGGTCAAGAACGAGTTATCTTAAAACTCAAAAAGGAGGATTAATATGTTTAAACGATGGGTAATACTGGTTATTTTTTTGGCCTTGATGATGACACCTGTGTATGCGCAAGACGGCACAACGGCTGACTCTCCGGAAAATCTTTCCATGTCGGAAGGAGGGAACGTCAGCCTGGATTTCAGGGACGCGGATATTCAGAATGTCCTGCGGATCCTCTCCTACAAGAGCGGCGTTAATATTGTGGCCGGCCCGGAGGTGACGGGTTTGATCACGATTAAATTGCAGGACGTCCCCTGGCAGAAAGCGCTCCAGGTCGTCCTGGAGACATACGGCTACGCGTATGAACAGCGGGGGAACATCATTACCGTCACGACGATTGACAACTTGAAGAAAAGGCGGGAAGATGCCAAGTTGCTGGCGGACCAGGAACCGCTGGTAACCAAAACGTATGTCCTGAATTACGCGAAGGCGGCGGATGTCAAGGCCTCCATCGATAAAATGAAAACGGACCGGGGCAGCATTAATATGGATGAGCGCACCAACGCCGTGATCGTCCGTGATATCCCGGGAAACCTGGAGTTGATTTCGGCGGTGATCGACCAGCTGGATAAAACGACTCCCCAGGTTCTGATCGAGGCGAAAATTGTTGAAACCACTTTAAGCAATACCGATAAGCTGGGGATCGACTGGGTCGCAAAGGCGAGCATCACGGGGTCGGCCCGTCCGCATATGTGGCCATTTACGGTAGACACCTCGAATAAATATTCGCCCTATAATTTTCCGGCGATAGGGGCCAGTGACGAGGGTTTTCAACCTGATACGGTTTCTTCCGGATTCACGCTTGGAACTTTAAGTTTTGCTGAGGCGCAGGCTGTTTTTGAAATGCTGACGACCCGGAGCGATACCAATATTCTGTCGAACCCGCGGATTGTGACCCTGGATAACAAAATGGCCAAGATTACCGTCGGGAGCCAGTACCCGATTCCCAAATACAGTTATAATGAAGACCAGGCCAAGCTGCAGGTGAGCGACTGGGAATTCAAGGATATTGGTATTATCTTTGAGGTGACCCCGCATGTGAACAACGCCGGGCATGTGACTTTGGATATTAATCCGAAGATCACTGCGATTTTGGATTATGTGACGGTGGAAAATACATCGATGCCGCAGTTGAGCAGCGAAGAAGTGACGACGAGTGTTATGATCAAAGACGGGGAAACGCTGGTCATCGCCGGCTTGATCAAGGACCAGAGCACGGATGTGAAAAAGAAGCTCCCGATCTTAGGCGACATCCCGATCTTTGGCCTGCTTTTTCAGAAGACGGAAAAGACATCGGTTAAGACGGATTTATTAATTTTCTTGACGCCGCATATCATCACCCAGGAACAACCATAATTACGTTCTTGGGCTGTAACGCATTGATGCGATTGAATATTGCGACCTCTGCCTCCGGTTCTTGTTGTTTGAACGTGGGGGCAGAGGTGTCCTTTTACGGACTTCGGGGGAGGATGTAACGCCAGACCGGGGATGTCTTCCCGGACCGGATGCCGGCCCCTGAGCGGCGGGGCTGTTAAACAGTTTAGAAATTTGATTGAGGGATAAGGAGGAATTGTGTCGAGAGAGATTCTTATTCAGATTGGAACGGGGGAAACCCGGGTTGCCATTATTGATGAAGGGAAGCTGGACGATTTTTATATCGAGAAGGTCAATGATCAGTCTATTTTGGGGAATGTTTATAAAGGGAGGGTTGAATCTATTTTACCGTCTATTAACGGGGCTTTCGTTAATATCGGACAGGAAAAGAACGGGTTCCTTTATTTGACGGACGCGATTAACCCCTTGCTGGAAGAAGAATTGAACGGGCCCAAAAAATTATTGCACCGTATTTTAAAGCACCGGAATAAAGTAAGCCCCCGGGCCGAAACGTCCTCGCAGCCGCTGAAGGAGGGGCAGGAAATTTTGGTGCAGGTCGTCAAGGACCCGTTCAGCAATAAAGGGGCCCGCCTGACAACGCATATTTCGCTCGCCGGGAGGTTTATCGTATAC
>JAGOJP010000082.1 GCA_017995055.1 Candidatus Omnitrophota bacterium
CGTCTGGACCCGGCCAGGATCAGGACATGCCCGAAATGGTTTTTATAGACATTCTTTTTGAGCCGTAATAACGGCGTTGGCAATCGCATAATTATCTGAATGGGAAATAGAAAGATGAATGGTATGCGGGAATGCAGGCTTGTTGATGTGACAGCAAGGTTTCCCGTTTTCCTGATTAAGAATTTTTATGTCTTTCCAGCCTATGGGCAGGAAGGATTCGTCCAGGGCTTTGAAAACCGCTTCTTTGGCCGCGAAACGGCCGGCGAAATGCCTGGCCGGAAATTTGTTTTGGTTCGCGTATTGAATTTCTTCGTCGCAAAAAACATAACGCAGGAAATGCTCCCCCCACCGGGTCATGGCTTGTTCAATCCGGGCGACTTCGATAATATCAATCCCTGTCCCGATAATCATGTTGATGTCCTTATGATCTGGATCATGTCTTTGACCGCGGCCTCCAGCCCTGTCGTGACCGCCCGGGAGATGATTGAATGTCCGATGTTTAATTCTTCAATACCGGAAATCCCGGCGATCGCGGGAGTGTTGGTGTAATTGAGCCCGTGCCCGGCATTCACGGAGAGCCCGAGGTCCCGGGCGAACCGGGTCATGTCCGATATTTGTTTTAATTGTTTCTGAGTGGCGCTGGGGGTGCGGCTGTTGGCGTAACAGCCCGTGTGCAGCTCAATCATGCCTACCCCGGTTTCTGCGGCTCGGGTAATCTGGGATTTTTCCGGGGCAATAAATAAGCTTACGGTGATCCCTTTGGCCTGGAGGCGTTCCGCCGCGCGGGTGATTTTTTGGAAATACCGGATGACATCCAGCCCTCCTTCTGTCGTGAGCTCTTGCCGCCGTTCCGGCACAATCGTGCACTGGTCCGGACGGACTTTCAGGGCTGTTTCGAGAATATCCTGGCTTAACGCCATTTCCAGGTTCAGGCGCGTTGTTACGGTTTTTCTTAACCTTTTCACATCGGCGTCTAAAATGTGCCGCCGGTCCTCCCGCAAGTGGCACACAATACTATCGGCCCCGGCCCGCTCGCAGATTTTTGCCGCCATGACCGGGTCTGGCTCATCGCCGCGCCGGCACTGGCGTAACGTGGCCACATGATCGATGTTAACGCCAAGCTTCATCGTTCTCTTGTCCTTTCTGGTTCGTGTGCTGGTTCATCAGGGGAAGGCGGACTGCTCTTGTTCCCGAGGGTGTTGGAGTTTTTCCTGGCGGAGGATTTCCCCGGAAACGTATATCCAGGTGATAATCGCCAGCCCTAACGCAATCAGCTTCAGGCCCAGATTATGTGTTACCCACTTTTTCATTTTTGTTATAGGCTTATTTTTGCGGCTTTTGATTCCCGACGATCAGATTTTTAAGGATATTTGTAAACCGGTCCCGGTTGATAACCGGGATGAAGCGGCCATCAGACGCCAGGGAAACTTCCCCGGATTCTTCTGAAACCATAACGACGATCGCGTCCGTCTGTTCCGTTAAACCGAGCGCGGCCCGGTGGCGCGTCCCGATAATTTTACTGAAACTAGGGTTCTCGGACAACGGGAACAGGCAGGCGCAGGCAATAATCCTGTCCCGGCGGATTACAATCCCGCCATCATGCAAAGGAGAACTACGATTAAAGATGCTTTGTATCAGTTCAGAGGAAATTCTCGCGTCAAGGTTAATGCCGCTTTCAATGTAAGTTTTAAGTTTTGAGTCGCGTTCAATCGCCATGATGCATCCGGTCTTGTTTTTGGAGAACCGGTAAGCGGCGTCGGCAATCTCTTCGATAATCGCCATGACTTCGGTTTCTTCCAAGGCGATATTAAAAAGATGCCGCTGCCCCAGGCGCGCCAGGCCCAATCGCAGTTCCTGCTGGAAAATAATCAAAAGTGCGATAATGGATATGCCGAACAGTTTGGTCAGCAACCAGTTAATGGTGTCCAGCCCCGCGATCTGTGAAAGCACAAACGCAAAGACAAGCAGGGTGACGCCTTTCAGCACTTGAAAGGAGCGTGTCCCTTCGAAAAAGACCAGTGTTTGATAAAAAATAAACCAAAGAATGGCTATCTCAATGACTGGTTTTAAAAATGACCAAATGAAAAAAAACATACGTCAATTTTCTTGTTAAGTAACCGATTGCCGGATGATCGCGTCCGTCATGCGGGCGACAGCAACCATTTCTTTAACATCATGAACGCGAAGGATATGGGCGCCTTTAAGGATACTGGCGCAGACTGTTGCCGCTGTGCCCCATAGGCGTTGTCTGGGAACGTCTTCTTTCAACACTTTGCCGATAAAAGATTTTCGTGATGTCCCTAGAAGAAGAGGGCATTGTAAAGACTGGAATTCGTCAAGCTGGTGAATGATTTCCAAATTATGCTCGGCTGTTTTCCCAAAGCAAATCCCCGGATCCAATATGATTCTATCTGATTTAATCCCGATTTCCAAGCAAATTTCAACAGATTTTCGCAAGGAATCTTTTATCTCGGTTATTAAATTATTGTAGATAATGTTCTTTTGCATAGTGCGCGGGACCCCCCGGATATGCATTAAGACAACGGCGGCTCCGTAGCGGTGAATCATTTTAAGCAGGGCGCGGTCGGAGGATATCCCCATGATGTTATTGACAATGCTGGCCCCGGCATCAAGCGCATGACGGGCGACCGTGGGTTTATAGGTATCAACAGAGATCGGGACGGTGGCTTTCTGGGCGAGCGCTTTTATAACGGGAACGACCCTCGCAGTTTCTTCCTTGACGGAAACACGCATGGCTCCAGGCCGGGAAGATTCTCCGCCGATATCAATGATATCCGCCCCCTGCCGGATAAACGTTAGTGCTTTCCGGAGGGCCGGGGCGGTCCCGTCTCTCCTCCCTTGCAGGCATCCGTCCTGGCTGAAGGAGTCCGGCGTCACATTAATAATGCCCATGATCCGGGTTGCCTCCCCGAGATTCAGGGAATACCCCCGGGCCCGTAACAGGAATTTTTTTCTTCGCAGGATAGTTTTTTGCACGAAAAGCCGTTTAACTCATGTGTCCCTGCCGAGAGAGACGGGAGACCCGGAGCTATCTTCGGCTGGGTTTTGGACTGGGTTTTGTCCCTCGGGGGCTCCTTCGTCCTCCGGCGTCATTCCCAGCAATGTCCTTGTTTCATCGATCGTGATGACCTCTTTCTCGATGAGGGTTTTTGCGATCCGGTCCAGTTTGTCACGGTTTTCGGTTAATAACGTGCGCGCCCGTGTGTACGCTTCTTCCACGAGTGTCTGGATTTCATGGTCTATGTTTTTCGCGGTTTCTTCACTGTAATCACGCTGTTCAAAAAGATCCCGCCCCAGAAAATGATGCTGGGGGTTATGCCCGAAAGACAAACGTCCTAAATGAGAACTCATGCCATATTCACATACCATGGCCCTGGCGATCTGTGTCACGCGCTGGAGATCATTCGAAACCCCGGTGGTGGTGTCCTGGATCACGATTTCTTCCGCGACAAGCCCGCCCAGGAGAAGTGTCATCTGTCCTTTGAGTTCTTTTTTGTTCAGATAATGGCGGTCCTCTTTGGGCGGGGTCAGGGTGTAGCCTCCGGCCATGCCCCGGGGGATAATGGAAACTTTTGTAAAGGTGTCGACCTCATCAATGAGCAGGGAAAGGAGCGCGTGGCCGGCTTCATGGTAGGCGGTGATTTCTTTCTCTTTTTTAGAAACTGTCCGGCTCTTTTTTTCCGGCCCCATAGTCACCCGTTCGATGGCGGCGAGAAAATCATCCATTTCCACTTTTTCTTTATCTTTTCTGGCCGCCAGCAAGGCCGCTTCGTTGCAGACGTTGGCGAGGTCGGCTCCGGAAAAATAAACGGTTTGTTGAGCCAGCCGTTCAAAGTTAACCTTCTCATCCACCTTGATATCCCGCGTATGGACTTTCAGAATGCCTTCCCGGCCTTTGATATCCGGAAGGGCCACGACGATCTGGCGGTCAAACCTCCCGGGGCGCAACAAAGCCGGATCCAGGGTGTCGGGACGGTTGGTCGCCGCGATAATAATAACCCCGCTCTGGGTATTAAATCCGTCCATTTCAACCAAAAGGGCGTTTAATGTCTGTTCCCTTTCATCGTTCCCTCCGCCTATCCCGGCAAAACGCTGACGTCCCACGGCGTCAATTTCGTCGATAAAAACAATCGCCCCTTTCCCGGAACTCAAGGAGGCTTTGCGGGCCTGGTCGAACAAGTCCCGGACCCGGGAGGCGCCTACCCCGACAAACATTTCGACGAAATCCGATCCGCTTAAAGAAAAGAACGGCACCCCTGCTTCCCCGGCCACCGCCTTTGCCAAGAGGGTCTTCCCTGTCCCGGGATGTCCGACGAGTAAAACCCCTTTGGGGATTTTCCCGCCCAGCCGTTGGAATTTACGGGGCTCTTTCAGGAATTCAATCACCTCCTGCAATTCCTCTTTGGCTTCGTCCACTCCGGCGACATCTTTAAAGGTGATGTTCATCCCGCTTTTGGTGCTCAGCCTTGCCCGGGATTTCCCAAAGGACCAGATTTTATTTCCCATCTGGCTGCCCCGGTAGGAAATAAACCAGATAAAAAGAATGATAATCAGGATCGGTAACAGCGACAGGATCATCTGGCTCCAGAAAGTCTGGGCCGGTTTAACCTGGACGTCCGGGACATTGGAACGCATAAGGTCCAGGATGGTTTCATCTTTGCTGGGAATGTTCAGCCGGAATTCCGTGCCGTCCTGATACGTCCCTTTGACGACGTTCTCCGGCCCTTCGATCAGCTCTACTTTCTTGATGCGTCCGGTTTGAGGATTCTCTTTTAAAATTTTAAAAAAAGTGCTGTAGGCTAATGGTTCGGGGACTTTAAATTTATTGACCGATTCGGTTTGGCTCATGAGCAGAAGCAGGACAAAGCCGATCATGAGCAAAAACAGGATGTTATTATTGGGAGGACGGTTTTTCCCTCGGTGGGGTGCCGGGCGGACCGGCCGTTTCAGATTGGGACGTTTATAGTTCTGCATGTTTCCTCACAATCCTGATAATAAAATTTTTAGTATTATAACTGATTGCGATAGACTTTCAAGAGTTTCTTCTTTTGAGAATAATGTCGGCGGCTTCCTTCCGCACCAGGATCCCGTTAGGCAGATGAACCGACGCCCCTTTTTTGCGGTTTATGAGTAAGTCTTCCATTTCCTGCGTGTGTTTGAGTGTTAAGCGGGTCAGGTCCCCCTGGAGTGTTTCATAGGCCAGCCGTAAGACGATTCTTTGCAGGCTGGGATGCAGAAGGGCCAGTTTTTTTTGATGGAGTGTGACCGTCCCTTCCGGGGCTCCGGGCCGGAGGACTTTTTTAAGGCATTGCCGGCCGCTTTCCAGGAGGCAGTCGTAGTCTTCTGCGCAAAGGCTGGCAAGCTGGAACAAGAGTTCTTTAATTTTGGGCTGATAATTTTTTTCTATATAAGGAAGGAGTTTGTTCCGGATTGCGTTACGGAAATAATAGGCATCTTGATTGGTGGAGTCTTCCCGGTATTGTATTCTATGCGCCCGCAGGTACTGCAAAATATCCTTTTTGGAGACATTGTAAAAAGGCCGGATAATGGTTAAAGAATTCAGCCCGGTTTCCGGCGGGATCCCTCTCAAGCCCTGCAGCCCGGCTCCCCGTAAAATATGCATGAGGACAGTTTCCGCGCAGTCATCCCGGTGATGCGCGAGGACGACTTTATCGGCCTGATGCTTTTTCGTGAGGCGCGCCAGATGGCGTAAGCGCGCCTGCCTGGCGTTTTCTTCGAGGGAACTTTGGTCTTTGGTGCGTTGGATGGTCAGGCGGACAGATTGACAGGGGACATTCAAGGCTCGGCAAAACTGCCCGACAAATTTTTCGTCGCTGGAAGCGTCATCCCGCAACTGGTGGTTAAAATGCACGGCCAGGATCTGAAACGCCAAAAGATGCCGGAGGCGGCTTAAGACGTGCAGCAGGGCTATGGAGTCGCTGCCTCCGGAAACTCCGATTAACAGCGTGTCCCCCTTCCGGACCAGGTGTTTTCGAATGATGTTTGTTTTGACCTGTGAGGTGATGTCCGTCATAAATAATGATCCTCGGGGTTCAGAATCGATTAAGCCACTTGCTGCCGGCGACCGCGATCCCGATCATGAGTAAGAGAACGACCAAGAGGAGGATGCTTACCCATAGAATTTTATTCACCCAGGAGTCCCCTCTTTTCCGCCCGGGCGTCCCGATACGCTTCCCGGAGTTCCCCGGCATATTTGAAATTTGGCGGTTGTATATGCAGGTGGGCAAATCCTTGCCGGACAATTTCGGCATTCACGAAACGCCGGCCTTCGGCTAAGAAAACGTAAGCAAGATCCGTCTCGGATTCATCCTTCTTTCGGATATCGAATTCCAGGGTGATCCTTTTCCCGATGAGTAACGTGCGGACAAAATCAAGGGCGCGTTCTTCCAGGGATATCTCCGGCGAAGGTTCTTTCGTGATGAATCCGTATTGGTCACGGACAATTTTTTTTTGCCGGGGCGGTTCCGGGGATTTAATCCCGATCAGTTTAATTTTATCTTTGTGGTCCAGGATGATCGTGTCGGCGGATATGATTCCCGTTACCATGCGTTCTTTTCCCGGCTCGTTCAAGAACTGAATTTCCTCCGCCGCCGGAAGGGGCGAAGAAAAAAAACATGCCGCCAACCATAAGACTCCAATTTTTTTAATGGGTTTTAACATGAAACGGCGGCAATAAAACCCGGACAGGAACATAGACGTTTATGAGGAACTATGCCGGGCGGGCTGATGAAGCTCGGTAAAATAATCAATGGAACGGTTAAACGTCTTTTCTGCCTCTGCCGGGAAGAAACAGGCGGGAATTTGCCCTTTTTTTCTGTGGTAGCGAACACACTCACAGCAAATCCCGGCTTTATCGCACCCTGTATAGGTACAGTTACAGCCTTCCATGTTCATAGATTTGTTAGGGCATTTCATCGCGATGTCCCCTTCAAAAGATATCATAAACTTTAAAGGCTTGGATCGTCAATGATAATCTTAGGCCCGCTGTTTTTTAAAAAGAATTCCGGCACGCGGCCGTCGCCAGAAAAAGCCATATAGCAGCGTCCCCCCCAGCAGAGAAAGCGTCTGCGGTTCTGGCACGGGGTTAACATGGAACACCGTGACATAATCGATTTCATAAAGGTAGTCTATGTTTTCCTGGAGGCTTGGGGAGGCCTGAAGGCCGGAATTATAGGCCAGGGCCCATTCCGGACCCGGCACCCAGATGTTGAGGCGCATGTTCAGCGGGTGGTTTGGTATATCCCTGTTAGCTTCGAACACCCGGACGTCATTGACGTACCACTCTATCTTATCCGTGAACCACACGATTTTATAGGTATTAAATTCTGTGACGTTAACTCCGTTCGGAAACGGGAGCGTTTCCGGACGTCCCGCGGCGGAGGGCGGTTCACTGACAAAGCGATTGACCAGAAACTGCGGGGTGCCGCTGGACGGCAGATAAAGATTCGAGAGGAATTCCATGTCAATCTCATCTTTTAAATTCCCTACCCCTATTTCGCCGAATCCGAATATGGACGTAATGACTCCCGGGGGAATGGATTCGGAGGCCCGCACCCTGGCTTCGAAGGCGATCCCTTGCTCCGGGGTGGGAGAAAATGTCTGAATCGTGTCAATCTCGGATCCCCAGAACGTCAGGTGGGCGGGGTCAGTGGGGTTATATGTGCTTAACAGGAGTTTAGCCACGCCGACACCGGGATCAGCGGGAGAATTCCCGACTTCCACGGTTTTCCGTAACCCGCCGGTCATGCTGTCAGGGATATGGGGGTTGCGGATCGCCGTCTGCCCGAAAAAGCCCGCGGGGCCTTCCGGCGTGGTCCATAGGGAACGGTCGACATCTTCGGCCGGGGTATTAAAGTCATCGTGAAAAAGGATACCGGCTTCTGCGCGGGCGTGGAGGAGGAGAAAAAACAAAAAGATCACAAGCCCGAGGGAAAAAGACCCCGGGGAACGCCGGATTCGAACAGGGGAAGGCATGATCATTCTTCCTTTCGCAAAATTTTAAATAAAAATTATTCTGACAGGAAAAACCATAAAGGATGCTGATATATCGTCTCTCCTATTTTAAATAGGAAAGTTTTTCACGAACATGAACCTGAAGGGAACGGGCCCTTTGACAGAAAAAGTGGTAGCGAGGGACGGATTCGAACCGTCGACGCCGCGGGTATGAGCCGCGTGCTCTAACCAGCTGAGCTACCTCGCCATCAGGATATCCTAAGGGGGCCCCAAAGTGATAAAAGCGTTTTTTCGCCTTTTTCTTCTGGGCAAAAACTCGTATTTCGAGATTCTAAATTTTACGCTAAACTTTTTGGATTGGCAAGCCTTTTTTAGCGAGAATCCCGGTGCTGGGAGTGGAGAAGCGCTGTTAATAAGAGATGTTGAGGAGTTTGTGATTTTCAAAGGTCAGGCGGATGGGACGCCATCGGGAGGTGTTGGTCTTAGGGGAATTCTGTTGGTATGTCCAGATTTCGGTTACGCTGACCTGAGACATCAAGCGGTAAATATCGTCGGGCTCACCGAACCGGGCCTGTATTTCCTGCCCGGAAAGGCCCGGCTTCAGCTCCCCTTCCATCACGGCCGTATTCAAGGCATTGAAGTTGGCTTCTTGAGCGGAGAGGGCCGCCTTTTGTTCCGCTTGTTTGGCGGCGCTACAGTTTGATAAAACAAGAACAGCAAAACATAAAGCCGACAGTTTGATTATCCGGAATGTACGTATAAAAGTATGCGAAAGACGGTTATCCATAGGAGGGAAAAAATATTTATTAAGACTTTTGATTCTAGCCCAGGATTTCATAATTTCCGTTTAAAAGGTTCGGGCCGCCGCGTCATCTAAAAATGTAATAAAGCAAGCCCAGGACAATCAAAAAGCAGACCAGGTAAAAATCATTATAATAAAAAAAATCCTGCACACGTTCCAGGGATGTGTAAGGGTGGTTTGTTTCTTTTTCCTGGGGCACCTGCCCTTGCGTCCTTAACCCGACAACCTCGGACTTTTTAAGCCGGAGAAATTGATTCGCGATCCGATAAGCGATGAGTTGCTTTTTTTCAATGAGGTCCATAACCTGTTTTTCAGTAATATCCAGGATTTGGGCCGTCTCTCTCACCGAGATATATTGGTTTTCATTCATACCCGTCGTCTGTCCGTGCGTTCCCGTTATGTCAGAGATGTTTAATCTGTTATTTTCCCGGAAGCCGCCCAGGTGTCAATCTTGGAACGCTCGAAGGTCCAGTCATTACCGTTTCGTGTGGCGGGTATTTGGCCGGCGTTCGCCAACTCAATAATGGCCGGCGATTCAATCTCCAGATATTTGGAGAGTTCTTCCACCGAAAGGATGTCTTCCATCATTTGACATCTTCCCTGGAATATCGCCCCCTCCACCACATTCAGTTTGGGCGTGGAAATATTCCCGGTTAATACGGCTGTCGGCATCAGCACGAGCATTTTTTTCGCGATAATATCCCCCCTCACTTTACCGGCGATAATAATATTCTCCCCGGTAATATGGGCTTCCACAAACGCAGCGTTCCCGATGGTCAATGTGCCGCGGACTTCCAGTGTGCCTTTAAAATTGCCGTTAACTTTTAAATTAACCGGATCCTTAAAAGATAACGTCCCCTGCATTTGCGCGTTGATATCAATGCTTTTTTCCTGAGGTTCAACCTCATTCACCCTGTTGCGGCCCCGGATCACCATAACATCCTCCTTGGTTAGTTAATCGATTCTTTAATCTTTTCTCTAATGAACGCACGCCTACCAGCACAAAGAAGACGGCGAGGGTCACGACGATCGCTGCAGAATATAAACCCGCGCCTACGGCCATCCCGATTCCGGATACGATCCACAAGGTGGCGGCCGTGGTTAATCCAATGACGTTAGATTCGCAGCGGATGATCGTCCCCGCACATAAAAAACCGATGCCTGTCACGATGCCTGTAATGAA
>JAGOJP010000083.1 GCA_017995055.1 Candidatus Omnitrophota bacterium
TCCGGTAAATGGCAGGACTATATATTACGGCTCACCCAAGCAACGCGCAAACGTATTCCAGAATGTGCCCGCTTCCTCCAGCAACTTCCCAGACCAGCGGGCCAACCGCTCTCGCACCTCTCCGGTAAATGGCAGGACTATATATTACGGCTCACCCAAGCAACGCGCAAACGTATTCCAGAATGTGCCCGCTTCCTCCAGCAACTTCCCAGACCAGCGGGCCAACCGCTCTCGCACCTCTCCGGTATTGAATTATTGCAGTTCTAGACGAGAATTGGATAAAATTGCTTTGCTATGCTTGGTCATGTTTTGTCCATCTTTGCCGTCAAAAGGTTACAAAAAAGTTGCATCTTTTCATGCCCGCGCCCCATAGACAAATTTTTAATAAAAAAATAAAACAAACTCATAAATTCTACCACAAATTATAAAATTGTAGGAGGAAATTTGAGATGAAACAAGCTGACCCAATCTCTATGCTTGGGACGCGGGTCAGGAATCTGCGGGGAAAAAAGCGGTTGACTCTTGAGCAGGTAGCAAAGAAAATAGGAGTTACTCAAAATCCCGTACACAGCGGGGAAACGAACACACCATGATTTTAGTCTCATGAAGGGGTCCTTCATGGGAAGCAGGCCTGTTCCCGGTTATGGGTTAACAAAAAACAACTCCGACCTGTTTTTATCGGCGCCGGGCTTAATTCTTATTATCTGATAAAATAACCTGACACCCGCCACGCGCCATCCTGGTCCAGCATCGGCGTGACAGTTTCGACGGCGGACTTCTTGTTCCCGAAAGAGGATTGATACTGTATGACCACATACTCGCCGTCCGGGGCTCCGGGCAGGGTGGTCGTATAAACCGCGCTTATAACCTCCCTGGATATAAGCTGTCCCAGAGGGGGCCTGATCGCTTTCAGGGATTGGTCCCACTGCTGTTGGGTGATCGCGTTTCTGAAATATTCCGACGCGTCTTCCCAGCTTTGTTCGTAACGGCCGGAATCAATCAAAGAAAGCCAGGCTTCCGCGGCGGCGACAGCGGCCTTTTCCTTTTCAGGGTTTTGCGCCACGGCAAAACCGGCCCAGACAAACAAGCACAAAAAGAGTAAACAAGAAATCAGACGTTTCATACGGCCTCCTCTTTTAATATTAACGGAACCCTGCGTCCCGGGTGACGATTCCGGGCAGCGGTCCATTGTTGATAACCGTCAAAGTCAGAATACACCGCCTGACAGCACAGGTCAAGTGTGCGAATCCTGAGTTGCCCTGCTTCGTTCCCTCATCACGCGCTTGTTCACTTTTCTGGATATCCACCACAACCCCACGATAAAAACAGGAGACGTGATGGGGGTCACCGGACATTTCTCCCGGGCGAGTAACGGCACCAGGACCAGAAAAAGGGTCATCGCGCCGTTGATCAAAGCGATCCTGTGACGGTCGTCCCAATCCTGGCCATCACCATTCCAGCGCAGGACGAGCCCAAGAACACCTAAATCAAACAGGGCGATCAGAATCATCGTCACGCCAAAGACAGGAACCGCGTTTTCAGATGTTTTATAAATTATAAATAACTGAATAAACGTGGCCAGAAAACCGGTCCACCAAAAGCAGGCTGGAGGAGGGACTTTGACACGGCGCGGCGCTTTAGCCGTCGCCGGAACCCGCCGAGCCGCGACCGTCAGGCCGATAACAGCCAGCCAAGAGAGCCCTAACCAGACGTCAGGCGTGTTATAAGGGCTCAAAAACGCCCCGATGGGCAAGGTCGCGGAAAAGGCGAGGATGTTCCCCGCCAGCCCCCGTTCCCCCACCCAACATTCCCGCCGTTTTTGATAATACAGTATTTCAACAAAAACAATGCTCGCGCCCATACTGATCAGGGCGTGATAAACCGACAGGTGTTCAGCCCAAACCCAGTTCACACCGGCCACACGGCCATAAGAACCCAGTTTGCCCAAGTCGACCCAGTTAGGATCAAAGAAGGAACGGACCACCAGCCCTTCCTCATAAATTCCATAAGCCAGGCCGAGCAGAATCAGGCTGGCCCACCCCTTTTGCCAGCGGATCAATAATTCTCGGACAAGAACGGCCCCGCTTCCGTAAAGCATGCCAAAGATAAGGATAAAAAACGGGGAAAGATATTCCTTTAACGGCGTTGAACTCGACAGCAGTTCACCGAACACCGGCGCCAAAAGCCAAAGGGCTATAGCAGGAGACATTTTTATCTTCATCGCTGGCTCAATCCCGGAGATATTCCGGCAGGTCCCGCGTCCTCGCGTTCTCGATACGCTCGATGGCTTTCCAGGAAGACACCTCCCCGCGGCTGTCCGGCAGCGGGTCAACGTCCCGGGTATTTTCCTTTAATATCCCCTGTTCCGTTATCCCGTATTCAATCCGCGGCGACAGCAGCCCCATTGGAGAAGCGGAAATCACGTACCGGGACTCCCCCTCGAACCGCATGTCATACACATACCCGCCGCGACGGAACGCGTTCCTTTTCAAATCAGCCGAACGCACCCGCAGGCTATCCCCCGGGGAAATAATGTCAAAATCCGGGATATCGTCCCAGGAAAGAACCTGCCGGTCTGTAACGCGTTCCCAGGCGCTGATATACTGCTGAAGAATGTCCACCGTAAACCGGGCGCCCCGGGACTGATTGTACTGAATAACGTGAAGCGCCAGAACAAGCCCCGCCGCAGCGATGAAAAAAGCCCAACCTCGCGTTTTCATGCCGCTTTGCCTTCCTTATCCTGTCTTGATCCGGTCAAACTGCTCAAGTTTATATGGCTGTGTCGTGTAATCATCAAGATAAAAAATAAAATTGGGTTTAATCCGCTTCAGACATTCGTCTTCCAGACATTCGGGATTTTGGTTAAATATCTGAAAATCGATGAGCTCGTAAGGCCCGTCTTCGCCCAACTCCCGGATATAATCCGAATCGAGCCTTATTTGCAGCAGGTTGTCCCCGAGGTCTAACCCTCCCTCAAAAGTCAGCGGGTAAGCCGCTCCCCGAACAATCGCCTGGATGAAAACATCCCCTTCATAGTCCGAATCCAGCGGGATGGTGACGATAACCGCATCATACTTTCCGTTCCCGTCTTCATCAACAACAAAATCCGAAAGGCTGCCGGCCAGCTTGACCTGAAGTTTCTGGAACTTCAACGGCATAATATAAAACGAGTCGACCTTTTCCCGGTAATCCAAATCCAAAACGGCGTTCTGAACCGCAGGATCCTCCCCGTTCCAGTTTGTAAAACGGATAAACGGAGACCAGCGGGACAAGGCCAGCAGCCAGTATCCCGACTCATCAACGCCAACGACACGCTGCAGCCCGAAGTTCAGGTCGAAATACCCGCTTTCATAATAGGATTCAAACAACTGCGGATTCGACGCGAACTGGATGATGAAAGGTTTTTGATTCGTCGGAAAAATCCGAAAGGGGAAGCGCCCGATGACACTGTCCGAGAATTCCTTCCCCCGCTGGGTCACTTTGGCGTAAACGATATACTGCCCCGGAGGAAACTCCGCCGCGTCCAGCTTGGCTCTGAATTCAACCCGGTCGATCAGGCCGTCTTTCGTCGTGTCCAGCATGCGATGCTGCACACCGTACAAAGAGTACTGGGCCAACCGCAGTTTAAAGGTTTCGTTCCTCAGCCGTTCAAAATAAGCCACGCGGCAGGAATAGACAAACACGCTGTAGGCGCCATGAATAACCAGGACCAGCACCAACAGATCCCGGAATTTCGCCCAAAACGGGCGGAACATGGCTCCGTACATCACCGCCAATAAAACCGGCAAAACATAATATGTGAATTTAATGACATCCAGCAAACTGACCGGGACGTCTTCGCGTTGAACCTGCAGAGGCTGGCCGGATTGAATAGCCAAGACGACCAGGGACACCAAAACCAGATAATAAACGATAATAATCCGCCCGGCTAAAGGAATCCTGGATTTCTTGATTTTGGGATAATCGCGTTTCTTCTTGCCCATGATAATTGGAAATAACGCCAGCAGGAATGCAAGGGCGGGAGGAGTGACAGGACGACTCCCTGTTCTTTCTGGGCCGGCCCCGGATTAACGCACAACCCTTTCCAGCGTCTCAACCACTTTAAGATCCACCTGATCCTTCATGGATTTCAACGTGTCAATCGCCTGCTGCGACGTAAAGGGGTCCCGGTAAGGACGGTTCGATGTCAAGGCGTCATAAATATCCGCGACCTGCAGGATCCGGACCAGAGGACGGATATCATCCCCCTTTAACCCGTCCGGATAGCCCGTGCCGTCCAGTTTTTCGTGATGATGACGGATAAGATCACACAATTTTTTTAACGACCGGATCGGTTTAATAATGCCTTCCCCTATCTCCGGATGTTTCTTCATCATTTCCATTTCCTGGGGCGTGAGCGGGCCTGGTTTTTTAAGGACTTTGTCAACGACTCCGATTTTCCCGAGATCATGGAGCTTCGCGGCGTCCCGCAGCATAATAACGTCTTCCTGGGACATCCCCATCTCCTGGGCTATGACGACGGAATAATTCGCCACCCGCTCGGAATGACCGCGGGAATAGGGATCTTTGGCTTCAACCGCCATCGCCAGCGCGGATATCGTTTCAAAATACGTTTTCTCGGCGTCTTCGTTCAACCTCGAATTTTCAACGGCAACAGCGGTCTGCAAAGCGAGATTATGCAGAAGATTTCTTTCTTCCTCGTCAAACGGCTCATCGGTCATCCGGTCGGAGATAATAATGACCCCCAGGACCTGGTCGTGCAAAAGCAACGGGGCGCAAAGCAGCGGGGACCGCAAGAGGGACTGCAGGGGCCCGTTCCGGGGGACATCCTGAATAACAACCGGCTGCCGGGACCCGATAATCTCCTTAAACATCTCCTCCTGTAAATCAACCCGGATCTGCTTGCTCTTATCATAGGATTTTCCGTAAACAGATTTCACATAAAGGTCATCCCGTTTCTCGTCCCGCAGAAGCAACACGCCTTTTCTGCCGGATAACGCCTCGGTGACAGTTTCCAGGATTAAGCTCAAGAAACTGTCGATATTATCCATGGACGATATCCCCTCCCCCACTTTAGCCAGGACGGAATGCAAAGTCCTTTTGGCGAGTTCAAGGTTGCGGATATTCTCTTCAAGCCGGTTCGTGATCTCATTAAAAGATTTTGCCAGGATGGCAATTTCATTGCTGCTGTCCTCTGACAATGCCTGGATTTTTTCCGGCCCCAGCAGTTCTTTTAACGCGTCCCGGTTTTCCCGGGTGATATCGATAATGCTCATGATAATAGACCGCATGACCACATACCCGACGGCAACGCCAACGACGACCAGGAAAAAAATCGAGCTGAAACGCTCTTCATTAATAATGATTCTTCCGTAATCAACGAGCTGGAGATACAAGAAATAAAGGAACGCGATCGGGATAATGGACATGAGGAAGTACATGATAGAGAGCTTGCGCAAAAGCGAAGCGTTTTCGAAGGACGTCAATTTGATTTTATAAGACATCATTTCACTCCTGGATGCTCTTTTAATGCCGCAAAGCCATTCTAATAGATAAAGATATCATATAAATATATATTTTTCGATAATATTGGCGATTTTTTTAGGAAGCCGGCACACCCGTTATTTCAACAAAAATGGGGACGCGTGCTATTGCTCGAGCGAGGAAAAAACATCTTTCAATTTTTGAGCGGCCTCGCGTGCCTGGGAGCTCCATTCCAGTCGGAAGGCCTGGTCATACGTCGCTTTATAACTAAGCCCGGCCACGGTCGTCTGAAATTCTTTCAAAAAGAACTTCCAGAAAATAACAATGATGTCCGGATGAGACTCCGCGGTCATATCGTCCGGCAGAGACAAGGTGTTGATTAAGACCGCCATGTCCTCGACCGAGGACTGCATCTCCCGTACCAGGTTAAGATGTTTTTCCCTGCCCCGGTGAGCGTCCAGCAGGACATAGATCTCCTCGGTAAAATTCTTCAAGTTGTCCGCAGACAACGCCTTGAAATAAAAAGCGTACTCGGGTTCCTGCCCCATGTGCCAGACCATCCGCTCAAGGTCTGATTTGTGGAAGGCATCCGGAAGACGGTAATGCACAACAGCGGAACGGGACCTATACCGGGCAATGATCGGACGGCATATCATGACCGTGAGAAAAATGGGGACAAGCAGGATACCTACGATAACAAGCAGTTTAACAGACAATCGCGTATCTTTCCTGAATGGATTCATGGCCTCTCCTCAAAGAACGGTTAGAAACACCTCTCGTGTCACGCGAAGGCGACAGGCCGGGGTTTTCAAGCCGCTTTCCTTGAATTCATATAGATTGAAAAATTCATTATAGTAAGAAGAATTGATATTATCCAGAGTTAAAAATGATTTGTCAAATATCAGGGGAAAATCAAAAAAAGCGGCTCATATCAATGAGCCGCTTTTTCAAAACCTGAAAAATTATATCCTTATGAACGTTTTTTTCTTAAGAAAACACCCGCTATCCCCGTGCTGAATAAAAGCACTGTTGACGGTTCTGGGATAGAAGGATTTGTCGGCTCATCCGAAAAGGTCCCGGACTGAATGAAAACCGCGGAATCAAGGGAATAGTCCCCCGCATCGGCAATAGCCAACTTAATGTGGTGTGTACCGGCGGAAAGGCCGAGCACCTGCGCCATGAAAACATCGGTAAACCCGTCGTATTCCAGATCATAGTATGGACCGCCGTCCTCTCTATCATTATTATTATAGTATTCCGGATACGAAGAGTTGCTCCCGTAAGGGTTGTTCCCGCCATTGACATTATTGATGGAAACAGGGGTGCTGGTTCCCGGAATTAAAGCGATATTGGTGTCATCCACAAAGAAACCAAACACATCGTTAAATGAGCTGTTCGTGTATTCATTATACTCATCCGAAGCAAAAACATAATTAAAGAACAGGTCTCCGCCGGCTGATTCAAAATCAAATTCCAAAATCGTCGCGTCATTTGTGCTGTATCCCGGGATAAGCCCGTCTAAATCACTGTCACCGGACAAATAGTTTGTTCCAGTCACACCATCTTCGCTATTCGGCCCGGGAGCAAAGGAAGCGTCCCCGCTGGTTAAAATGATCCCGGATTCCACTCCGATTCCCGAGCTGACGCCATCGGTAAAAGTCCCGGAAGCCACACTGGCTCCAGTATAAGTCACGTTACTGATCGTGATCCCGGAACCCAGAATTTCCTGGGCAAGGGCATTTCCATCATTACTCAAATTTACTGAGAGCGCGCTGGCTGGGGAAACTATCAGGGCTGCCGTAAGGACCCCGCCAATGATTCCAATAATACGTTTCATGATTACTTTCTCCTTTTTTAAAATGGGATTAAACAAAATTGGCGTAACTAAAATTTCTTTATATTTTAATATAGAGCAAATACTATACCAAAGTAATAGTTATTTCTTGTCGTTTATTGCCAAGTTTTGCTTAAAAATATGCTAAATTATCAAAAAAACAAATATTTCTTTTTCTTTTCAGGATTCTCAGACAAATTTTTCCATAGACAGGTGGAAAATATAAAACACGTTTATTTTTTTAAACATCCAGAAGCCATTCTTGCCGCAAGAAAAGAATTCAGAATAATATAATAAGGAATCCTCCTGCCAAACTAGAAGGCCCCTTCTTCAAAACAAGACAGTTCCACCCAGCCTTGTGTCGCGCCTCGATTCCTCCATCCTCTATTTTCCGTTATAGCGGCCCAAAAGTGATCCCGGTTAAACATGAATACCGGCACGTATTCCGGGTGAAAGGCCGCCAGGGGATACCTCCGGCGGGAAGATTTATCCGTGGCCTCCAAAAGATATTCTCTCCCGTCCTTCAAAAGCTGCACCCACGCATGCAGGCCGCCCTGGAACACACCGACCACCACGCGGGCATCATACCCGAGCTCTACCATCCAATCCGCCAAGAGAATGGCGTGGTCCTCACAATCCCCCGCCATTCTGACATAGGTTTCCGGAGCCGTCTGCCAGGTATCCTCATCAACGCTGATATCATCATCCCGCATATACCGCACCCGCAAACTTACGGCCAGCAATGGCAACCAATAATGACGCGTACGAAACGGGCGGAATCCCACAAAAAATGCGTTGGAAGGATACATCTGCCCATCCGTGCTTTTGGCAAACCAATTAATTCTTCTCACGTCAAAAGAGGAAACAGCCCGGTTTTTCCTGAAACCATCCCGGTTTAAAAATGCAGCGGGATCCAGCATGTAAACCCCCCGTTCTCCGGCCGGGACAACCCGTCCTTGGCGGGGGGAGGCATTATCCGGAACAGAATAGTCACTCCGGACGTCATTTAATTCGGGATACAACACAAACGGAAGGCAATTATCCAAGACCCAGTAAACAGCGACCAGGATGACAAGAAGGCCCAGGAGGGATTTCTCAAACGGGCCGACGAATGAATTCATTGACAAAATTATCCTTTCAAGCCCGCGGAAACAACAATGGCTATAAAAACCAGCATCGCGGCGATCAAGACAGCCGCGGCCAGGTTGCCTTTCTTAATTTCTTCCTGAAAATCGATTTTCGTAAAGATCTTTTCATCAATCAGCCGGACGGCGAAAATGGCGAGCCCCAGCGCCAAAACAGTATAAATTAAATTAACCAGCATCATCATAATCATTGGGATCGTCATGCCCATACGCACTCCTCATGTTTATTCTGTTGAATATTGATTTACCAGGATCCGCCCCCGCCGCCGCCGAAACCGCCTCCCGAGAACCCGCCCCCGGAGGAAAATCCCCCGCCCGAGGACACGACCTGCGGCGAAGAATAAAAACTGGCCCCCATGCTGTTCAATGAATTGTTGAGATCATGAATAAAATGATCGTAAACAAAAACCCTGCCGTAATCCCCGGCGAACCACTGCGGCGGCTCCATGTATAACCCATCGAACTTTTGGGCCCATTTCGTGCTGATCCCCAAACAAATCGCGTAAGGCAACATCCTTTCGAAAATATCCTGCTGCTCGGCCCTTTGGATTTTGTCTTTTTCCGTCCGTTGCAAAAATTCTTTAAATCCCAAAATTTTCGAAAGGACTTCCGCCCTTCCCATTGTTTGTTTCGGCATAACAAGCCCGAACAGAAAAATGATCAGGCCCGTTGATATAAGCGCGGTCATGAGCCAGAAATTATATACACCCGTAGCCATGCCCATCATAAAAAGAGCCATGCCCAGGAAAGAATAAAAAACGACACAGCCCCGAGAATCCTCTCCCAGATATTTTTTAGATTTAAGTTCCATTTTAATATCGTGTTGGATGCCCGCCAAATTTTTATAAAATCTATTTTCGAGATCGGACAATTTCACCACCGACATCCTTAAGCCGTCGCCAAAAATACTTTTTAAAACCTTCTTTTCATATGACTTGAGGGTGGCATCGTCTTCAAAAGTTTTGAGCATAACCAAATTGTAATCTTTATGCCCGAACGATTTCTTCCCTTGGACTATTCTAAGATAACCCTGGATTGCCAAATCAATGATGGTCGATGTGACGTCACGGGGATCCACCCTGGAATCAATAACGGTGCCCATTTCCGCGGGCTTAAGTCCCTCCGGCGCTTTATATTCGACAACGATGCTTTTATTCAATTGCGGATCTTTGCCGAAGCGCC
The DNA here is from genome assembly GCA_017995055.1 of Candidatus Omnitrophota bacterium. Taxonomy (GTDB): domain Bacteria; phylum Omnitrophota; class Gorgyraeia; order Zapsychrales; family JANLHA01; genus JAGOJP01. The sequence goes on from JAGOJP010000083.1 coordinate 9,646, forward strand.
TCCAGAGGTTCAGCATAATCATAAATGCCAAAACCGGCAACACGAGCGGCCAGGGGCGGTCCGCATTCTGATAATCTCGATACGGAGGCGACGGCTGGTAAGTCACGGGCGGCGCGGGAGAAGAGTCCGGGGGATAAGTCACGGGCGGCGGAGTCAAAATCCCTTTAGGCAGCCCGGCGACAATGGTAAAACCTTCAGAAGGGGCGTAATGATCCCCCTCAAACGTGATCAACTTTTCATGCACGACCGAACTTCTGGCGTTGCTGAGCCGGGAGCCGCCCACCCCGGTATACGCAGCGAGC
>JAGOJP010000084.1 GCA_017995055.1 Candidatus Omnitrophota bacterium
GCCAGCGGGATCTGGTGGCCCGCAGTAGCCTCCCGCCCCGACAAGACTCCGAGCCCGTTTCCCGTTCTCACGGAGCAGGGCATACCAACTGTACCACCCCGCGGCACGAGGATCTTCAGTCAATCGATCCCGGAAAAAGGCTATTGCGCCCCGGTCGTATTGGCCGGGCGGCCACCCTTCCGGGACAGTCGCGCCAAGTAGAATACCAAACTGCTCGGTCGACTCAAGTTCCTCTGAAAGCAGCGCAACCGTTGCCGGCACCAAATCCAGCCGTGATGTCCGGATGATTTCGGTCAAATTTCCATATCCTCTCTATTCCGTTTGCCTAACACAAAGAGCTTACCGGCCCCCGAGGGAGCCGCACCGCGGCAAGGCGGGGACGCTGAAGATTTCACAGATGCTAATTGTTATTTAAAGAATCCAAATACTGCTGATATTGTTTCTGTTGAGCCTCCCACGTATCTAAAATCTGATCGTATCGTTTACTCTGCTCTTCGGTCTTAGACAATACCCTCTCCTGCCTCTCGATTTGCTTTTCCATTATTTTTAATACTTCATTATATTTCTTCTGTTGTTCTATGCTTTCCTGCTGCATTTTTGCATAGACTTCTTGTTGCTTTTTGGCTTCTTCTTGCAACTGTCTCTGTTCTTCCTGTCGTTTCTTATATTCTTCCATGCGTTCTGAATAATCTTCTATCATTTGCTCACTCTTCACTTTTAATTCCGGGTTATCAGTTTCAGCAAATACACCTGTACTTCTTCCGATGGAAATCACCCCGATAAAAATCAACAGACCAATAAAATACAATCTTTTCATCTTTCATCTCCTCCTGTTTCTCTAAAGTCATCCGGTATTATCTTCCTCCCGGGGCCGGTTTTCCCGCTAAAGGACCCCATTTCGACATCCCTTCATCAATAATCGAGTTGGCTTCTTCCCGGCTGAGCCCATAGGTACGCATGAAGTGATTCATGGATTCGGTCCCGCCGTGCTGTATTGAGTCACGCGCTGTCATGCCCCTGCGGGTAGCGTCGAGCGTCATTTCAAGACAGGCTTTGTGCCATTCAAGATACATTTCCTTGCGCTGCTGCTCTGAATAAGCCGTCATCCCTTCTCGTTTTTGAGGCCCAACGCCAGAAGCGGCCGGCGCCGGGGGTGTCCCGTGCGTCGGCGTGTTAGTCTCTGCTTTTGAATCATGGGGCCGCCAGACATGCGACCGTTTCCCCTGCGTGTGGGGGTCAATCGCGATGTTGAAGTCCGTTTTCAGATATTGAAGCATATCCGGGTGGAGATCGGGACACCAAAAGAGGTGGTAGAAGTCGCGGTTAGCACATGAAGACGTCCCGCACTGCCCACCCAGTAAACGCTGTTTCGGCCCGCCACCCGATTGATCGGTCATGAATGTGATATTACCCGCCCCGAGTGCCGAATACATAGCAAGCGACAGCATCAGCCCGCCGGCACAATACTGCCGGCATTCTGGACAAACGCCCAGCAAACCGTTATTGAAGAGATCCGTCATTTCAGAACTCGGCACCCCGCGCGCCATCAGTTCCTTACTCAGCCGTTCGGCCATATCCGGTATCTGAATCAGGGGAATACGACAATACGCGGCCCCCACGACCGCGCGTGGCACGAACTCAGCAGGCGATGTTGTCCTCCAACTTGATGGGGGGCCGGAGTGCTGCTCCGGGACAGGATCCGGTTGTCGTGTCCCGGGGGTCTGAACCTGGTCCATTTGAGGGGGACGCGACGATTTGCCGCTAAACAATTCCTTGAGCCATTTCATTCGGTCCTACTCCTTTCATATGTTGCCCAACGCCCGATATCCGTCCATAGCCGGGGCCGTCCACAAAGCATGATCATCGTCAGGCAACGGCTGCAGATTGAAGAGTTTATAACGCTGGCGCTCCGGGTTATATTTATCATAAAATCCGTTTTCGAATTCATAGACCTGCCCGGTATCCGGATCATATAACCGTTCATTCCCCAGGATGGCGTCACTGCGTTTTTCTGCGATAATATCGTCCGTTTGGTTTCGCCTCTCCCATCCTTCCATAATAAGGTCAGCCGTTTCACTCAATGTCTCGCCGGCTTTCAAGAGGGCCTCCCCTGTCTTTTCCTGCTGCCGAAGGCAATCCTGCACATATTGCGGATTCAAGTTGAAACTGCGCACACAGGACAGAAGGCCCGCCTGCAATGACGCGAATTCGTCCTGCGGCGCCGAGATGCCGGTGAAAGACAACGCATAGGCGATGCCTCCTCCCGGCATGTTCGTGAACGGCACAAACGGCCCGACGGACACGAGGAACAGCCCTTCGCCGGCGGCTCCCTTTTCCTCATACACCGCGCGCATCAGGGACGTTTGAACGTTTCCGCCGTAAGGGCCCGGCTGTTCGCCGGAAGACACAATCTGAATATTATCAAGCCGCGGGACCGTCGGCATGAACTGACGGGCAACCTGGGTGCCGGCAATGTCTTTAAAATGCGCCAGGAAATTCTCCGGCGTGAGCGGATCAACCGCCGGCATTTCAATCCAGGCTATAGGGAATCCCCCGCTGTTCATATACTGCCAATCGATCTCCTTCTGCATCTTATTGATATAAAAAGGGCCGACCTCGCTGAACATAAAGCACCGGCGCAGCGGCTGATTGGGATCCTGTATCAGGAAAGCCAATGTCGAGCATTGGCCCGCGATATAAACCTGCCATCCTGCCGGCTTTTGTATCGTAAAAAAACCGGCATCATACGTTTCCCATGCTATGTTCTTCTGCGGGGCTTTGTTGGCGCCGGGCATGGCGGGAGCATTCATTCCCGCTGACGTGAGGTTATCCGCGGGACTCATTGCGTTGTTATTTTCATTGCCCCCTCCTCCGCAGGAGATAACGCTCATCCCGACAAGCAGGAGCGCGCTCATCCACATGAATACTCTATATTTCATCATTAGCTCCTTTTCGGGGACTCCCCCCTTCATTTTGCTGTTCATTTTGCGGAATAATCCGGCCCAGGATGTCTTCCTCAAGAGCAGTCAAGAATTGTTCCCGTTCAGCTTTCTTTCCCCGAACGCGATAGACGATTCCGGGATCCGCCATCTTTTTATTTGAAATCATTCTGATGGAATCGAAAAACAGATCCTTTATATCCCGACGCGGCCAACGGGAATGCTTTATTCGCCATTCAAGGACCGCGGTCGGGCCGCCGACTTTCTTCCCATCCCGGATCTTTTGCGCGAATATCCGATACACGCATGGTTTTGCGGGATTAAATTGCGATCGCGCGATGACCGAGAAAAAAAGCAGTTCCGGCCCGTCGGCCTTCTGAAGCGTTGTCTGGGGGAGCGATAGCTGCAAGAAATAAACGTGCCCGCCATCTTTCGCGCGGACCTCTTGTGAAGTATGGACTTTATATTTTTTCATAAAAGTAGCGCTGACTACGGCGGCAGGCGCGGTGACAACATACGCGACACAACATCCGGAACAGAAGCTAACGAATACGGTTAAAAGAATAAGCTTGGAGGCCATGTTCATAGGTTATCCAACCTTTCGTTTGAAATATCCGTTTTGGGATATCCGTCCGATGTCAGCGAGTATCTCCCAAAAGCCACTCAACGGCTTGGTTGTTGATTTATTTTTAATAAATATCTGCCACCACCAAAATTTTTACCACAGACAGGGCATGACGATTTTGCTTTATTCGTCCAGAAACTAAAATGCAACTTTTCCTTGCTACATGATTCACATATTCTTGTGTAGCATTGGCAACACTCTACTGCGGCAATCTCAGATGGGTATTGGAATATCAGTGGATCCCAATTGAGCGGAGTGCTTTGCACCTTATTATTACAAACAGAACAGGAAAAAATTTCTACCCCAGGCGATTTTGTAAAATCCACCCCCTCAATTTTCTTAATAATATACGTTGTGAACTTCAAATTGCTAACCCCGCCTATCGCAATAATCTTCCCCGATTGCAATGTCAGGATAACGGCATTACCAAGAATCCCGGTCTTTATGTCACATCCCTTTATATCCTCAAGCCGGACGCTACTCAAAGATATTCCTGCTGTCTTATCAATATAAAAGAATCTGTTGTTTGTTAAAACATACTGCTCCGCAGGCTCAAAGAACACAATATATTCCCCTTCTTCCGGGGCGACTGAAGCAAATATGTTTATTAGAAAATTGTTTTTAATGAACTCCTTATTAAACTCCTCTAGTGCACAATCAGCCTTGTATCTATAATATCCAGAGAACCCGCAAAGTTTTCCACCCCGCCATGCCTCATGAGTATTTTTAAGTACCGCATCTACCGCACTCCCCCGCTCTTTTGTTCTGTCTATTTGCTCGTCGATATTAACACTGTCCACGATTTCCCTAACATTATAATCGAACCTGCCGGGGAACTGTTCTGGGGTCTTCAAGAACTCCGCAATTGTTTTCTTGATTTCTAAATGGGCCTTTTCATCATGAAAAACACCTAATAACATGCTCATCGCCACCGCATCTTTATAAGAAAGATTTTTAAGCTTCTGGAGGGCGGTACGCTGAATAATTAAATCTGTTTGCGTTTTGACACATTCCAAACACTCGGCTGGATCAATCTTTTTATACTCTATATATCCCTGCCAGAGCGCAATAGCGGCTATCCGACTGCCCTGAAATGCGCCGTATAGTATTCCCGCAATCCATGCAAAACCGATCGGCGACAACTCTGGAACCTTGCCTAACCCAATGAACACTAAAACCATTGAAAAACCCACCACAGCGTTAAAGAACCATTTATAAGTCACCTCAAAAACATTTTTCGATCGAAATGATTTATTATAATCCATAATAACCCTTCTCTTTCCAGCATATAGTTGACTCAAAACAAATTCTGGTATTTTGCAATTACTTACATGCCTTTCCGGCAAATAGCCGGAAATCATCGTCCTATCAATGTCTTGACGGTTGCAAGATCAACACCCTTCATAACCAGATGGGAACCATCCATTGCCAGACGATAAATTTAATCTGACGGGATAAGTTTTCCCGTGTTTTTTGCTATTATTGCCTTATTTTGGCCCACTCCGTTAATAAAGGATCTCCCATTTGCCCTGTAATATCACTTATACGGAACGTCGTATAACAACACCCCCCTGTTATTATCACGACTAAACACGTTCCGCCTTCTCCGGGCTGACCCGGGCAGGCCTCTTTGTCCTGCCTCCGGCCCGGCTTAAAGCCGCGTCAAAGGATAATTTGGGATATTGAATTGATAGAAAATTTTGCAGCAGCGGGGTGAAATTCCCCGCGAGGGGACCTTGGGGATAAGAGTCTGTTTTCGTCATTATATCAACATTCAAGGAAAGACTTTTGATATAAATGGCGGAGAGGGAGAGATTCGAACTCTCGAGCAACCTTTCGGCCGCCACACGCTCTCCAGGCGTGCGCCTTCAACCACTCGGCCACCTCTCCGAAAACATGAATTATTAGAATACCATAAAAGCCATAAAACACCAGAATTTTTATAAAACGCGGCCTAACGCGCCGTGAAAAGCAAGCGCGTTTATGGTTTCGCGGAAGGCGAAGACACGGACCGGAGCCGGTCTATTCTGGCCTTGCTCAATTCTTTGAAACTGCTGAAAACAGCGTCCAGCAAATTGCTCCACAGCAATTTGTGGATATTGTCAAAAAAGATGGTGTTCGCCACGCTTTCGCCGTTCACGTCCCGCACCTTAACCCCCGTGTCAAAACGGGCGTCCCCGGCCGGGCGGCACCACTGCACGGTCCCTTCCATAACAATGGGCTTCGTGGACTGCGGCACAAAAACCTCCATATAAAGGCCGTCGCTCTTTTTCAGCCCGACGTCGGACGAAAAACAAAACCCTTCCACGCTGACGTTCTTGCTGATTCCGGTGTGTTTCTGTTTGGAAAACTGCCCCTCCCCTTCTTTTTTGACCCGGTAATCCACCCGCGTATGCACGTCGAAATTAACATAAAACTGGATTTTCGCGTCCGTTTCGTATCGTGGCGACTTTCTGCGCTCCTGCTTCCCTTCCTCTTGCATGGAATCCCTCCAATGTAATGATTCCTCGCGCCGGGTGGCCGACCGGCGCGATCTAAAAAACAATGTCGTCGTTCTCTTCGCCTTCAGCTTCCCCTGCGGCGTCCTCCCGGGCCAAAACATCTTTCACCACCTGACGCAGGAGGTCCGGCTTAAAGGGTTTGGCCAGATAATCGTCCACGCCGTAAGCGGCGGCCGCGCGCTCGGCGCTCTTCTCCTTGACGACATCATCCCCCCGTTCCGCGATCAGCTGGCGGTTCGGCTCCCATTTCCATTCATCTTTTTTTTTGGAATACACCATTTCCCCCAGCCCGCTGGTCACAATGATGCGGACCCGTTTCAAATCCCGGCTCCGGCGGAGCGCTTTAATCAGGTCCGTGCCTTTCAGTTTCGGCATGACAATATCGAGAAGAATAAGGTCCGGGTTAAACTCCCGGCATATGTCCATCACCTCTTCCGGGTCGGAAACGGCCCGCACAATGTATTCCCCGGTTTTCTGCAGGCTCCCCTGCACAAGCTCGCACAGGTCAGCTTCATCGTCGACAACCAGTATTTTCTTCATGATCCTCCTTACCGGACACGGCCGCTCGTTTCCCGCCCCGTCCGGCCGCGGTTCGAAAAAAAATTTCACCGGCTAATCAAACACAACGGTTTTGTTCCCGTAACGCAAAATCCTTTTTTCCAAAAACAGCCGGATCGCGCGTGCGGCCACCACTTTCTCCAGGTCTTCGCCTTTGCGGACAAGGTCCTGCAGCGTGTCCCGGTGGCTGACCCGCACGGTGTCCTGCTCGATAATCGGCCCCTCGTCCAGAGTTTCCGTCACGTAATGGCAGGTCGCCCCGATGATCTTCACCCCTTTTTCATACGCCTGGGCGTAAGGGTTCTTCCCGGCAAAGGCCGGCAGAAAGGAATGGTGGATATTGATAATCCTGTCGGAAAAACGCCGGACGAATTCTCCGGTTAAAATCTGATGATACCGCGCCAGGAAAATGAAATCCACGCCGGCGGCCGTCAGCACCTCGATCTCCCGCTCTTCCTGCGACCGTTTGGTCGCCGGGGAAACGGGGAATTCATGAAAATCAATTTTGTAGGCCTCCGCGACCGGGCGGGCGTCGGGATGGTTGCTCACAACCACCGGGATGTCGCACCGGAACTGCCCGGCCTTGTGCCGCAGCAGGATGTCCTGCAGGCAGTGCAGGGGCTTCGACACAAAGACAGCCATCTTCGGGCGGCGGCTGGTCAGGCTCAAGTCCCAGATCATGCTAAAGCGGCCGGCCACCTCCCGGAACACATCGGGGATGCGGTCTTCGGGGATGTCAAAACCCTCCAGGGACCATTCGATCCGCATAAAAAACGTGTTGGTCTGCTCGTCGATATGCTGGTCCGCGTGCACGATGTTGCCGTTATGCGCGAATATAAAATTGGAAACCGCCGCGGTAATACCACGCTGGTCCGGGCAGGATATCAACAACACGGCATGTGTCATGGCACCTCTTTATTATTGTCCCGTTAAGGCCGATAAAAACCGGGACTAAAGGAAAGGAAGATATTCGTAAATGCGTTTAATCGCATCCGCGACCCGCGGATGCTCGGCGCCCCACCGCCGCTCCGACAACTTTAAAACCACAAGGAAATCACGGATTTCAAGAGACAATTTTTCCTTGCCCCAAGCGATCTGTAAAAATTGCGCGAACGTGTCCCTGACATACTCGGCCCCGCTCTTGCTCGTGACAAGGTCTTCCAGGTACTGGATGATCTTTTCAAACTCGCCGTGGTGCACCCAGATCCCGCGACAATCCAGGCACCGGTCAATCACCACGCCGGCCCCTTCATACATGAGCGCATCCATGGCCTTCTGACACCGGGGGCATTGTTTCCGTTCCGGAGGGGCGTGGAACTGGTCGGCGTCCTGGCCGAACGGGTCAAAATCAAGCCAACGGAGGTCATCGTCCGTCATGTTTTTGGCCTTGGTCAACTCGTCACGGTCGAACCACCGTCCCTGGCAGTGCGCACACTCCTGAATCTTAATTCCCCTGAAATCAACCGGCATTAAAACCTGGCCGCAATCTGGGCATATCATACTCCCCTCCGTTTTCGAATGGTTTCAGGATACGCTAAGTAAAACGTATTTTACAACTAAAATCATGATTCGACAACCTATCTCCAGAAAATTCCCCGCCTGTGTAAAAATCCGGTTCCTCGGCCAGGATTACCGCTTGACAAGCCCTCTGCCTTTTTCTATAATTGACACGCATTTTAAAAAACAAATTAAGGAGGTCACTATGTCGAAAATTCAATGTTTATGCGTCACTCTCGGATTGGCCATGCTTCTCGCCCTCATCCCCGGGCCCAACAGTTTCGCGGATGAATGGAAGCGGGAAATTTCCCTGGGCTACAACCAGGCCAACGGCAACACCGACAGCGCGCAGCTGAACCTCAACGGGGCCATAAAATACCTGATGACAGAAGCGGAATTCTCTTCTGCCTTGGACATTTACTACGGCGAAACCGACAACAAAATGGACACCCAGAAATGGCTCAGCTTAACCCGGTATTACTACAACTTCGGGGAAAACAAAGTCTGGTTCAACTCTTATCAGGTGGAAGTGACGCATGATTTTTTTGCCGACGTGGATTACCGCGTCACGCCGGCCGTCGGGTTGGGCCACTGGTTCTCTAAAGAAGAAGACTGGACCGCCATGCTGGAAGGCCTCCTGGGTTATGAAATCACCGAATACCGGACCCCCGGGAAAGAAAAAGATGAAGGAGCGGTTTTTATCGCGCACTCGTTCCTGAAAAAAAGAGTGCTGGAGAAAGCGTTCCTGTCGGAAGATGTGTCCCTGATCCCTTCTTTGGAAAGCAGCGGGTTCCGGGTCAAGTCAGAGACAGCCTTTATCAACCCCATCAGCGCTTCGGTAGACCTGACCGTTAAATTTATCGTTGACTTTAATTCAGAGCCCTCGGATGATAAAAAGAAAACCGACACGCTGTTTGTCACCGCGTTGAAATACTCATTCTAACCGTTTCGCGGATTTAAAGGAAAAAGGCCCGGCCGATGGACGCCCCCTTGATAATTTCCGTGGCGCTGCTCGTTCTGGTTTCCGGCCTGCTGGCCGCCAGCCTGAAACGCATCGCCCAGTTAAAACAAGCTCTGGTAAAGGAAAAGGACCGGAACAAAGTTCCGGTCCTGACCTTTTGCCTTGATATGGATGAACAGGACTTTAAACTGGTCAATGACGGGACATGCACGGCCAAAGACATTCAGATAGAGGACTTACCCGTCACCCTGGATTACCAGTTCAAAAAAACCGTCCGGCTGGCCTTTGAACCCATCGCGGTCCTCCACCCCACGCAGGCCATCCCTTTAAAGCCATCGATTCATGAAGGCCCGTATGACATTACCCGGGAAGTGGAAAACGGCTTTTTCGCGCACCTGAAAGGCTGCACGTTTGAAGCGCGCATCCAGTATTCCAACTTCCGGAATATCCGTTTCAGAGAAATCATCGACGGCGCCGTGGGCTGTTTCAAAATCCGTGAAATCACGCCGCTCGAGCCTTAAAAAACATCAGGCAAAAAACAATTTTCGGAAAAAGACAGGAAACGAGAAGGGTCCCGGCAGGGCAACCGTTACCGGTTGGGCAGAAGTTTACCGAAGAAAAACTGCCGGACAGGCCACTGAATGCCGAAGACGGCATAAAGCGCGAATAGTATAAAAAAAATCGCGTAATAGTATCCGAACCCGATAAAAAGCACCGCGCAGATACCGGCCCCGACCTTAAAAAAAACCGGAAGCATGTCCAGGAGTTTGGCGAAATGAAAATAAGGCAGCCGGCTTACCATCAAAGCGGAGTTGCCGAGCAGGAAAAAAGCCGTCCACACATAAGAAT
>JAGOJP010000085.1 GCA_017995055.1 Candidatus Omnitrophota bacterium
CATACGGGGGCAGTTATCTGGAAAACAGTTCTTTTAGCGTCAGCAGCGCTCATCCGGACGAATCCCTGCACGGGCAGTGATTCGTGGCCCGGTTATCGGGCAGCACGGCGGAATTCATTCAGATGTGGCTTTGGATGTGCGCCGGCCGTCAGCCGTTTTATGTGGATGAGAACCGGGAATTGAACCTGGCGCTTAAGCCCATATTGCCGGCCTGGCTTTTCAACCCGGAAGCTGCCGCGAAGGAGTATGGCCCTCCCGGCCGCCGGCAACTTGAGACAATTCCTGCTGGCGGGTTTGCTTTTAACCTCCGGGGGCACACGCTTACGGTTTACCATAATCCTAAGATGAAAAGCACTTTTGGGGCCGACCCCGCCGTCATCCGGGATATGACTCTTCAGTATTACGGCCGAAAAGGCTTTGTTGAGATCGCGGGCCCGGTCATTCCCGCCCCTTATGCCGAAGATGTGAGAGACCATAAAATCAGGCGTATTGATGTCTTTCTTGATTAGGCGGGTTATCCCGGCGGTATCCGGCGTTTATCCATCGCGGCTCTTGACAATAAAAGTTTGAATTATTAAAATAACATCCTGCCGAAATTTTGTCCTGTTTTTTCGAAAGCTGCGGCCTGGGAGCCCGGTGTGCCGTCGAAATGGGATTCCGCCGGACTCAATGGACATCAACTGTGGTTTTCCCGTTCCGAAAAAGTTCGTCTGTTTGGTCAGCAGCGTAGCCACATTTTTAAATTCGCGAGAGGAGGGGCTGGTATGACGGATAATAACATTGCCGCCATCAATGAAAAGGTGAAGAGGGAAAGCAGTTTTGTTGAAGCGATTCTGCTGGAGGTGGGGAAGGTGATCATCGGACAGCGGGACCTCCTGGAGAGACTGCTGGTCGGCTTGCTTGCCAATGGTCATATCCTGATTGAAGGAGTGCCGGGGTTGGCGAAAACGACCGCGGTCAAGACTCTTTCCGAAACGATTCGTACTAAATTCCAGCGGCTGCAGTTTACGCCTGACATGCTGCCCGCAGACCTGACGGGCACGCTTATTTATGACCAGCGGACCGGGGATTTTTCCATAAAGAAAGGCCCTCTTTTCGCCAACATCATCCTGGCGGATGAAATCAACCGGGCACCGGCCAAGGTGCAGAGCGCCCTGTTGGAGGCCATGCAGGAGCGCCAGATCACGATCGGGGAAGAGACCCTGAAACTTGACGATCCGTTTTTGGTTTTGGCCACCCAGAACCCTATCGAACAGGAGGGGACGTATCCTTTGCCGGAGGCGCAGGTCGACCGCTTTATGCTGAAAGTTAGGATCGGGTACCCGTATAAAAGCGAAGAACTTAAGATCCTCAAACGGATGTCTTTCACAAGTCCGCAGCTTCATGTCCAGCAGGTTGTGACGCCTGCGGACATTATCCGGGCCCGCGCCGTTGTGGACGAGATTTACATGGATGAAAAGATTGAACAGTATATCGTTAATCTTGTGGACGCCACCCGCAATCCCGGCGACTACAACATGCCGGAACTGAAAGGGCTTATCCAGTACGGCGCTTCCCCGCGGGCGACCATCAATCTGGCTCTGGCCTCCAAGGCGTACGCGTTTCTGCTGGGGCGCGGGTATGTGACCCCGCAGGACATCAAGACCATGGGATTGGATGTCCTGCGCCATCGGGTTATCATCAGCTATGAAGCGGAAGCCGAAGAACAGACCTCCGAAGACATTATTAAGAAAATATTTGATGAAGTTGAAGTGCCTTAAAGGAAGCGGCCATGATCCCCAAGGAAGTATTGCAAAAAGTCCGGCGCATCCAGATCACTTCGTCCCGTCTAGTGAATGACATTTTCGCCGGCCAATATCACAGCGTGTTCAAAGGGCAGGGCATTGAGTTTGATGAGGTCCGGGAGTATCAACTGGGGGATGACATCCGGACGATCGATTGGAATGTCACGGCCCGCACGGGGAAGGCGCACGTCAAAAAATTTGTTGAGGAACGGGAATTGACCGTCATGATTTGCGTGGACGTTTCCATGTCCTGCCGTTTCGCCTCCGAGAACGCGCTGAAGGCCAAGCTGGCGGCGGAAATCGCGGCGGTGCTGGCGTTTTCCGCTATCCGTAATAAAGATAAAGTCGGCCTTATTATTTTTACGGACCACATCGAAAAATTTATGCCTCCGCGGAAAGGCGTTAAAAGCGTGCTGAAAGTCATCCGCGAAGTGCTGTATTTCCGCCCGCAGAGCCCGCGGACGGATATCGCCTGGGCTCTGGAATATTTGAGCAAGGTCACGAACCGCCGTAGCGTGGCTTTCCTTATTTCGGATTTTATGGACCAGGAATGCCTGTCTGGGGAAGAAATCCCGGCGGACTCCCGGCTTAGAAAGGCGCTCGCCATCGCCAATAAAAAGCATGATGTCATCGCCATCACCCTTAATGACCGCCGGGAAGATGACGTCCCGGCCTGCGGGCTTTTGACCCTTGAAGACGCGGAAACCGGGGAAAGGACGGTTGTGGATACAACGAGCCCCCGTGTCCGGGACCAATACCGCCGGCAAGCCGAGCAGCGATTGCGGGCCCGGGAAAAGCTTTTCCGTTCCGTCGGGATTGATCATGTCCCGGTTTCGACTGGGGTGCCGTACGCCAATGAGCTGGTGAGGTTTTTTTCCAGGCGGCGCAGGCGCTTAAAGTGAGGCTGCGATGCGGAAAGTTTTTTATTCAATGAGCATTTAATTTACACGACCCCTGGGAGTGTAAATTAAAAATGCGAATTGATCCTTCAAGCGAGAAAGCCCAAGCGAACGAGCCGAAGGATGCTGGGTTAATACACGACCCCTAGGAGTGTAAATTAGAAATGAGAATTGATCCTTCAAGAGAGAGAGCCCAAGCGAACGAGCCGAAGGAGGGTGGTTTAATCCCTTGCAGCTTGCTACGGTTTATTGAGTCCAGAGGTTGCTATGGGGTTCGTCTCTTTGATTTCCTGATTTCTGGCCTTTTTATCCCGGGGATCGCTCAGGCTGATGACATCCGTGATGTGAAGCCTCCGATTGCTTTGCCCGGAGTTCAGGGAATTTGGATCGCGGTGCTGATTCTGCTTTTCCTGGGAACGTTGGCGTGGGCGTTGCGGACCATGTCGCGCCGGCGTTTGACCCCCTCTCCGGCTTCCCCGCCTCTGCCTCCCTGGGACGTGGCTTTTCAGCGGCTTAAAGCTCTGAAGGATGCGGGGTTCCCGGAGGGGGAGAATGCGAAGACGTTTTACACGGAATTATCCGATATCCTCCGCCGGTATGTGGCGGGGCGCTTTCGCATTAAGGCCCCGGAGATGACGACCGAAGAGTTTTTGTCTCATCTGAAGAATGCCCCCGCACTCGATAATCACCATAAATTATCTTTGCAGGATTTTTTGAGTTGTTGTGACAGGGTGAAATTTGCCAGGTTCTCATCGTCGGTTTCGGAGATGGAGCGCGGGCTGAATCTGATCTGGCGGCTGGTTTTGGAAACGCAGCCGCCGGCCTCGCACGCGGGGAATGGTGAACAACGCGTGATGGTGTCAACTTAGGAAGTTCTGACAGACAGGACGAACTATGATTCTGAAAACGCCGTGGGTTTTGGCCCTTATCCCCGTGATTGTGCCGTTGATGGTCTGGCGGAACCGGCAATCCAAAATGCCTTCGGTGCGTTTCCCGTCCGGGCACTTGGTGCGCCACTTGCCCCGCAGCTGGAAAATCCGGTTCATGGGGAGTTTGTTTGTCCTGAGGATCCTGACGGTCGTGTTGTTCCTTGTGGCCCTGGCCGGGCCGCGCGCCGTGCGGGAAGAAACCAAATACCATTTTGAAGGCATCGATATTATGCTGGCGCTGGACGCTTCCCGCAGCATGGCCACCGAAGATTTTTCTCTCCTGGGAAAACGCTATAGCCGCCTGGATATCAGCAAAAAAGTGGTGGAAGAGTTTATCGACGGGCGCCAGCATGACCGCATCGGACTCGTGGCTTTTGCCGGTCTGGCTTACACGGTGTGCCCGCTGACCAAGGACTATGTTTGGTTGAAAGAGAATCTTAAACGGATTGAGTTTGACCTGATTAAAGACGGCACGGCGATTGGCTCTGCCACCAGTACGGCTTTAATCCGTTTGCGGGAGAGCGAGGCTAAAAGTAAAGTTATTATCCTGCTTACCGACGGGATTAACAACGCGGGAACGGTGGATCCGGTGGAAGCGGCTCATGCGGCCCAGGCGTACGGGGTAAGAATTTATACCATTGGCGCGGGCACGAAAGGGTACGCGCCTTATCCCGTGGAGGATATCTTTGGCCGGACGCGGTATCAGAAAGTGATCACGGATGTGGATGAAGACACCCTGCGGGAAATGGCCCGTGTTTCCGGGGGAAAGTATTTCCGCGCCACGGACACCTCGTCCTTGCGGCAGATTTACAAAGAGATTGATCAGATGGAAAAGACGCCCTTTGAAGAAACCGGGTACCGGGATTATCAAGAGCTGTTTCCTTATGTCCTGGCGGCGGCCTTGATGTTGCTGGGGCTGGAATTATTATTAGCCCACACAGTTTGGTTGAGGGTCCCTTAAAATGCGTTTTATTATCCCTGAAATTTTTTATGGTCTCTGGGCCGTGGTGTTTTTGGCGGCTTTCCTGAGTTTAGCCAGGCGACGGCGGGAAAAGTTTTATGAGCGCTTTGCGGACCACGGGCTCTTTGGGGACCTCACGCCCACGCTGGTTCCCGGCCGGTACGCGTTGAAGCACGGGCTACTTCTGGGGGTTTTTGCTTTCAGTCTGGTGGCGCTGGCCAGGCCGCAGTGGGGTTATGAAATGAGGGAAATCAAGATGCAGGGGCTGGATATCCTGCTGGTGATCGACACCTCCCGCAGTATGCTGACTGATGACGTGAAGCCGAACCGGCTTGAGCGGGCGAAGCTGGCCGTCCGGGATTTCCTCCGGCATCTGGAAGGAGACCGTGTCGGCCTGATCGCCTTTGCCGGCGATGCGTTTTTGATCTGCCCCCTGACCGTCGATTACGGCGGCTTTCTTCTCAGCCTGGATCATTTGGATAAAAAGAGCATCCCCCGGGGAGGGACCAATATCGCGCAGGCTCTGCGGGAGGCTTTGCGGGAATATGATAATACCCCCAGTCAATACAAAGTCGTGATTATCATCACGGATGGGGAGAATTTGGAAGATGACCCATGGACAGCCGTGAAAGAAGCCAAAGACAAAGGGGTTAAAATTTATTGTGTCGGGATCGGGACACAAGCCGGGGAGCTGATTAAAGACGAGGATATCTTTGGTCAGACGAGTTATGTCAAGGACGAACAGGGGAATATTGTTAAGTCCCGCCTGAATGAGGATTTGCTTCAGAGGATCGCGCTGGAGACCGGCGGCGTTTATGTCCGGGCCAGCGGCGCGGAATTCGGGCTGGATGTGATTTATGAAAAACAGCTGGCTAAATTGGAGAAGCGGGACATGGAAAGCGCAATGGTGAAAAATTATTTTGAACGTTTTCAGTGGCCGCTCGGGTTGGGGTTGGTTTTTTTGTTATGGGAATTTTTTCTGCCTTTAAGGAGAGAGAACCGCAATGGCCGGCCGGCGTCATGATAGGATAAAGAGGATGATAAAGGGGCTCGGCTGTCTGTGCCTGGCCGCTGGGCTTAGTGGGGCGGTGGCGCCGTCTGCCTGGGCTCTGTCCCCCCAAAAAAGCACGCGTTTGGGGAACACCCTTTACGAAGGCGGCCATTATGAGGATGCCGCCGCGCAGTATCAGGAGGCCCTGAATCAGGAACCGGAATCTCCCCTGATGAATTATAATCTCGGGACGGCGCATTATAAGATGAACCATTATGACCAAGCGCGCAATCATTTGCAAAAAGCCCTGCTTGCGGAAGGGGATTCCCTTCGTCAGAAAGCCTACTATAATTTGGGGAATGCTTCTTTCCGGCTAAGCCTTCAGCAGGAACCAACCGACCTTCAGCAGGCGTTTTCTTCCATGGAAGAGGCGGTGACTTTTTATGAAAACGCTTTTAAAATAGATGACAAAGACCGGGATGCTCATTATAATTATGAAATTGCGCGCAGAGAACTTGAGCGGTTGAAGAAAAAAAGGGACGAGCAGGAGACGGAACAGCAGAAAAAAGGCGGGCAGGAAAAACAGGACCAGAGTTCTGAAAGCCAGGGACAGGATGATCGCCAGGATGAGTCACAGCAGGCGAGCGACAGGCCGTCATCTCCCCGGCAAAAAGATGAAGAACCGGAAGACACTCCTAAGGGAAACGAAGGGCAGAGCCACGAGCGGGAGCCGGAAAACCAGGACGACCGCCGTTCTGATGAGCAAGAGAGTCGGGAGCCCAACGACCCGTCCGGACAGGACAAATCGGGAGAAGAGGAGTCCCCGTCTTCTCCTCCGCAGACAGGCCAGGGGGAAGCCCAGCCCCCTAAACAGCGCGCGTATTTTACTCCCGAGGAAGCCCGAATGATTTTGAACAGATACCAGAGTAATGAAGAACCGCAGATGCTTTTTGATTCCGTACTTCCGCCGGAGTCAGCCGCGCCGGTGGAGAAAGACTGGTAGTCCGCGTATGATTTTTCGAAATGTTATTCGCATAGCCCTTGTCGGCTTTGTGTTGTTGTCCTGCGGCCGGTGTCCGGCCGCGGCGGAAGATATTTCTGTCACCGCTGAAGTGGACCGCCGGAGCATTGAATTGGGGTCTTTTTGCCAGCTGAGAATCACAATTCAGGGGGAGCAAAAGGTCGAGCCTGTGGTATTGCCGAAAATTGAGGGGATGGAAACGCGTTATCTGGGCCCGTCCACCAGCATCACGCTGATCAACGGCCAGTATTCCACCTCCCGGGCTTTTCAGTATAACCTTTACCCTCTTTCTGAAGGCCGCTATACTATCCCGGCGGTTGACGTGGTTGTGAACGGCAAAACGTATTCCACGGAACCGATCTATATAGACGTCACGGCATCCCAGGCCGCGGGGCAGGACCGGTTGAACGGCCCGAAGGATTCTTTGCAGGATAAAATATTTTTAACCTTGTCCGTGCCGCAGCGGGAATATTACGTCAACGAACGGATTCCGGTGACGATGAAGCTTTACATTCAGAACCTGTCGGTCCGCAATGTTCATTATCCGGAGATGGAGCATGTCGGTTTTATCTGGGAGAACTCGCAGGATATTCAGCAAACGGCCGAGATCCTCGGCGGGCTGAAATATGACGTTATCACGTTTTATGCCCAGATTTTTCCGACGAGGCCGGGGCCTTTGACCCTGGGGCCGGCCGAGATTGTCTGCGATATTCTGTTCAAGAGGCCCGAGGCCCGGTCTCCTTTCGGCCGCGTGGACGGGTTTCTCAACGACAGCTTTTTCCGGGGCTTGTTTGACGACTATGACCAGCAGACGATTTCAATCAAATCCGCGGATTTAAAAATTTCCGTTCTGCCGCTGCCGGACGAGGGCCGGCCGAAAGATTTTTCCGGGGCGGTGGGCCAGTATGATTTCGACGCCACAGTTACTCCGACGGAAATTAAGGTCGGCGATCCGCTGACCGTGCGCATGACCGTGAAGGGAACCGGGAATCCCGATGCGGTGCAGATGCCGGCGCTGGCCGGGGAAGGCGCTTTCAAGTTTTACGAGCCGCAAGTGACGGAAAACCCGGGCACCAAATCCGTAGAACAGGTGGCCATTCCGACGTCCGAGAATATCAAGGCATTCCCCGCTTTGAGTTTTTCTTATTTTGACACAGACAGCCGTAAATACCGGACGATCACCCGGGGGCCGTTCGCGTTAAAGATTGTGAAGCTTCAGGAAGGGGAGAAGCTTAAAATCGTGGGGCTGAACAAAGACCAGGAACAACCTTTGGTTGAATTGGAACCGCTTGGCCAGGATATCCTTTTTATCAAGGACCGGCCCGGCCCGTTTTATTCCAGGGACCGGTTGTTCCTTTTTCAGCGTTTTGGCTTCTGGCTCCTGGTCGTGGTGCTGATTTTGACCTGGGGCGGTTTGTATGGTTATTATCATTTCCACCGCAAACTGGCCACGGATTCCCGTTTCGCACGGCGGTTTCGCGCTCCCCGCGCGGCAAGAGAGGGGCTGAAAGAAGCCCAGGGTTTCATGACGCAGGGTGACAGCCAGCGGTTTTATGATAGTCTCTTTAAAACTGTACAGAATTATTTCGGTAACACCTTCCATATCCCGGGCGGCGCGGTGTCGCTGGACGTTGTTTTGGCTGTTTTAAGGGAGAAAAAAGTCCCGGACCCGGTCCTGGAACAGGTCCGGGACTTTTATGCGGAATGTGAAAGTGTCCGCTACGCTCTGGTTCAACTGCCCCGGGAACAGATGGCCAGCAGTTTTTCCCGAGTCACCGAGATCATTGAGTTTATAGAGAAAAACGGCAAATGAAAAAAATGGTTGTTTTAATAATTGTGATCGGCGTGATTTACGTCCTGCCGGCGTTGGCGGCGGAGGGTCCCCGGGACGAGGCCTGGGCCAGCTTTATTAAGGCGGGTTTTGCGTATCAGGAAGGCCAATATGATAAGGCGATCGCCGAGTATGAACACTTGCGCCAGCAGGGGCTGGTCAGCGGGGCGCTTTATTATAATTTAGCCAACGCTTATTTTAAAAAGGGGCAGGTAGGGAAAGCGATCCTGAATTATGAGCGTGCCCGGGAGATCCTGCCCCGTGATTCCGACGTGCTGTCCAATTATAAGCTGACGCTTTCCCGCAAAGAACAAAATTTCCCCCTGCCCCGCAAGAGCATGATACAAAGAGGGGTGGAAGGCGCCCTGAATTATTACACGGTGAATGAATTCCTTGTCTTAACCGTTTTGTTTACGGTTATGGCCGGAGGCCTTTTCCTGGCGGCGCTGTTTTTCAACTGGCCTCGGCGGAAAATATGGCCCGTCATGACAATTTGTTTGACGTTAAGCGTGTTATGCGTGACCGGGGTTGTCGTTAGAATGCATCTCCGGGCCGGGGCGGGTTTTGCCGTTTCGTCCACCGAAGCGTTTTTCGAGCCGCGTCCTGACGCCACCGTCCATTTCACGCTTAAGGAGGGGCAGACGGTGAAGGTCCTTAAAAGGGAAGGGGCCTGGCTGAAGATCGAGCGGCCTGATCAAAAGGCGGGTTGGGTTGCGGCGAACACGGTCGAAACCATATAAAGCGCAGGGCTTTCGATGATCATAACGCATCACGTCCTTGCAGTCAGAGAGATCTTATGCCCGTAAAATGGTTTTCGGTCAAAACATTATACCGGATCACGGCGCAGGGCCTGCCGGAGAAACCGGATCTTTCTTTCGATCCCGACGCCACTTTGGTGGAGGAGCGGATCCTGCTGATTAAAGCTCATCATGCCCGGGAAGCCATCGCTAAAGCGGAACGGGAAGCCGTGGATTATGCCCGCAGGCGCGGGTGTGTTAATCCGTATAATCAAAAAATGTGCACAACTTACCTCGGTTTTTATGATATTATTGAATTATCCGGAATTCTTCAGGATAAAACCGAGGTCTTTTTTGCCGCGCGGTTGGTCAGCCGGAAGGTTTCTGATCAGAAAATCGCCCGGATTTATATCGGGAAGCGGCGTGGCGCTCAACAGATGATCTATAAAAAATTTGTTAATAAGGAATATAAGATGGAGGGGAAATGAGAAGAATACGGGGGGCTCAATGGCTGGTTATCGTGGGAGTCCTGGTTGTTGGCGCTGCGCTATGGATCCCGGGAACGCATGCGGCTGGGAAAACAACGTTCCAAGAATCCTGCGCTCAGCAATATCAGGAAACAGGGAAATGCCCGGAAGATATTTGCTGGGAAAAAACGGTTGTCGGGGCTGATGAGAAGGACGAGATCCTGTGTCTGCCCCGGGAATGTCCGGATATTTC
>JAGOJP010000004.1 GCA_017995055.1 Candidatus Omnitrophota bacterium
TTGCGCCAGTAATCATGAAACAAAAGGGGGGCCCATGCCGTACATTAATTTAAAATTGGTCGGGACGCTCACAAAACAGCAAAAACAACAAATCGCCAAAGAATTCGCCGACACACTGGAGAAAGTCGCCAACAAACCCAAAGAGCACCTGTACCTGGTCATCGACGAAGTGCCGGGCCAGAATTGGGCTAAAGGAGAAACCTTTTTCGGCTAAACAGCGAAGGGAAGACCGGCATGTCTAAAGAATTCGATTACATTGTTATCGGAGGCGGCATTATCGGCCTGTCTGTCGCGGGGGCCCTGAACAAAAAATACCCGGGCGTCCGTGTCCTCCTGATTGAGAAAGAGGGGGATGTCGCGGCTCACGCTTCAGGCCGTAACAGCGGAATCCTGCACGCCGGTTTTTATTATTCCGCCGACAGTTTTAAGGCGAAATTCACCGTGGCAGGGAACACCGCCCTAAAAGAATTCTGCCGCCGCCATAACATCCCGATCAATGACAGCGGTAAACTCGTGGTCGCCAAGAACGACCAGGAGCTCTCCGCCCTGGATGAGCTGCTGAAACGCGGGAAGGCGAACGGCTCCCATGTGTCGCTCATTGACGCCGCCGAAGCCGAAAAAATCGAACCCAACGTCAAAACATATAAAAAAGCGCTTTTCTCGCCGGACACCGCGTGCGTTGACCCGGCACAGGTCTGCCGCGTCCTCAAACAGGTTCTGGGAGACCAGGGCGTGCAATTCGCGTTTAACACCCGCTACCTGTCCCACACGGGCAACGTCATCCAGACCACACAGGGCGATTTCACCGCCAAAGCCGCGCTGATCAACGCCGCCGGGCTTTACGCCGACAAAATCGCCCAGGACTACGGATTCGGCGGCCGCTACACGATGATTCCCTTTAAAGGGCTTTATCTCAAATACACCAAAAACAAAACCGACATTAAAATCAGCATCTATCCGGTTCCGGATTTGCGCAATCCGTTTCTGGGGGTCCATTTCACCAAAACCGCGGACGACGGCATTAAAATCGGCCCCACCGCCATTCCGGCGTTCTGGCGGGAGAACTACAGCCTGAAAGAAAATTTTAAAGCCGGAGAACTTGCCGAAATCATTAAGTATGAAACCCTGCTTTTCTTCACCAACAGCTTTCATTTCCGCGATCTGGCCTTTGAAGAAATCCACAAATATTACCGTAAATATTTTATAAGCCTGGCCTGCGCCATGGTGAAACATATCGACCCGGCCGGATTCACCTGCCATACCGCCCCCGGCATACGAGCCCAGCTCCTGGATAAACAATCGTTAAGCCTTGTGCAGGATTTTGTGGTTGAAGGGGACGGCTCAACGGTGCATATCCTGAACGCCGTTTCCCCGGCCTTTACCTGCGCGTTCCCGTTCGCGGATTACATTATTTCCAACTATCTTCCTCCCCGCGGTTAAAATACGTCCTTTTTGGAAGTATTTTCTTGACATTTCAGGCCAACTGCTTAATATAATAGGAACAGAAAAAGGCAGAATGTCCTTCTAAGATTTTTATCCACAATTCCTGTCAAAAGGAAAGGAGTTTCTTATGTCATACACGATCACGGTCAGCGCGACGCCCAATCCCAATGCCTTAAAATTCATCCTCAATGAGCAGGTGATCCAGGACGGCAATCTGACTTTCAGAAATCAAGACGACGCGGACGGCATCCCTCTCGTGCAGGCGTTGTTCGCCCTATCCCATATTAAAGAAATCTTTTTGAACGACAATTACATCACCGTCACTCAGGACGGCGGGGCGGACTGGAGTAAGCTTCAGAACAGCATTCAGGCCCTGATCCTGGAAAACCTTCCGGGCCATAATCCGGCCATCACGCTCCGGTCCGCACAAAAGTCCGCTGCGTCCGGACAAGGGGAGACAGACCCCCAACGGGCAAGAATTGAACAATTATTGGATCAGTATATCCGTCCTTACCTGCAAATGGACGGCGGCGATGTCCAGGTGGTCAGCCTCAACGGGAACGTCCTGGGTATTTCTTACCAGGGGGCATGCGGCGGATGCCCAGGCGCGGCTTTCGGCACCTTGAGGGCGATCGAAAATGTCCTGCGTGAGCACTACGACCAGGACATCATGGTGGAGCTTGCCCGCGGCGGCGGTGGCGGGGGCTGCGGCTGTCACTAATATTAAGCCAGAGCTGGATCGATTCCATGTTTAAAATTAATAAAAAGATAGAATACGCGCTGATCTCGTTAAACTACATGCGCGGGAAAAAGGAAGGACAGCTGACGTCCGCGAAAGAAATCAGCTCTCTCTTCCACATCCCCTTCGCGCCGACCGCGCGGGTTCTTCAGATTATGGCCCAGAACGGCATTCTGCAGGCCTCCCAGGGCGTTCACGGGGGATACCGGCTGAAAAAAAATCTGGGCAAGGTCTCCCTGGGCGACCTGAATAACATCATCGCCGGCCCCATCCAGATAGCAAGCTGTTCCAAGCACACCGGCGTCTGTGAGCTGACGTCTTTATGCACCATGACCAGCTCCATGAACACACTGAACCGCAAATTGCAAAACCTTTTCAACACGGTCATCCTGGAAGATTTTTTCAGCCAGAAAGAGGCGGACCGGACACCCATACCCCGGAGCTGACGCTCTTAATTTTCAGGCCTGAAAACAATGGATACCCACTCTTTTAAAAAAAATCCTGATGAAAAAATCCTGAAAGGCAATAAACTTGCAGGAAAAGAGTATCAATATGGCTTCTACACTCCGGTCGACGCCGAACTGGCGCCCAGGGGGTTGAATGAAGACATCATCAGGTTTATATCCCAAAAAAAAGACGAACCCGCCTGGATGCTGGAGTGGCGGCTCAAAGCGTTCCGGCACTGGCAGACCATGACGGAACCGCACTGGGCGTATTTCCATTACGACCCGATTGATTACCAGTCTATCCATTACTACAGCGCGCCTAAAAAGAAGGCGGAGGGGACAGACAACGAGGGGGAAATAGACCCGGAAGTCGCCAGGACTTTTGACCGGCTGGGCATCCCGGTGTCGGAACAAAAACGCCTCAGCGGCGTTGCCGTTGACGCGGTCTTTGACAGCGTTTCTGTGGGGACCACGCACCAAAGCGAGCTGGCCAGACACGGGATTATCTTCTGCCCGATCAGCGAAGCGGTCCAGAAGCACCCGGACCTCGTCAGGAAATACCTCGGATCGGTCGTGCCGTACACCGACAACTTTTTCGCGGCCCTTAACTCCGCGGTCTTCACGGACGGGTCGTTCTGCTTTATCCCTCAAGGCGTCCGCTGTCCCATAGAATTATCGACTTACTTTAGAATCAATGCCGCCCAGACCGGGCAGTTTGAACGGACCCTGATCATCGCCGAAGACAACGCGTACGTCAGCTACCTGGAAGGGTGCACCGCGCCCACGCGGGACGAAAATCAGCTGCACGCGGCCGTGGTCGAACTCGTCGCCCTTGAAAACGCCGAGATCAAATACTCCACCGTTCAAAACTGGTATTCCGGGGATCAGGACGGCAGAGGGGGGATCTATAATTTTGTCACCAAACGGGGCCAGTGCCGGGGCAACCATTCCAAGATATCCTGGACCCAGGTTGAAGCCGGGTCCGCGATCACCTGGAAATATCCTTCGCTCGTCCTGCAGGGAGACCATGCAACCGGCGAATTCTACAGTGTTGCCCTGACAAACCACCGGATGCAGGCCGATACCGGCACCAAAATGATTCATATCGGGAAGAAAACCCGGAGCACGATCATCTCCAAGGGGATTTCCTCTGATCAGGCCAACAACAGTTACCGCGGCCTGGTTAAAATCCTGCCGTCGGCCGAGCAGGCGCGGAATTTCTCGCGCTGCGATTCCATGCTGGTCGGCAACCGGTGCAGCGCCAACACGTTTCCCTCTATCGAAGTCAACAACCGTTCCGCGACCGTAGAGCACGAGGCATCAACATCAAGGATCAACGCCGATCAGATATTTTACCACCAGTCCCGGGGGCTGAACACGGAAGCGGCGATTTCCTTGATCATTAACGGATTCTGCAAAGAAGTCTTCCAGGAACTGCCCATGGAATTCGCGGTCGAAGCCGTGAAGCTCTTAGAACTGAAGCTCGAAGGCAGCGTGGGATAATTTAAAAAGAGGATAAACAATGCTGGAAATCAAAGACCTGACAATCGAAGTGAACGGCGCTGAAATCCTGAAAGGGATCAACCTCTCGGTGAAAAAAGGCGAAGTGCACGCCATCATGGGCCCCAACGGCTCCGGCAAAAGCACGCTCGCCAAAATCATCGCCGGGCACCCGGATTATACCGCGACCCGAGGGGAAATCCTTTTTAACATCAACAATAAAATGGTCAGCATCCTGGATCTCGCCCCGGAAGACCGCGCCCGGGCAGGCCTTTTCCTGGCTTTCCAGTATCCGGTGGAAATCCCCGGCGTTTCCAACTCGGTCTTTCTACGGGCGGCGTTCAATGAAATCTGCAAATACCACGGCGCCGCGGAAATGGACCCTTTGGATTTTGACGCCTACCTGCGGGAAAAGATGCAGCTTTTATTCATGGATGAAAAATACGTCAACCGTCCGGTGAACGTGGACTTCTCCGGCGGAGAGAAAAAGCGAAACGAAATCCTGCAGATGGCCATCCTCAACCCGAGGCTGGCGGTCCTGGACGAAACCGACTCCGGCCTGGATGTGGATTCCATGCGCGTGGTGGCGGACGGCGTGAACCGCCTGCGGTCCGGGGAAAACGCGTTTATCGTGATCACGCATTACCAGCGCCTGCTCAATTACATCGTCCCGGATGTCGTTCATATCCTGCAGAACGGCCGAATCGTGCGTACCGCTGGGCGGGAGCTGGCTCTGGAAGTGGAAAACAAAGGCTATGACTGGCTTAAACAGGGATAAAGGCATGATGCCGTCTAAAATATTAACAAACCCGCAATTTATGGCCCGGCTTGAAGAGATCAGGAAAGCCTCAAAGACAAAAGGCCCGGACTGGCTCCTGGTCAGAAAAGAGGCGGCCTGGAACGCGGCCATGTCTGCGGGGTTCCCCTCGCAAAAAGATGAAGATTGGAAATACACCGACCTTTCCCCGCTCTTAACCCTGCCGGTGGAACCTTTCCGCGCGTCCGAAGGCCAGGCCGCCAGGAAGGCCCTTGATAAATTTTTTAACCCGCAGGATATCACAGTTGTCATAACGGACGGACATCTCCCGGAAGAACTCCCGTTCATCCCGGCCGAAGCCGGGGGGGTGATCCTTAAAAAATTTTCCGCGGTCCGGGAACAGGAATTCCGGGACTGCCTGGCCCCGGCCTTTGACCAGCCGCAGGATATTTTCAGCAATCTGAACACCGCTCTGGCGGATGACGGGCTCTGGATCCATGTCCCCCGACAAAGCCGCATACAGCCGGTCATCCATATTTGCCACATCATAAATACGCCTCATTCCGCGCGCCTGTGCTGCCCCCGGGTTATGATAACGGCAGAACCTTTAGCCGAAGCGCAAATTCTGATGAGCTTCCTATCCGCCACCGGCGCCGCCGACTGCCTGACCAATGCCTTGACGGACATCGCCATCGGCCCCGGCGCGCAAATTGCCCTGACCATGGTCCAGGATGAACACCACGGGAATTATCATGTCCATTCAACCCGCGTGAACCAGCATAAAAATTCCAGCTTTGACAGTTTCGCCCTGATCACAGGAGGCCACTTAACCCGAAACAACCTGACCCTGACACTTTTAGGAGAAGGCGCCCAAACAGTTCTGAAGGGGTTATACCTTCTTAAAGCGGCCCAGCACGCAGACAACCATATAACCGTCAACCACATAGCACCGCGCGGCACGAGCACCCAGCTGTATAAAGGCATCCTGAACGGAGAAAGCCGGGCCGTCTTTAACGGCAAAATTTACGTACACCCAGAAGCCCAGGAAACCAATGCCTATCAGTTAAACCGAAACCTGCTGATGGGCGAGGATTGCCGGATCAACACCAAGCCGCAGTTGGAAATATTCGCGGATAATGTTAAATGCAGTCATGGCGCCACAGTCGGCCAGATGGACGACAATGAATTATTCTATCTGCAAAGCCGGGGCATCCCCCGGAAAGCGGCCGTATCCATGCTGGCGGAGGGATTTGTGAAGGAATTGTTCTCAAAAAACCAGGACACGGTCCGGGACCGGCTGTTGTCAGCCGTGAACCCGGTTATTAAAACGGCGGTCTGTTAACGCACAAAACGATGCCTATTGATATTCATAAAATCCGGAATGATTTCCCTAACCTGCGCGTTGAAGTGCACGGCAAGCCGCTCGTCTACCTGGACAATGCGGCCACGACGCTGAAACCGCAAAAAGTCATTGACAAGATCGCGTGGTATTACAGCCAGGGGACCTCGAATGTCCACCGCGGGGTGCATTACTTGAGCGAACAGGCCACCGCCGAGTATGAGCGCAGCCGGGACAAAATAAGAAAATTCATCAATGCCGCCAAGTCGTCGGAAGTGATTTTTACCAGCGGGGCCACCGCGTCCATAAACCTGGTCATGAGCAGTTACGGGAAATCCCAGCTGAAAAAAGGGGATGAAATCCTGATCTCAGAGATGGAGCACCACTCGAACATCGTCCCCTGGCAGATCCTCTGCCAGGAAAACGGCTGTGTTTTGAAAGTGGCCCCCATGAACGATAACGGCGAATTGCGCCTGGATGAATACAAAGCCATGCTCTCTCCCCAAGTGAAACTGGTATCGATGGTTTACATTTCAAACTCTCTAGGCACGGTCAACCCGGTGAAGGAAATTATCGCCGCTGCCCACGCGTGCGGCGCGGCAGTGCTCATTGACGGCGCCCAGGCCGCCGGCCATATCGCCATTGACGTGCAAGACCTGGACTGCGATTTTCTGGCGTTTTCCGGACACAAGCTTTTCGGGCCCACGGGCACGGGCGTGCTATACGGCAAAGCCGCGCTCTTAAACCGCATGCCGCCGTACCAGTCCGGAGGCGACATGATCTCGTCCGTGACGTTCGAAAAAACGACATACAACATTCTGCCCTATAAATTCGAGGCCGGCACGCCGAACATCGCCGGGGTTATCGGATTGGGGGCAGCCGTCGATTACCTGCAGGATATCGGGATGGACGCGATCGCCGCGTATGAACAAGAGCTCCTGGCTTACGGGACGTCAAAACTACAGGCCATCCCGGACTTAAAAATCATCGGGACAGCTCAAGACAAGGCCGCCATCATTTCTTTTGTCCTGCCCAATATCCACGCGCACGACCTGGGGACCCTGGTGGACGAAGAAGGGGTAGCGGTAAGGACCGGGCATCACTGCACGCAGCCGGTCATGAATCATTTTAAAGTGCCCGCGACCTCCCGGGCCTCCCTGTGCTTTTATAACACACGAGAAGAGATCGACCGTCTGGCTGAGGCCATCCGGCAGGCAAAAACCCTGTTTCCTTAAAAATAAAAAAATGAGCACAAACCCGCACCGAGAGCTTTATCAACAGGTTATCCTGGAGCACAATAAGAATCCCCGGAACTACCGCTCTTTGCCGAACCCGACCCATACCGCGGAAGGCTATAATCCCCTATGCGGGGACCATTTGACCGTTTTTGTGCGCGTGGATAAAAACAATACGGTGGAAAGCGTGTCGTTCTTGGGCGACGGGTGCGCGATCTCCCGGGCGTCCGCCTCCATGATGACCACGGCCATCCAGGGCAAAACCATCCCCGACGCTCTGGCCCTCTTCGAAGAATTTCAAAGCCTTGTCACCGGCAAACTCGATCCCGAAAAGCAGGCCAATCACCTCGGCAAACTGACGATTTTCTCCGGCATCTGGCAGTTCCCCTCAAGGGTGAAATGCGCGATCCTGTCCTGGCACGCCCTCAAAGGGGCGCTGGAACGGCAGGCCTCCGTGAGCACCGAATAACATCACCGCATATTTTTTTAATGGATCTTACCAAAAACGCCGGGACACGTCCCCGGCAGGGATAGGCCCGAGGAAACGGACTTCCCGGGATAAGGTAATATGGAACTGCTCCTTCACGAGGGCGGCCATCTTTTCAGAGAGATCAAAAACATCCCGCGCCGTGCAAGAAGAATCCGCTTTGATAATGATGTTCGCGTGTTGAGGAAAAACCGCGGCCCCGCCACAGCGAAGGCCTTTCACACCCGCCTGATCCAGGAACCAGCCCGCGGCCTGCCGGCGTCCGCCGGGGGAAGAGGGAGGAAGGTTTTTGAAAAAACTGCCTGCGCAGGGCACCTGTTGATAATCCGGATGCTTATCCCGTCTCTGGGCGAGGATATCCTGACGCTGGGCCTCCAGGACTTCCGGATCACCCGGCTCCAGCTGAACAATAACGGACATCAGGATCGCATCGGTCTCCTTAAACCGGGAATGCCGGTAATCAAAGCCGCATTCTTCCGGAGGCAGAGCGTTTTCCTGACCTTTCTCATCAAAAATGCTGACCGCCGACACGACATCCGACATCTGCAGCCCGAACGCGCCGGCGTTGCCCACGACAGCGCCGCCGACCGTGCCCGGGATCCCGCTGGCAAACGACAGCCCGGATAAGCCTTCCCGGACACAATATTGAACCAGATCATCCAGGAGCGTGCCCGCGGACACAATCAGGACATTCCCGTCGCGGCTGATCAACGGTACGGAAGAACGGTAGCAGATCACCGGGTCAGCGATCCCCTCATCAGAAGCCACCACGTTAGACCCGCCGCCCAAAAGAACAAACGCCTGCCGCTCCGCCTTAAACGCAAGGACAGCCTGGCGCAGTTGGTCAGGCGTTTCACATTCCACCAGAAGGGGGCAGGTCCCGCCAAGCTGAAACGTTGTGAAGGCGCTTAAACGTGCCTGTTCGCGGCAACGCAAACCCAAAAAGTCCAGCTGCTGTTTTAAATGACCATGACTCATTGTTGTTCCGATCCCTCACGGCCCGGCCGTGATCATCCTGTTCCTAAAATCATAAAAGGTCCGGCAGAGGGAACACGATGTTCCTCTCCGGGTTTTCAAACCGTATGACGTCCGCGCCGGGAAACCTGTTTTCAATCTCCTGGACCAGCGCTTCCACGATAAAATGCGGCACCGACGCGCCGGAGCTGACGCCGATGTTTTCAACGCCCCGGAACCACTCCGGCTTTAGATCCGCCGCGCTGTCGATAATATGAGACGGCACGCCGCACCGCTCGCCGGTCTCCCTCAAACGGTTGCTGTTGGAGCTATTGGCCGAGCCGCAGATAATAATTATCTCACAGAGCGAGGCCAGCTCTTTGACCGCGTCCTGCCGGGTTTGCGTGGCGTAACAGATGTCGTCCCGCGCGGGGTCCTCCAAATTCGGAAAACGGCGGTGCATGGCCTCGATAATGAGCTTCGATTCATCCACCGAAAGCGTGGTCTGCGTGATATACCCCACTTTTGATTCCGGGGGGATAGCCAGATTCTCAACATCATCAACCGTTTCAACGATGTGCCGCAGGTCTTCCTTGATATACCCGGAGGTGCCGATTATTTCCTGATGGCCCTTATGCCCGATTAAAACCGTATGATATCCGCTGTCCGAATATTTGGTGGCCTGACGGTGGACTTTCTTAACCAGAGGGCAGGTGGCGTCAATGACGCGCAGCCGCAGGCGCCCGCTTTCCCGCACAATCGCGGGCGGCACGCCGTGGGCGCTGAAAATGACCCGGGAGCCGGGCGGGACCTCGCTTAATTTTTCGACAAAGACAATGCCGCGCTCTTTAAACGCGTTCACCACAAACGTATTGTGGACAATTTCATGATACACGTAAATCGGCAGGCCGTATTCCTGAAGCGCGCGCTCTACCACCGCGGTGGCAAAGGAAACGCCGGCGCAAAAGCCCTGGGTCCTGGCCAAATAGATATTCATGCGGCACAACCGTCCTGATTAAAAGGGGAAATCAAATTAAGTTGCATTGGCGCGCGTTCTTCCGTATAATTATTTTCTAAAGATACGGCACGCGCTTCAAAAATTATATCATTATCCTCTGATAAGTAAACGAGAATCTCTCGTCGTTACGCATAAAATGGCCCTAATCCATGACTAAAACTTCCAGACGAAAAAGCCCCCCGGTGCGGGTGGGGGACATCATTCTGGGCGGCGGCCGCCCCATTGTTGTGCAGACCATGACCGACACCCCGACCGCGGATCAGGAGGCGACGTTGGCCCAGACCCGGGAGCTTGTTGAGGCCGGGGCCGAGCTTGTGCGCTGGACCATCAATGATGACGACGCGGCGCAGGCCGCGCCGAAAATCATTCAACGCCTGCGCGACGCCGGATACACCACGCCTATTATCGGAGACTTCCATTATAACGGGCATCTTTTGTTGAGCCGGTTCCCGGACCTGGCGCGGTCGCTTGCGAAATACCGCATCAACCCCGGCAATATGGGCAAAGGCAAAACCCACGATGAAAATTTCCGCACCTGTGTTAAGATCGCCATTGATCATGATAAACCAGTCCGCATCGGCGTGAACAGCGGCTCGCTCAACCAGGAGCTTTTGGCCAGAGTAACGGCCCGGAACGCCAAACTTAAAAACCCGAAACCTGCCGGAGAAATTTTCCTTAAGGCCATAGTGGAAAGCGCGCTTGACAACGCCGCGGCCGCCGAAGCTTTGGGGCTTAAAAAAGATAAAATCGTGTTAAGCGTTAAGATGTCGGACCTGCCGGACATGGTTAAGGCGTACGAAACCCTGGCGAAAAAGTGCCCTTACGCGCTGCACCTGGGGCTGACCGAGGCCGGGGCAGGCCTGGAGGGGATCATCGCCAGCACCGCCGGGCTGGCGGTTTTGCTGGAGCAGGGCATCGGCGACACCATCCGGGTGTCCCTGACCCCGCAGCCGGGGCGTCCCCGGACAGAAGAAGTGCGCGTGTGCCGGATTCTTTTGCAGTCGCTGGGCTTAAGACTATTCACCCCCAAGGTTGTGTCCTGCCCGGGCTGTGGCCGTACAAGAAGCGATGACTACCAGCGGCTGGCCCGTAAGGTGAAAGGTTTTATACACGATCATATGCCGGAATGGAAAACCGCTTATCCGGGCGTGGAGGCCATGACCGTGGCGGTGATGGGCTGTGTCGTCAACGGCCCCGGGGAAAGCCGGCACGCGGATATCGGCATCAGCCTGCCCGGAGCCACGGAAAAAGACGTGGCTCCAGTCTATATTAAGGGAAAACCTTTTAAAATCCTGAAAGGCCCGGGGATGGAAGAAGAATTCTGCCGCATCCTCGCTGATTACATCGCCCGGGCGTACGGGACCTGAACCAGCCCGTTTCTGAACATGAAACGCTTAACACCCCAGCTGTGCGTTGATGATGTCATCCGGACGGTCACGTTTTACAGTGAGGTTTTCGGATTCAAGTTCATCATGGGGGTTGAAACCGGCTCCCGGGAAATCACGGTTTCCTGGCTGGAGGAACAGCCCCTGGACTGGGCCATCATGAACTGCGGGGACGTGGAAATCATGTTCCAGTCCCGGGAATACCTCAAAAAACACCTGCCTCAATCCTCCCAATCTGCCCCCTGCGGCCAAGCCGCTTTTTATATCGAAATGGAAGACCTCAACGATTTCTACACCATCCTGAAAGGGAAAGTGGAGGTTGTTAAAGATATCGCTGTCACATTCTATGGCATGCGGGAATTCTACGTGCGCGACTGCAACGGCTATATCATCGGCTTCGCCGAAAAAGCGGGGTAGGCACACGAACGGCCGGAGGAAATGTGGGAATTCGCCAAAGACGAATTATAGGACGACGGGATTGGCGTAAAATAACGATTTATTAAATAAAGAGCGGTCTTCTAAATACTTTAAAGTCCTTGTTTGAGATTAAAAGGATAGGTGGATAATAATTATTGTAGGGAAGAATAAAAAGGAGGGAAGAATGAGCGCGGGGGCACAAAAACGAGATATGTATCACGGAATTGTGTTATCAAAATTAGCTGCTCGCAAAGATCAAAAATTTAATCTATATATGATCGAGACAAGAAAAGAAGACCCCGGGTCATTTTATGCTGTTAACGACTCAATTTATCTTTATATGAAATATAAAACCGGAAGAATTTCAAAAGACAATATCATTTGGGATTTCCAATTTAAAACTGAACATATTCAAGACATTAAAGACTATAACGAACAAAAATTAGTATATCTTGCTCTTATCTGTTTACACCAAAAACCAACGAAAAAGAACGAGTGGTTCCCCGGTCAAATCTATCCGCCGCAAATTTGTTTACTCACTCCAGAAAACCGGGAAAAATGTTTTACGCTAGATTCGATACAACAACAAACTATTACTGTAAAATACCGTTTAAACACACAAAATAGTTTTAGAGTGAATGGGGAGTTAAATACAAATAAACCATTAACTATTTGTCGTACTGATATAGATAAATGGAAAATCCCAGGAAGTTAATAACAGTGGATGCCGCGCTCGGGACGGGGCATTTTTATATAAAAAACAGGAAAGAAGGTGTGTCTGATTTTTTTTAAGATTTATTTTTACATATAATGAGGAGGCACTAGTCAATGGCGAAAAAAAAGGTCGCAAAAGCTGGCATTAAGAAAGAAAAGGGATACCTTTACTTTGTAGACAAAGATGGTGATGTTTCTTGCGCGATTATGGCTCGAGGAAGCAAAAAGGGTGGGAAGCCCAAAAAAGTCGCTAAAGTCGGCATCAAGAAAGAGGTAGGTTACCTGTATTTTATCGATAAGAGTGGTGATATCGCCTGCGCCAAGATGGTTCGTAGAGGTACTGAAGACGATGGCCCGAAAGCAAAGAGGAAGAAATAATGAAATTGAAGAATTTGAAGGAAATTAAAGATGAAGACTCAAAAAAGGTTAGTGAAATAACTCGGAACCTTGGGATTGTAGGAATAGGTGTAATTTGGATTTTTAAGATTGAAGTTGGAAGCGTTGTTTCAGTGCCATGGGAATTGCTCCCCCCTGCATTCTTTTTAGTCCTAGGATTATCGTTGGATTTATTACATGCAGTTGTCAGATACTTAATTTATAGTATCTTTTATTTTATCAAAGAAAAAGAGTGTTCCCAGGATAAAGGAAAAGAGTTTACGCTACCAGAGTGGTTTCGTAGAGTGATTACCTTTTTCTTCCTTGGGAAAGTAGCGGCGATTGTCTGGGCGTATGTTCTTTTGATGCAATTTGTTGGCAATAGATTTTCAGGATGAATTTCGTAATAGTGACGGGGCCGGGCCCCAAGAAGGGACAGGGCATTTTTATATGAAAGGTCAAAAAACCAGCTTGTGTTTTTAGAGTTAATGGATATAATCACATAGCGCTCCCCGAAGATCAAGAATCGCAAGGGGGAAGTGTCCTGAAATCAACTTTAAAACCACCAAAAGGAGAGTTGTATGCGATACGTTAAATTATTTCTGATAGCATTGGTTCTGAGCGCGTTCCTGGCCCAGTTCCTGCCGGCCTACGCCGACGATGTGCTCGACACGGTCGAGGAGGGCATCACTCTCTACAAAGAGGGAAAATATTCGGAAGCCGCGGGAAATTTTGAATATGCCGGCCAACTGGCCCGGCAGAAACGCAGCGGCGAGCTTTCGGATTTTCTGCCCCAAGCGCTGGACGGCTGGGAGGCCGAGGAGGCCGAAACACAGGCGGTGGGCGCGGCGATGTTCGGCGGGATGACCTCGAGCGAGCGGATTTACACAAAAGGAAATGCCACGGTGACGGTCAGTATTATGGCCGATTCCCCCATGATTCAAAGTGTGATTATGCTGTTACAGAACCCGATGCTGGCCGCCGCCCAGGGAGAATTGATAAAAATCGCCGGAAGGAAAGCTATTATGAGCTATGACGCCTCCGATCAGAGCGGGCAAATCCAACTCGTAGCCGCCAACCAATATCTCATCCAGGTGAGCGGTTCCGAAGCCACGAAAGAAGATATCCTCGCTTATGCCGGCGGGGTCAATTATGACGGTTTGGAAAAGAAATAAAATAGCCCATTGATTACGATTCGGGCTATAACCCGGGAAGCAGCTACAACCCCCGCGCTTCCTTGATCTTCCCGCCCGAAAACGTGACGAATTCCTTATACCCGGCCTGTCTCTCCCAGTCCACGGCTTTGTCAAAATCCCGGGCCACGTCCTGCGGCCGATGGGCGGCCCGGAAAATTCTGTCGTTAAATTAATAGTGAAATAGTATTCATTAAGATACAATAAACTATATGAATCATACCCTGGTTAAGATTGGATAATAATGAACCCGGCACGTCTTCGTCTTTACTCGTTTATTTTTTTCCTCACCGGAGCGACTTCCTTAATATTTGAGATCGTTTGGCAGAGGATGATGATCCTTGTCCTCGGGTCCGGCGTTTTGGCGACGACAGCTATTTTAACGGCATTTTGCTGCGGGATTGCCTTGGGCAGCTGGCTGGGAGGGAAACGCCTCCAGCGGGTGGGCAACGCCGTTTTGTTTTTCTCCGGAGCTTTGCTTCTTACGGGTGTCTGGGGGCTCGGGGTTCATTCCATTTTAAATTTCGCGCTTTCTCTCTTCATCAAAATAATGCAGGCCAGCCCTCCGGAAGGGATGCTTTTTTTCCTGATACGCTTTATGCTAGCCGTTGCGGCTGTTTTGCCGGCGACAATGGCCATGGGCGCGATGGTCCCGGCCATGAACCATATTCTTTCCCGGTATCAGTCAGCCGCGCCTTCCGGGATATTTCTAGCTTATGGATTAAATACGGTCGGTTCGGTGTTGGGCTGCCTGACGGCGGGCTTTGTTTTCATCCCCGCCTGGGGGATGCAGAAAACGCTGTTGGTCACCGCCTGTATCAATATATGTATCGCGTTGTTTCTTATTATTAACTCCAGAAAAGAATTATCCGTGAAATCCCCGGCCGCATCAGGGAAATCGCCCCCGGATGGCGCGCGCTCCCGGGATTTCTGTTGCGATAAATTTGTCTGGATTTATTTTATAACCGGATTCCTGTCATTAGGCTATGAGATGGCTTGGCTGCGTATCCTGGGAATCGTTGCCAGCAACAGCATCATCACCTTAACGGTCGCTTTATCTGTTTATCTTCTGGGGTTCTCCTGCGGGAGCCTTTTGCTCTACCCTAAATTGGCTTCGCGCCTAACCGCCCGGCAGATTTTCGCGTTGTCAAACTGGGGCGCCGGCGTCGCGACGATCGGGCTCATCCCTGTTTATTATCAACTGGGGAATTGGGAAATGGGGTTCCTGCTGTTTCTGTTCGCGCCGGTATTGGACAAGTTAAATGTGACAGGGATGCTTTTTATCTTAGAAACAACATATTCAATCATCGTGATGTTGCTCCCGACGATTTTTATGGGGATGGCCTACCCGGCCGTGTGTGATGCGGTTATCAGCAAGAAAGAGCGGACAGCGGAAATAAGCGGGTTCATTTTCTCCCTGGGTTCTTTCGGCTCATCATTGGGCGTCGCTGTTATTGCCTTGTTATGCATCCCGCGGATAGATTTAACGGCGACCCTGGCCTTTTTATGCCTCATGAGCCTGGGCCTGGGCCTGCTCATAATTTATTTTGATAAAGGAGACCGGGTCTCACAAAACATGTTTTTCCGGCTAAGCAGCATCATTTTTATCGGCATCGCTTTCTTTCACGCGTTAAGAGGATATCCTTTTCTTCAAGAAGGGCGTGTTTTTGTTCAGGATCATCAATGGGTTTTTAAGACGGAGGACCCGGCTGTCAAGCTGTCTCTCTTGCGATATAAATCCGGGTACACGGGAACAGTGAGCGTCATTGAAGCCCAGGGCCTTTTCCCGGATACCGTGCGGAGTCTCAAAGTCGACGGAGAACCGGTTGCCGCTACTTTTCTATGGGCCAAGATGGACGCCAAAATGCTGGCGCATATCCCGTTGTTGATACACCCAGACCCGCATAACGCCATAACGGTCGGGTTCGGCAGTGGAGGGACCTCGTGGTCCATGACCCGATACGGCATCGAAGTGGACTGCGTTGAGATCGAGCCGGAGGTGGTGCGTTCGGCGCATCTGTTCCTTGAACAAAACCATGATGTTTTAAACGCCACCAACCTGAAGGTGATTATTAATGATGCCAGGAATTATTTCCTGGTTTCCGGGAAGAAATACGATGTCATTTCAACGGATGTCACCAACCTGCAGTATAAGCAAAACGCCAGTCTATACACGAAGGAATATTTCCAGCTTTTAAAATCCCGGTTGAAAAAGAACGGCATTGCCAGCGCCTGGGTTCCTATGGGGGGAGTGAACAATGCCGAATTTAAAATCCTTTTGAAGACATTTCAGGATGTTTTTCCGCACACGTCCGTCTGGTTTCTGGGGGAAAGGCAAACCAGCTACTATGCTATCTTGACCGGGACGGAGGATGTTCTTGAAATTGATTACGCGCGCTTAAAGCAAAGGATGTTGGATCCTAATATTAAAGATGACTTGGCTGAAGTCCAGGTCCGGAATCCCGCGCAAATAATTTCCTTCCTGTTCATGGATGAAGAAGGAGTGCGGCGATATGCGGGCGATGCCCCCTTACACACGGATGATAAATCCATCTTGGAGTTTTATTCCACTCACTCTCTCGATGAAAAGGTCGTGTTGTCAGACATTATGACCTATCGCTTGAGAAACATTTCCGGTTCTGTCAAAAATATCAGCCGTATGGAAGAAGACCAGATATACACGTTGATAAATTCCGGGGATGGGATGGATTTGAGGGATTTTAAAAAGCCGAGAAGAGGACGGCATAGAAGGAAAAATTTTGCCAACGAACCCCAATAGATATAAAACAGGGACTGACTATTATTCTACAACCCCCGCGTTTCCTTGATCTTCCCGCCTGAAAACGTGACGAATTCCTTATACCCGACCTGTCTCGCCCAGTCCACGGCTTTGTCAAAATCCCGGGCCACGTCCTGCGGCAGGTGGGCGTCCGAGCCAAAGGTGATGGGCACCCCGGCTTCACAATAAAACCGCAGGGCCGATAGGGAAGGATAAATTTCTTTAACCGGTTTGCGCAGGCCCGCGGTGTTGATTTCAATGGCCACCCCGCTGTCTTTGAACACCCGGGCGGTCTCCTGGATTTCGTCCTCAAGGTTGGCTGCGGGCCGGTGTCCGAACTTCTTGACCAGGTCCACGTGCCCCATGATGTTAAACAGCCCCGAAGCCGCGGACCGGCGCAGAAGCCCGTAGTATTTCCGGTAAACGGCCGTGACATCCGCCTGGTCCCAGAGCTCCATCTCTTCCGGGTTGTCAAACCCCCAGTCATCCAGGAAATGCACAGACCCGATCACATAATCATAAGGATATGCCGTCAGAATGCTCTGTGTCTTCGCTTCATACCCGGGCTCAAAATCCGCTTCAATGCCGACCTTAACGTCCAGCTGTCCCGCGAATTGCCGCCGCGCCGCTTCGATCATGCGGTGATACTCTGGCATCTGGTCAAGCGCCATGCAGACATTCCTCCGCTCGTGGGCCAAGAGCGGCATATGGTCGGAGAACCCGATCTCTTTCAGGCCCGCGGACACCGCCTGGCAGGCGTATTCTTCCGGACGGCCTTCCGCGTGCCCGCATAAGGGAGAGTGCATATGGTAGTCAACAAGAGAAGGTGTCTTCATAATCATCCTTTTTCTCATGGTTATGGGGGCATTATAACACAGGCAAAATCCCCGTGCGCCAATTCTTTACTGAAAATGCGGCCTCGAGGCGGTTTGACATAAGAATGGGCCTGTGATATTATCCCTTGTCAACATTAAAAATCAGGAGAGGGACATGGAAGGATTTTTCAAAAATCTATTGCTCGAAATAGGCGAGGATATTAACCGCGAAGGACTGCGGGCCACCCCCAAACGGGCGGCCAAGGCCTATAAATATCTCACCAAAGGCTACCAGGAGTCGGTTACGGATATCATCAACGGCGCGCTGTTTGAGTCTGACAACGATGAAATGATCGTTGTGAAAGATATTGAGCTCTACTCTCTGTGCGAGCACCACCTGTTGCCGTTTTTCGGCAAATGCCACGTGGGCTACCTGCCGAGCGGGAAAATCATCGGCCTGTCCAAGGTGGCCCGGATTGTGGATGTGTTCGCCCGCCGCCTGCAGGTGCAGGAAAATTTAACCAAACAGATCGCGGAAGCGATCATGAAAAGCACCGGCGCCAAAGGGGTGGGCGTGGTCATTGAGGCCAAGCACCTGTGCATGATGATGCGCGGGGTGGAAAAACAAAACTCCAGCATGAACACATCGTGCATGCTGGGGCTGTTCCGTTCCAACAGATCCACCCGGTACGAATTTTTAAGTTTAATCAAATAAAAGGTATCAACCCCAGAGCAAGTTCGGGACTTAATGAACCGCAGCAAGCTGCGGGGTTGTAAACTAAGATCCTTCAACTCGTTCGCTTGGCTCACTCGCTGAAGGATCAATTCGCATTTCTGGTTTACACCCCCTTAGGGTCGTGTAAACTCAATGCTCATTGAATAAAAATATTTTTGATATGGCCCAATCCCCCAAAAACAAGGCGGCCCTGATCACCGGCGGGGCCCAGCGCCTCGGCGCGGCCATGGCGGTGCAGCTGGCCCAGATGGGCTACGACATTGCCCTGCATTACAACCGCTCCCGAAAGCAGGCGGAAATCACACAGCGGGCCGTTGAGCGGACCGGCGCGGCGTGCCGGTTATTTCCCGCTGACCTGGGCAACGCAAAGGCCGCGGAGCGCCTCATCGGGCAGGCCGCGAAAACGTTCCCGGGGCTGAATCTTCTGGTTAACAACGCGTCGGTTTATCAACATAACACCATTACAAAAGCCGACAGCGGGCTTTATGACACCATCATGGCCGTCAACCTGAAAGCGCCCTGCTTGTTGACCAGCCATTTCGCCCGGATATGCAAAAAAGGGGACGTCATCAACATGCTGGACGCGCGGGTCACCCGCAACCGGACGCCTTCTCTATATTATCTCTTGTCCAAAAAGGCCTTAAAGGAATTTACACAGATGGCGGCGCTGGCCATGGCTCCGGACGTCCGGGTGAACGCCATCGCGCCCGGCGCCATCCTGCCGCCGAAAGGGAAAGGGGAGGCCTATATGAAATCTCTGGCCCAAACAATCCCCCAGAAAGAAACCCAAAATCCGGACCAGGTGCTCCGGGCCCTGGTATTTTTGCTGGAAAACCCCTGTTATACAGGGCAAATTCTTTACGTTGACGGCGGGACGCACCTCATTTAACCGGGAGGCCCACTATGACTCAAGCCACTGTTTATATCGATGACCTGCGGTTAAGAGCAATCGTGGGGATCAACGACTGGGAGCGGGAAAAGGAACAGGACATTATCATTAATATCTGTTTCCGTTACGACGCCAGCGAAGCCGCGGAGAAGGATGCCATCGAAGCCGCAGTTGATTATAAGGCGCTGAAACGGAAAATCATCGCGTTTGTGGAAAATTCCGGTTTTTTTCTCCTGGAACGGCTGTGCCGGGATATTTTAACCCTTGTCCTGAAGAAAGAGCGCGTCCTGTGGGCGAAGGTCCGGATCGACAAGCCCAACGCCCTGCGCTACGCCCAATCCGTGGCCGTGGAAATGGAGCGCGGCCTCTCCACGGAAGAAAGCCATGAGTGATAATCTGGCGATTATCGGGCTAGGCTCAAACATTGACCCCGAAAAGAATATCCCCCAAGCCCTGCGCTGGTTGCGCGAAGAGTTCGGGATTGAGAAACAAAGTTCTTTTCTCCGCACCAGGCCGGTCGGAAACATAAATCAGGAGGATTTTCTCAACGGATGCGCGCTTATCCGCACGGGCCTGGATAAAGACGCTTTGGCCGCCCGGCTAAAACAGATCGAGCGGGAGCTCGGGCGCGTCAGGACCGCCGATAAATACGGGCCTCGGGTCATTGACCTAGACGTGCTGACGTTTAACGGCAAGGTGGAGGACCCGGATGTTTTTAAACGGGATTTCATTAAAACAGGCATTCTGGAAATCGATCCGGATTTTTGTTTTTAAAAGGAGGAGCACATGCTGTCCTATCCGCTGGCCTTATTGATCATTGTTCCGGCTGTTGAACTCTATCTTCTCATTAAGGTGGGCGGCCTCATCGGGGCCACAAACACCATCTTTCTTATTATCGTGACCGGAGCCCTGGGGGCGTCCCTGGCCCGGGCCCAGGGTTTTGTCGTGCTGCGCCGCATCCAAGACAGCCTTAACGCCGGGCGTATGCCCACCGATGATATGGTGAACGGCGTCATGATCCTGATCGGAGGACTACTCCTTTTAACCCCCGGAATCCTCAGCGATATCCTCGGATTTCTTCTGCTGATCCCGTTCACCCGGGACATCACCAAGACGCTGATCATGCGCCATTTCAACGGCATTATTGTCAACCGCTCATCATTACCGTCGGGAAACGCCGCGAAACCGTTTTCTTCCCGCCAAAAGGTGGAAGACGCGGAGTTCCGGGAATAAGCCCGCGGGGTGCCCCAAACGCCTTCTTCTGGTTCTAATTTTTCATTTTTGTCAATTATTTTTTTACCTATTTTCTAACTGTTTTTATATCAACGCATTAGATTTTTGGCTGTCCGGGGCTGTCCTATTGCCTTTTCCGGCGGAGGATGGTATGGTATTTAAATTTGGTGAGCATTATGCGAGAAACCTTAAAGACAATCACAATACTCCTGACGATGGTTTTCACGGTGACTTTGGCGGACGCGAAGATTGACGAAGCCCAGCGCCCTCCGCCCAGACGAAAATATATCGTTGGGCAGGCCTCCTGGTATTCGAAACAGTCTCCAGGGATCAACAAGCACACGGCAAACAACGAAATATTCGATGACCGTAGGTACACCTGCGCGATCTGGGGCGTCAAGTTCAACCAAAGGATCAAAGTCACGAACCTGGCCAACGGAAAATCCATCATCGTCCGGGTCAACGACCGCGGGCCGCACAAGCGTTTCGTCCGCAGGGGGCGTGTGATCGACCTGACCAAAAGCGCGTTCGCCGAACTGGACGACCTGAAACTCGGGCTCATTGACGTCGCCCTCGAATTCATCTAAATTCCCTTCCTTTATATATTAGGCCCCTGTTTCTTATACCGGCCCACATAAATCTTTCCCCGCTATTATCACAATAATTTTATTTTTTTTCTTGCAATCATTTCGAATATTGCTATGATGAGGGCGATTATTTTCAAACACACTCACTTTGGAGAGTTTATTCTATGCGATTAAAAGAACAGGTGGCATTAATTACCGGCTCAGCCCGCGGTATAGGGAAAGAAATCGCCCTGACCTTCGCCCAAGAAGGGGCCAAGGTCGTGATTTCCGACATCAACAAGGCGGCTGCCGATGCGACAGCCGAAGAATTCCGTTCGCTGGGGCATGAAGCCGTCAGTTTCGCCTGCGACGTCACCAATTCTGATGATGTCGAGGACATGGTGAACAAAATTCTTGACAAATATACTCGCATTGATATATTAGTTAACAATGCCGGCATTACCCGAGACAATCTGTTGCTTCGGATGAGCGTCGCTGACTGGGATGCGGTCATTAACACCAACCTGAAAGGGGCTTTTGTCTGCACTAAGGTTGTCAGCAAATCCATGTTGAAAGCCAAAAAAGGGAAAATTATCAGCATCGCTTCGATTATTGGGATCATGGGAAATGCCGGGCAGGCCAATTACGCTGCCAGCAAAGCCGGTGTCATTGGGCTGACGAAATCTGTGGCCAGGGAGTTAGCATCCAGAGGAATCACGGCCAACGCCGTGGCTCCCGGCTTTATTCAGACTGAAATGACTGAAAAATTG
This sequence comes from Candidatus Omnitrophota bacterium, assembly GCA_017995055.1. Classification (GTDB taxonomy): domain Bacteria; phylum Omnitrophota; class Gorgyraeia; order Zapsychrales; family JANLHA01; genus JAGOJP01. The sequence continues at coordinate 21,791 of JAGOJP010000004.1, forward strand.
AGTGATAAAGCCCGCGAAGCAATCTACAAACAAATTCCCCTTGGAAAATTAGGAACACCTCATGATGTAGCGCAAGTGTGTTTATTTTTAGCATCCCGTGATGCGGACTACATCACCGGACAAACCATCGTGGTCGATGGGGGGATGGCGATATAGCTAGATTTAAGTTAGGTTAAAAAGGAGGTTATTCATGGCTGTTGAAGAAAAAATAAGGTCGATCATTGCTGAACAGTTAGGCGTTAAGGTTGATGAAGTCACTCCTCAAGCGTCTTTTATTGATGATTTGGGAGCCGATTCTCTGGATACCGTTGAGTTGATCATGGCCTTAGAAGAAGAATTCAGCGTTGAAATCCCGGATGAAGATGCCGGAAAAATGACAACGGTCGGCGACGCGATCAAGTATATAGAAGAAAAATCCACGAAAAAATAAGAAAATTCATCTTTTCAATTCAATACTGGATTGCCCCGACCGTCATCGGGGCAATCCAGTATAATGTCTGTGTAAATCCATAGAATCCTTGGGACAATGTCATGAATAAACGGAGAGTTGTTGTAACGGGACTTGGAGTCGTGTCCCCGGTCGGGACAGGAATTAATAAATTCTGGGAATCACTGGTAAACGGCAAAAGCGGGATCGCCCCGATCGCGCATTTTGACGCCTCGGAATTTGACTGCCGGATATGCGGCAAAGTAACGGATTATGACCCTCTCAAATATTTTTCATCAAAAGAGTCCCGGCATTTGGCCAGCTTTACTCAATTCGCGGTTGTTTCGACGCGCGAAGCCATTGCCCAGGCACGCCTGGATTTAAAAAATATCGATTTAGACAGGATGGGCATCCTCATCGGCTCTGGGATCGGCAGCATGAGGACCATGGAAGTGGAGTATCAGAAATTCATTGACCGCGGCCCGTCGAAAATTTCTCCTTTCTTTATCCCCCGTATTATTATTAATGAAGCAGCCGGGCAGGTTTCCATCGACACCGGAGCCAGGGGGCCGGCGACCTGTGTTGTTACGGCCTGCGCCACAGCCACCAACGCCATCGGAGACGCATTCCGCATGATTCAATACGGAGACGCGGATATTATGGTGGCCGGAGGAACCGAAAGCGCGACAACGATCCTGGGGGTCGGAGGGTTCTGCGCCGTGAAAGCCCTGACAAAAAATAATGATAACCCGGCCGGAGCCAGCCGTCCGTTCGACTTAAATCGCGACGGTTTTGTTATGGCGGAAGGGGCAGGGGTGGCCCTCCTGGAAACCCTGGAACACGCCAAAGCCAGAAAAGCCCCGATCCTGGCGGAACTCGTTGGATACGGACGGACATCGGACGCCTATCATGTCACGGCTCCTGAGCCGACCGGAGCCGGCGCCGCGAAATCTATGATCTTAGCCATGCAGGACGCCGGCATCAGCCCGCAGGATATTTCCTATATCAACGCCCACGGTACATCCACAAAGCTGAATGATAAAGTGGAAACCCTGGCGATTAAGACTGCGATGGGCGAATATGCTTATAAAATCCCGGCTTCTTCCACAAAATCAATGACAGGACATCTGCTTGGAGCCGCGGGAGGCATAGAATTCGCCGCCTCTGTGCTGGCGATCAGGGATAATATCATTCCTCCCACGATCAATTATGAAACCCCTGATCCGGACTGTGACTTGGATTACGTCCCGAACCATGCCAGGAAAACCCAGGTTGATGTCGCCATGTCTAACTCCCTGGGTTTTGGCGGGCATAATGCCTCGCTCATTCTCCGTAGATTTCTGGATTAGCCCCTAAATTTCTGTTCCCCTGTGAAATAATTATGCTATAATGTGGGCTTGTTTATTCAATGAGCATTTAGTTTACACGACCCAAGGGAGTGTAAACTAGAAATGCGAATTGATCCTTCAGCGCGAGTGAGCTTAAGCGAACGAGCCGAAGGATCAAGGTAAAAGCTGTATAAAAGGAAGGGTGTCCCATGAAAACATACAAAATTGCTGTCATCCCAGGAGACGGAACCGGCCCTGAAGTCGTAGCAGAAGGGTTAAAAGTTCTTAAAGCGGCGGCTCAGCTGTGTGAGTTCAAATTTGAAACCGTTCATTACGATTTTGGCGGAGCGCGCTACCTGCGCACGGGGGAAGTGCTGCCAGATTCCGCGGTCACGGAGTTAAAGACTTTTAACGCGATCTATCTGGGAGCCATCGGGCATCCGGACGTTAAACCGGGCATCCTGGAGAAAGGGATTCTCTTAAGACTGCGCTTTGACCTGGACCAATATATCAACCTGAGGCCGATTCAACTCTATGACGACCGGTTTTGCCCTATAAAGAACAAAAAACCCGAGGATATTGATTTTGTTGTCGTGCGGGAAAATTCCGAAGGGCTCTATAAAGGCTTGGGGTCTTTTGAAAAGAAAGACACCGCAGATGAAATAGCTATCCAGATTTCTCACAATTCGCGCAAAGGAGTAGAGCGCTGTATCCGCTATGCCTTTGAATATACGCGCCAACACGGCAAAAAGAAACGGCTCACACTCTGCGGCAAAACAAACGTGTTAACTTACGCCTTTGACCTCTGGGAAAGGACATTTTATGATGTGGCCCGGGACTATCCAGACATCCAGACGGATTACGCGCACGTTGACGCCACGACCATGTGGTTCATCAAAAACCCGGAATGGTTTGACGTAATCGTGACGGATAATATGTTTGGGGACATCATAACCGACCTGGGAGCCATGATCCAGGGCGGCATGGGGATCGCTGCCGGAGGCAACATTAATCCGGAAGGGGTTTCCATGTTTGAACCCATCGGCGGCTCAGCGCCTAAATATACGGGGAAGAATATCATCAACCCGTTGGCAGCTATCTGCGCGGCGGCGATGCTGCTGAAGGAGCTTAAGGAAGAAAAAGCCGCGCGCATGATTGAAGACGCCGTCATCACGATCGTCAAAACCAAACTCAAAGACCTCGCTGCGGGGAAAATGGGGTATTCCACCTCCGAAGTCGGGGATATTGTTATCAAACATCTTTAACACTCAATGATAATAAAGGACCTGGGCATGAAAAAATATAATGTCGCAATTGTGGGAATCCGGGGGGCCGTTGGGCAGGAAATGCTCAAAATTCTGGAACAGCGCCGGTTCCCTGTCAATGAACTGAGCGTCATGTCGTTTCATCCAGCGGAATGCCCGGAATATAACTTTATGGGCCGCAAAATCAAAGCGACGGAACTTACACACGATGCTTTTCAAGGGATTGAAATCGGGTTATTTTCACCGGGGGCGGCGGTCAGCAAAGACTATGCCCCGTCCGCGGTCAAGGCCGGCGCCGTCGTGATCGACAATACCAGCCAATTCCGCATGGATCCCGATGTCCCTTTAGTCGTCCCGGAAGTGAACCCCCAGGATATTTTCAAACATCACGGCATTATCGCCAATCCCAACTGCTCCACGATCCAGATGGTCGTGGCCCTGAAGCCCCTGCATGATTTCGCGCGCATTAAAAGGATCGTCGTGTCCACCTACCAGGCCGTGTCCGGGGCGGGGTCTGAAGCTATAGCGGAACTGGAAAGCCAGGAACAGGGGAAAATGGTCATTCAAAAATTCCCCTACCAGATATTTCACAACCTTATCCCCCATATCGATATCCCGCAGGACAAATTTTATACCAAAGAAGAACTGAAAATGTCTCTGGAAACAAAAAAAATTATGGGGGATCCCAGGATCAATGTCACCGCAACCTGCGTGCGCGTGCCTGTCGTCCGGGCTCATTCGGAATCAGTCAACATCGAGACCGAGAGGAAGATCACCCGGGAGAAAGCCATTGAATTGCTGAAAAAGGCCCCCGGCATCCAGGTTATGGATGACCTGCCCAACAACATCTATCCCGTGCCGTTGATGGCGGAAGGGAAGGATGATACGTTTGTCGGCCGAATCCGGGAGGACGACACCGTGGAGTGCGGGCTCAATCTGTGGATTATCTCGGACAATCTGCGCAAAGGAGCGGCCCTGAACGCCATTCAAATCGCGGAAGAATTGATTCAAGCGAAAGCGTAACCCCCAATCCACGCCTGGCGCGAAGCGTCTCATGAGAACGGTCAAACTCACGATTGAATATGACGGAACCGAGTTGAACGGTTGGCAGGTGCAGAACAACCATGCCGGTCGGACCGTGCAAGGGGAAATAGAAATAGCCCTGACACGGATTTTTAACAAACATATCCCTGTGCGGGGGGCCGGAAGGACGGACGCCGGAGTCCACGCCGAGGGGCAGGTGGCCCATTTTAAGACCGGAAGCCGGATGCCGGCCCCGGAAATTTTAAGGGCGTTGAACGGGAACCTTGCCCGGGATATTTCCATTATAGAAGCGCAGGATGTTCCGGACAGCTTCCACGCTCAATATGGAGCGAAAAGCAAACTGTACCGTTATCGGATTTTTAACCGGCCTGTCCGTCCGGCGCTCGAACGGAAACGCGTCTGGCATTACCCGTATCCCCTGCATCTTAAATCCATGAAAGCGGCCGGGGAGGAGTTATTAGGCCGGCATGATTTCCGCTCTTTCATGGCTTCGGATCCGGCGCGGGACCGCAGGCCCCAGGCCTATGACACCCGCCGCACGATGTACCAGGTGAGTCTAAAAAAAGCAGGGGACCTGATCACCTGCGATTTTAAAGCGGACGGATTCCTTTATAAAATGGTCCGTAATATCGTGGGGACTCTGGTGGAAATCGGAAGCGGGCGTTTTGAAGAGGGCGGCATAAAAACCCTTCTGAAACGGGCCGACCGCAGCTTCGCCGGTCAAACCGCCCCTCCGCAGGGTTTGACCCTGATCCGCGTCGATTATGATTAAAAAAAGAATTTATTGACAACAGATAATAAAGTGATATACTTTATTTTCTAAATCTTGGAAGGCCTCTGGAGTGACATTATGAATAAAACATTTTTTCCGAAGACGGAACAGTTACAAAAAAAGTGCTATGTGATCGATGCCAAGGATAAAATTCTCGGGCGGGTGGCAACAAAAGCGGCTGTCCTTTTAAGGGGGAAACATAAAACCATCTTTACCCCGCACTTGGACACGGGTGATTTTGTCGTGATCATTAATGCAGACAAGGTTAAATTTACCGGCAAGAAAGCGACCCAGAAAAGTTATCAGCGCTATTCCGGATATCCTTCAGGGCAAAGAAGCGTTACTCTAGAAAAAATGATGCAAAAAAAGCCGACACAGGTTCTGCGTCTGGCCATCAACAGGATGATCCCCAAAGGCGCGCTGGGTAACAAAGTCCGGACTCATTTACGCATTTACGCCGGCGACAAGCATAGTCACCAGGCACAGAAACCGATATCAATCGAGATTTAACAGCGGAGGAATGATCTATGGTCGAGTTAGTGAAATACGGCGCGACGGGAAGGCGCAAAAGTTCTGTTGCCCGTGTTGAACTTTCCCCTGGACAGGGAGCTATCCGGGTCAATGATAAAGAATTCAGCACTTATTTTAAGCGGGAAACAGACCGTTTGATAGTTATTGAACCCCTTAAATTGACCAACACGCTGAAAAAATTTGATATCGCGGCCAAAATTGTCGGGGGCGGTACGACCGGCCAGGCAGGGGCTTTCCGCCTCGGCTTATCCCGAGCCTTGGTTAAATTTGATCTGGAAAATAAAAGTGTTTTAAAAAAAGCCGACTGCTTGAGACGCGACCCAAGAATGAAGGAAAGAAAGAAACCCGGACAGAAGGGGGCAAGGAAAAAGTTCCAATGGGTTAAGCGTTAATTTGATCTAAAAGATGTGCCCAAAAAACCTATCTCCCTCGAGAAAAGAGTTGACGAGATAGGTTTTTTATTTTATTATAAGCCATTATTCTCCAATATATTATTATATTTATGAAGGAGCGGAATCCATGGAAAACCATATGATACGGGCAGGAATTGTGGGGGTCAGCGGGTATTCCGGATGCTCTGTTCTTGAAATCCTGCTGAAGCACCCTTTTGTCCGGATCACATACGTTTCAGCAAACAATACGGAAGGGAAAGTGGCCGATCTCTGGCCCCATTTCCGGCAGCGGACCAAACTTTATTGCCATAAATATGATTATGATGAAGCGGCGGAAAACTGCGACCTGATTTTTCAGGCTGTCCCCCACACCGTGGCCTTCACACTTGTCCCGCCGCTGTTAAAAGCCGGTATCCGCGTTATTGATTTAAGCGGAGATTACCGCCTGAACTCGGCCGCGGAGTACAAGGCCTGGTATGGAACCGCGCATAAAGACAAACTCAATTTAAAGAAAGCCGTCTATGGCCTTCCGGAGTTGTTCCGGGTCGCCATCAGAGACGCGGACCTCGTGTCCAACCCCGGATGTTATCCAACGGCGGCCATATTAAGCCTGGCTCCGATGGTGGCTATTTATACCGACTCCATAGAAAACATCATCATCGACGCTAAATCCGGCGTCAGCGGAGCCGGGAAAAAGTTAAGTCCGGCCATGATGTTTAAAGAAATTCATGAAAATTTCCGGGCTTACAAAGTCACCCGGCATCAGCATACGCCGGAAATTGAGCAGTTTCTGTCCAAAATCGCCGGCAAGGCCATGAATATCACATTCGTGCCGCATTTACTGCCCATCGACCGCGGTATTCTGGAAACCATCTATGTGAAGTTAACGACGGAAATTTCTTTAGCTGAAATTCACGCCCTCTATCAGCGTTTTTATAAAACCGAACTTTTTATCCGGGTTCTCCCCTTAGAAACCCAGGCGGAAACCCAGCATGTCCGTGGAACAAATTTCTGTGATATCAGCCTGGCCATGAACCAAAAGAAGGACACTCTCATCATCACCAGCGCGATTGACAATCTGATCAAAGGCGCAGCGGGCCAGGCCGTGCAAAACATGAATATCATGTGCGATTTTGAAGAAGAGATTTCTTTAATATAACGACAAAAGGATCCATCATGAAAATACTGAAAGGTGGCGTGACGAAACCTCAAGGCTTTAAAGCCAACGGGATGAACTGCGGGCTCAAGCGCTCCGGCAAGCCGGACCTGGCGCTCATCGCCAGCGAAGTGCCCTGTACCGCCGCCGGCATCTACACACGGAATTCCATTATAGCCGCGCCTCTTGTTGTCACGAAGAGCCATTTGCGGAACGCCCAAGCCCAGGCGGTTATTATCAACAGCGGGAATGCCAACTGCTTTACCGGGCATCTCGGCTATATCTACGCCCAGCAAATGGCCGAATTCACGGCGAGAAAGCTGGGGATATCGAACACCGATGTGCTTGTCGCGTCCACCGGTATTATCGGGAAACCTTTGCCCATTAAAAAAATCCTGACCGCCATTCCCGCTCTGGCCGAAAAATTATCCGTCCGGAACGGCGCTTTGGCGGCGCGGAGCATTCTCACAACGGATACGTTCACGAAAGAAACCGCCGTCTCTCTCTCCATCGGCGGGAAGACTGTGACCATCGGCGCCTGCGCCAAAGGGTCCGGCATGATTGAACCGAACATGGCTACGATGCTGGCCTTTATTACAACGGACGCGGCGATGAAGCCGCAAAGCTTAAAAGCCGCGCTGAAAAACGCCGCGGACATCAGCTTCAATTCCATCACCGTAGACGGGTGCATGAGCACCAATGACATGTGCCTGGTGCTCGCCAACGGGTTGGCCGGAAACCGCCCGATTTCAGAAGGGGAAAAAGATTTCAGGGCCTTTTCCCAGGCGCTGAATTACGTATGCCTGCAACTGGCAAAAATGATTGTCAAAGACGGGGAAGGGGCCACCAAATTCATTGAGATCACGGTCACCGGAGCCCGGGACGACCGGATGGCGAAAACAGCCGCTATGAAAATCGCCAATTCCAACCTCGTCAAGACTGCGGCTTTCGGAAGCAACCCCAACTGGGGGCGCGTCGCCGCCGCCGTGGGCTCGCTGAGCCTCCCGGTCACCGAGCAAACCCTAAAAATAAAATTCAGTCCTTTTGATAAAAAAGATATCCGCATTTCTGTCGACCTCCAACTGGGCAAGCATTCAGCGACTGTCTACACGTCTGACTTGTCATACGAATATGTCCGCATAAATGGGGACTACACCTAAACCAATCAAACCTGGAAAAAACCATGGAATCCATTATTAGAAAAGCTGGCGTTCTAGTCGAAGCCATTCCTTATATCCACTCCTTCCGCCGGAAAATATTTGTCATCAAATACGGCGGAAGCATCCTTGACAACGACGTGATCCGGAAATACGTGCTGGAAGATATCGTCTTTCTGAGCTACGTAGGCATCCGCATCATCCTGGTGCACGGAGGAGGACCTTTTATCAGCACCCGGCTGAAAGAAAGCGGAATTAAGCCGGTCTTTCATGACGGGATCCGTGTCACCGACCGCTACACTCTTGACATCGTTTCTGAAGAACTGGACAAACTCAACAAAAAAATTGTTTCAGAAATCAAGGAGTTAAAAGGGGACGTCACCGGGCTAAAAGGCCAGGAGAATATTATTCATGTCGAGAAGAAACGGGCGGCGCAGGAACTCGGCTTTGTAGGGACGATCAAAAACATCGAAAAACAGGCGATCCAGGAACATATCCGCCGAGGACGAATCACCGTGATTTCCCCGATGGGGATCAACGTGGAGCGCCAGACCCACAATGTGAACGCGGATGAAGTCGCCAGCGCAATCGCATCTTCGATGAAGGCGGAAAAACTTGTTCTCCTGACGAACGTGACCGGGGTGATGCGGAAAGCCGATGACCCGAACTCCCTCATCTCCACCCTGCAGGCCGATGAAATCGAGAATCTGATCAGAGAAAAAATTATTGAAGGTGGGATGATCCCCAAGGTGGAATCTTGCCTGAAGGCACTCATGGGGGGGGTCAAAAAGACACACATTATTGACGCGCGGATGCGGCATGCATTGCTGCTGGAAATTTTTACCGACCGTGGTATTGGAACCCAAATTATAAAGCAATAAAGGCACGCAATGAAAAAAAATGAAATTTTTCAAGGCTACGAACAATATATCCTCAACACGTACACCCGGCTTCCGGTCATCTTTGTCAAAGGGAAAGGGATGACGCTGGAAGATATTTCCGGGAAAAAATATCTTGATTTCTTCCCCGGCTGGGGGGTCAACAGCGTTGGGCACTGCCATCCTAAAGTGATGGCCGCGGTCCGGGACCAAATCGGAAAACTGATTCATATCCCCAACAATCTTTACCATCCCGGTCAGGCCCAGTGCGCGAAAGAAATTATCCGCGCATCCTTCCCGGGGAAAGTGTTTTTCTGCAATTCCGGGGCGGAGGCATGCGAAAGCGCCATTAAATTCGCCCGGGCCTACGGGAAGAAAAAACGCTTTGAAATCATCACCATGGAAAATTCTTTTCACGGGCGCACCCTGGGAGCCTTAACCGCAACCGGACAGGCCAAATATCAGGAGGGGTTCGCCCCGTTGCCAGAAGGGTTTAAAACGGTTCCGTTTAATAACCTGCAAGCTGTCACCGACGCCGTCACGGACAAAACCGTCGCCGTTATCCTGGAATTAGTCCAGGGAGAAGGCGGGATAAACATCGCCCGCAAAGATTATATTCAGGGGCTCCGGAAACTCTGTGATGAAAAAGATATCCTCCTTTTCTTTGATGAAGTCCAGACAGGCATGGGCCGGACAGGAGAGATGTTCGCCTTTAAGCATTACAACGTGCGGCCGGACGGCATGATGTTGGCCAAAGCCCTGGGAGGAGGGCTGCCCATCGGCGCGCTCGTCATCAGAGACGGCATTACAGACACATTTAAACCCGGGATGCACGCATCCACCTTCGGGGGAAGCCCTCTCGTATGCAAAGCTGCTTTGGGCGTGTTTAAAGCCATTTATTCACAAAAAATGTTGCAAAACACAAAAAAAATGGGAAAATTCATATTACAAGAACTGTCCCGGCTTAAAGCAAAACATGCCGTTATCACCGACGTACGGGGCCTCGGGTTGATGATCGGGGTGGAACTTTCCGTCCCGGGCCAACCCATTGTCCAGTCATGTTTTGAAAAAGGACTTCTGATCAACTGTACCCATCAGAAGGTTCTGCGGCTCATGCCGGCCCTGAATGTCACGGAAAAACAGGCTCAAAAAGCGATGGGCATCCTGGAGAAAGCCTTCCGAGGGCTCGACGGGGAGATATCATGAAAAAAGATCTTTTAAGCTTACAGGACCTCACCAAGGATGAAATCCATGATCTGCTCAAGGAGGCGGGCCGCCTGAAAGCCGACCGGCACGGCGCCTCGTCGGTTCTGAAAGACAAGACCATCGGCCTTATTTTCCAAAAGCCATCCAACCGCACCCGTGTTTCTTTTGAAGTGGGGATTCATCAGCTGGGAGGAAAATGCCTTTACCTTGGGCCGGGGGAGATCAACCTGGGGAAAAGAGAATCCACCTCGGATGTCGCCGCAACGCTGTCCCGGTACCTGGACGGGATCGTGGCCAGGACGTTCAAGCATGACGATATCGTAGAATTAGGCCGGACGGCCAGCATCCCTGTTATCAACGGATTATCGGATTTATATCACCCGTGTCAGGCCTTGGCGGACCTTATGTCGATTCAAGAGAAATTTTCGGAGTTCAAAGGCCTGAAACTGGCATACATAGGCGACGGCAATAACGTGTGCCATTCCCTGATGCTCGCTGGCGTCAAAGTCGGCATGAATGTCGCCGTTGCGACCCCGCCGGGCTATGAACCTAACCCGGAAATCCTTAAAACGGCTCAGGAAGAAGCCCGGCCGTTGAAGGCCGCTGTATCCCTGACCCATGACCCGCGGGAAGCGGCCCGTGACGCCCATGTGATTTACACGGATGTCTGGGCCAGCATGGGGCAGGAAGAAGAACACGACAGCCGGGTCAAAATATTCCGGGATTATCAGATTAACACCGCGCTGTTGTCCCAGGCGAACACCCATTGTATTTTTATGCATTGTCTTCCGGCGCACCGGGGAGAGGAAGTGACAGCCGAAGTGATCGACGGGCCCCATTCCATCGTCTTCGACCAGGCGGAAAACAGGCTGCATATACAAAAAGCGATTTTAGTGTTTCTTTTTTCTTAATCTACCTTCAGGAGAAGATATAAATGAAAAAAGTTGTTTTGGCCTATTCAGGCGGCCTGGACACGTCCTGTGCGATCAAATGGCTGACAGACCGCGATTATCAAGTCATCGCTTTCATCGCCGACGTAGGGCAAAATGAAAATTTTAAAGCAATCCGACAACGGGCGATGAAAACAGGGGCGGCCAAGGTTTACGTCTTAAACCTCCAGAAGGAATTTGTGCTGGATTACGTCTTTCCCGCTCTGAAAGCCGGGGCGATCTATGAAAATAAATATCTGCTGGCGACAGCCCTGTCCCGGCCGCTTATCGCCAGGCACCTCGTTGAGATCGCGAAAAAAGAAGACGCCGCAGCCGTGGCTCACGGCTGCACCGGGAAAGGCAATGATCAGGTCCGGTTTGAAACCACCGTGTCGATCTTAAACCCAAAACTGGAACAAATCGCGCCCGTGCGTATCTGGGAATTCAAAACGCGGGAAGAAGAAATCGAATACGCTCGCCAGCACCGCATCCCCGTGGATGTCACCAAGAAGAGCCCATACAGCATCGATAAAAACCTTTACGGCCGCAGCATTGAATGCGGGGTTTTAGAAGATCCCTGGACCGAACCTCCGGAAGAGATCTACCAGATGACCCAAAACCCGCAAACCGCGCCGCAAAAGCCGGAAAATATAGAAATCAGTTTTACACAAGGGATCCCGGCCAAACTCAACGGAAAATCACTGAATCCTGTGTCCATGATCCAGACCCTCAATGACATCGGCGGCCGCCACGGGGTTGGTCGGGTGGATGCGGTTGAAAACCGGCTGGTCGGAATTAAATCACGGGAAATTTATGAAAATCCCGCCGGCACAATCTTGCATCTGGCCCACCAGGAACTGGAATACCTGGTCCTGGACAGGGAAACGGTTCACTTCAAGCATGTGCTGGCCTATAAATACGCTGAAATGGTTTACTACGGGCTATGGGAAACTCCGATGAAAAAACAGCTTGACGCCCTGATCGCGCAGACCCAGGAAGAATTAACCGGCACGGTCCGCTTGAAACTATATAAAGGAAGCTGCACGGTAACCGGAAGAAAGTCCCCGTTTTCGCGCTATAAACTGGAACTAGCGACTTACGGGGATAAAGACGTATTCAACCAGAAACTCGCGGAAGGTTTTAACCGGCTCTGGAGTCTGCCGTACCAGCGCTTATAACCATCCCGGGATCCTACGCGGGCATCGCAAAGCCAGAGAGGTTCACATGAGCAAATTGTGGGGCGGACGCTTTTCTCAGGAGACAGACACGGCCGTAGAAAATTTCACCCGGTCCATTCATTATGACCAGCGGTTAGCTAAATTTGACTGTTGGGGCTCCCTTGCGCATATTCATGTTTTAAAGCAGGCCGGCCTGTTGAAACAGCAGGAATTTCACCAACTGCAGACCGGGCTTAATAAAATCCTCGATACGATCGAAAAAGGGACATTCAAGCCTGACCCGCGGGTTGAAGATATCCATTCTTACATCCAGAGCCTGCTGGAAAAACCGGGATACGCCGGGAGCGCGGCTTTAAAACTGCACACCTGCCGCTCCCGCAATGACCAGGTCGTGCTGGACACAAAATGGTACTGCCTGGAACAGCTTCTCGTGACGGAACGGAAGCTCCTGACCTACATGAAAAGCCTGTTCCATTTGGGGCAACGGCACGCCCGCGTCATCATGCCCGGCTTCACGCACTTACAACACGCGATTCCCGTGGCGTTTCCCATGTACTGCGATGCCTTTATTCAAATGGCGGAGCGGGACGAAAGCCGGTTGCTGAGGATTTATAATACTATCCAATTAACCATGGGCTCCGGGGCGCTTGCCGGGACATTCCTGCCGGCGGCGTTTTACAGCCAGCCGATCAACCCGGATTGGGACAAAGACATTTCGCCGGCCACCAATTCCCTGGACACCGTCAGCGACCGTGATTTCATTATTGATATTTTATCCAGCCTAGCCATGATAGGCATGCATTTATCCAGGTTATCGGAAGACCTCATCCTCTGGGCCACCACAGAATTCGGTTTCGCGGAATTATCCGACGCGTTCTGCACCGGCAGCTCGCTGATGCCGCAGAAAAAAAATCCCGATGTGCTGGAGCTCATCCGGGGGTACACCGGCCGGCTCTACGGCAACCTGATCAGCGTTCTGGTCGTTATGAAAGGGCTCCCCATGACCTACAACCGCGACATGCAGCTCGATAAAGAGCCGTTGTTTGACTCATTCCGTATTGTCCAGGAAAGCCTGCAGATTCTGGCGCCCTTGCTGGATCATCTTCAATTGAAAGAAGAGCGGATACGGAAGCACCTTGACGACGAATCCTTGTATGCGACAGACCTGGCTGATTATCTGGTGCAAAATAAGGTGCCTTTCAAGCAGGCCCATCATTTGATCGGCCAGCTGATCCAGATGAAAAACACCTCCGGCATGGACATCAAAGGGATGGATGATAAAACCTTGCAGCAAATTCATCCTTTATTAAACACACACATTGTCCAGGAAATTATAAACCCGGAGAAATCCGTCAAGGCGAAGAAATCCCTGAAAAGAAGAAAAAGAACTTCCCATGCATGACTTCCATTTTAAAAATAAAGAATTATATTGCGAAAATATCCCGGTGGCCGATATCGCTCAAGCCGTAGGCACGCCTTTTTATCTTTACAGTCACAAAACCCTGCTCGACCATTTCCTCAAGATCCAAACTGCGTTCGCGGCTGTGGATCCGGTCATCTGTTTTGCCATGAAGGCCAACGGGAATCTCGCGGTCCTCAAGGCCCTCGTGAAAGCCGGAGCGGGCCTAGACATTGTATCCGGCGGGGAACTTAAAAAAGCCTGGAAAATCCAGGCAGATCCCCAAAAGATAGTCTATGCCTCGGTCGGGAAAACCGATGAGGAAATCCTGGCCGCGCTGAAAACAGGAATTCTATTTTTCAACGTCGAATCATCCGCCGAATTAGAGAGGATCAACCACATTGCCGAAAAAGGAGGCATGACTGCTCCGGTCGCGATCCGCATCAACCCGGACGTGGAGGCCACAACGCATGAATTCATCACCACCGGGACCTTAAAAAACAAATTCGGGATCGATCTGACGTCAGCCAAGCAACTCTTAAAAGAGTCCGGGAAGCAGGCCCATATCCGGATCATCGGCCTGCATATCCACATCGGGTCGCAAATCGTGGACAGCGCCCCCTTTATCAAGGCCATCACGCGCGTGACCGAATTTATTGAAGAGCTCAAAACAGAGGGCGTGACCATTGAATATCTCGATATCGGCGGAGGCCTGGGCATCATCTACAAAGACGAAAAACCGCAGACCGCCCAGGAGTTCGCTGAGGCCGTGTTGCCGTGCCTTAAAAAAAGCGGGCTGAAGATCATTATGGAACCGGGACGTTTTATTGCGGGTAATGCCGGGATCCTCGTCACCAAAGTCCTGTATTTTAAGGATAACGGTTATAAAAAATTCCTTATTGTTGACGGCGGGATGAACGACCTCATCCGCCCTTCTTTTTACGGTGCTTATCATGAAATCGTGCCCGTACAAGAAACTCCGGGCCCCGCTGTCCAATTAGACGTTGTGGGCCCGATCTGTGAAAGCGGAGACTTTCTGGGAAAAGCCAGGCAACTTCCTGTTTTACCGCCGGGGGCACTGCTCGCGGTCATGAGCGCCGGGGCTTATGGATTTGCGATGTCCAGCAATTACAACGCCCGTTGCCGGGTTCCGGAAGTCATGGTCAGCGGCAACCAGTACGCAGTTGTCCGGGAGAGGGAGACGTTTGAGGACCTGATCCGGGGGGAAAAAATCCCGGAATTCCTGTAAGCCCAGGCCATAACCCGGTGACTTAAAATGAAACAAAAAATCATTAATTTTATTAAAATGTCCGGTGCGGGGAATGACTTCCTTGTTCTCGAAGCCGTGAAAGGACTGCCGCTAAAAAAACTGGCCCGGGCCATGTGCGACCGCACAAACGGCATCGGGGCGGACGGGTTGCTCATCCTGGGCCCGTCCCGTAAAGCAGAGTACCGGATGAGAATCATCAATGCTGACGGCTCGGAAGCTGAAATGTGCGGCAACGGGGCGCGGTGCCTGGCGGCTTATATCGCCCGTTATAAAAGAGAAGGGCGCGGCCAGGCCACGTTTACCATCGAAACCCTGGCGGGCATTCTTGACGCCGAAGCCCGGGAGGAACAGGCGCGCGTGCGCTTAAGCCCGCCGTCCGATTACCGGCCGGACATTGCCCTCATGGTCAACAAACGCCGCGTGATTGTCCAATACATCGACACGGGCGTTCCGCATATCATTATCTATGTGGACCATTTAAAAGATATCGATGTCAACCGGATCGCGCCTGCGTTCCGTTATCATAAAAAATTCATGCCGCGGGGCACCAACGTAAATTTTGTGGAACAGCTCAAACCCGGTCTGGTGGGCATAAGAACATACGAACGGGGGGTCGAAGCCGAAACCAAAGCGTGCGGGACCGGCAGCGTCGCCGCCGCGTTGGTCACGTTTATGAAAACGCACCCGGGCGATGATAACATCACTGGGGCCAGCATGAATGTCTTAACGCAAAGCGGCGAAGTCCTGAACGTCATTTTTGACATGGCCCGCGGCCAATTTAAAAATGTCTATCTGAAAGGCAGCGCCCATTTTATCGCACAAGGTCAATTTTTTGTTTAACAGCTCGGAACGAAATCCGAAAAAATAACGAAGAGGGGAAACGTGAAATGATCAGTGGTTCCATTGTCGCACTTGTAACGCCTTTCAAGAACGGGAAAGTTGACGAAAAAAAATTAACCGAACTGGTTGATTTTCAAATCCATAACGGCACGAATGGAATCGTACCGTGCGGAACGACCGGGGAATCCCCGACCTTGTCCTACGAAGAGCATAACCGGGTTATTGAGATATGCATCAAAGCCGCTGAAAGACGGGTTCCGGTGATCGCAGGAACCGGGTCCAATTCAACCGCCGAAGCCGTGGAATTAACCCGGCACGCCGCCGAAGCAGGCGCGGATGCCGTGTTGATCGTGAGCCCCTATTATAATAAACCCACGCAAAAAGGCCTCTACGCCCATTTTAAAACCATCGCGACGGCTGTAGATATCCCGATTATCCTCTATAATATTCCCGGCCGGGCCGCCTGCAACATTGAGCCCGCCACCATCGCGCAGCTGGCACAAGACTGTAAAACAATCATCGGGGTTAAAGAGGCCTCCAGGTCCCTGGCCCAGATGCAGGACATCAAGCGGCTTTGCCCGGAAGAATTTTTACTGCTCTCCGGTGATGACGCACTTCTCCTGCCCGTCTTAAGCATCGGAGGGAAAGGGGTCATCTCGGTGGCCGCCAACATCGTGCCGCAGGACATCGTCCAGATTATCACCGCTTATGCCGACGGACATGTTAAAAAGGCCCAGGACATGTCCTACCGGCTGCTGCCTTTGGTGCAGGCCCTGTTTTTGGAAACTAATCCCATCCCGGTCAAGACCGCAATGGGGCTGATGGGACTTTGCTCGGACGAGCTGCGCCTGCCGTTGTCTCCCATGTCGGACAGCAACAAGGACAAGCTGAAAAATGTACTCAAAGACTTTAATCTTATCAAATCATAACAGAAAGCGGAAAGAAAACCATGATACCCATAGCGATTAACGGCTGTCAAGGGCGCATGGGACAACGCATCACCCAGCTCGCCTTACAGGATAAAGATTTCCATATCGTCGCCTTCATGGAGCATCCGGATCACCCCCTCATAAACAAAGTGTATCAAGGGACATTGATCTCCGGGGATCCCGCAGCCATCGGGAAAAGCAAAGTCCTTATTGATTTCACCTCCCCGGAGTCGACCATGACCTATTTAAAGATTTGCGAGGAGTACGGGGTGAATTGCGTCATCGGGACCACCGGCCTGAATGATTCTCACCTAAAGGCGATCCAGGCGGCCTCCCGCCGGATCGCGATTGTGTTTTCCTCCAATATGTCCATCGGGGTCAACATTCTCTTTAAACTCACACAAACACTTGCGGCGGCCGCCCCGGGACATTACCAGGTGAAAATCATGGAAGCGCATCATATCCACAAGAAAGACGCTCCTTCGGGAACAGCCAAAACCCTGGGCCATCTTATTGAGGAAAACTCCGGGCACCGCGTTCAAGACATTCAATCCATCCGGGAAGGGGAAATTGTCGGAGACCACAAAATCATCTTTGAATCGCCCGAAGACTGTATCGTGATTGAACATCACGCCAAAACCCGGGACATTTTTGCCAAAGGGGCCCTGGTTGCCGCTAAATTTCTTTCAACCCAGGCCAAAGGACTGTTTGACATGCAGGACGTCTTAAACATCCGCTGAATCTCTGTCGCGGCCTCCCGACTGAAAAATTTTTCCCTAAAGAATAGACACTTAAAGGAGTGAAAATGACAAACACCATTGAATGGGCAGACCGGCTGAAAGAGCTGCCGCCCTATCTTTTTATTGATATCGATAAAGCCAAACGCAAAGCCATCGCCGAAGGCCGCGACGTCATCAATCTGGGGATCGGGGATCCGGACCTGCCACCTTTCCCGCACATCATTGCAGCCATGAAAGCCGCCTTGGACAACCCGGGAAACCATCATTACGCGTTCGATGCCGGCCTTCCAGACCTGCGCCAGGCCATCGCCGAATGGTTTCAGGCCCGCTTTCAAGTCAGCCTGGACCGGGACACGGAAATTTATCCGTTGATCGGATCCAAGGAAGGGCTGGCCCATTTACCGCTGGGGATTATCAACCCGAATGATAAAGTATGGATTACCGACCCGGCCTATCCGGCTTACCAGGCGTCCGTCCTGTTTGCAGGGGGGAAAATCACCCGTATCCCGCTCAAAGAAAGCCAAAATTTTATGCCGGACATCTCCAAACTCCCTTCGGCCAAGGGCGTCAAAGCGATGTTTGTCAATTATCCCAACAACCCCACCGCGACCTGCGCCACGAAACAATTTTATCAACAGCTGGTTGAATTTGCCCTCGCTAACAATATCATCCTCATATCCGATATGGCCTATTCAGAAATTTACTACGACGGCGTGAAACCGGTCAGCATCCTCGAAGTGAAGGGAGCGAAAGATATCGCCATTGAGTTCCATTCCCTGTCAAAAACCTACAATATGACCGGATGGCGCATAGGCTGGGCCTGCGGGAACCCCAGGCTCATCGCGGCTCTGGCAAAGGTGAAATCCAACTATGATTCCGGGATCTTCCAGGCGATCCAGGTCGCCGGCATCTCGGCCCTCCAAACCCCGCCCGAAGAAATCGATGATTTACGGCGTTTATACGAAGAGCGGAGGGATTGTCTGATTAACGGCCTGCGCAGCGTCGGATGGAAAATCCAACCCCCCGCGGCCGCTTTTTACGTCTGGGCGAAAATCCCGAAATGTTTCCAGGATTCCATGCAAGCGGCTCAAACGTTTCTGGACCGGGCTGACATCGTCGCCACACCCGGCGTGGGGTTTGGGCCTGCGGGAGAAGGGTATATCCGCATGGCCCTGACGGTTCCGAAGGACCGCCTGGCGGAAGCCGTCAGCAGAATCCAAAAAATTCTTTAACGCGCGCCGCCCGTATCGTCAAGAGGGAACAGCATGGCTACCGTATTTTTAGCGCTGGGATCCAATGTCGGGGACCGAGAGAAAGCTATTCGGCAGGCCCTGCAGGCCCTAGAGGGAGAAGGTATAAATATCGTCCTGATTTCTTCCCTCATTGAAACCAAACCGGAGGGGGGGCCGCCGCAGGGGAAATTTCTCAACAGCGTCATCCAGGTTGAAACCGGGCTTCTTCCCGAAGAGCTTCTAATATGCATTAAAACAATCGAACAGGCTCTGGGGAGAACGCCATCGGTGCGCAACGGGCCTCGGGTTATTGATATCGATATCCTTCTTTACGATGATATTGAATGGCATTCCCCAAGGCTGGATATTCCTCATCCGAGAATGAAGTCCCGGCCTTTCGTCATGATCCCTTTAGCGGAAATCGCCCCGGACTTAGCAAGGAGGTTAGGCCATGAAGATCATCACACAGGCTAAAACGATTCAGGAACTCAGCCAAAAATTCCGTCGAGAAGGGAAAACGATTGGCTTTGTCCCAACCATGGGATACCTTCATGACGGGCATCGTTCCTTGCTGAAAGCCTGCCGCCGACACAATGACATTTCCATTCTAAGCATCTTTGTCAACCCCACACAATTCGGGCCACAAGAAGATTTTCAATCTTACCCTCGAGACAAAAAAAAAGATGTTTTATTGGCAAAAAAAGAAAATGTTGATATAATATTTTATCCGTCGGAAAAAATGATGTACCCTGGACGGTATTTGACATACATCCATGTAGAAAAAATCACTGCGACGCTTTGCGGAGCGTCGCGCCCGGGGCACTTCCGGGGCGTGGCCACTGTCGTCGGGAAATTATTAAACATCGTCCAGCCACACAGGATTTATCTTGGGCAAAAAGATGCCCAGCAATGCGTGGTGATCCGGCAAATGGTAAAAGATTTAAACTTCCCGGTGCAGGTTCGGGTGTTGCCGACGTTCAGAGAAAAAGATGGATTGGCCCTCAGCTCAAGGAATGCCTATTTAACAGCAGAGGAACGGCAGGAGGCCCCGGCGTTATATCAAGCGCTCAAGATGGCGCGAGAAGAAATTCGCCGGGGGGAAACAGATTCAAGCCGATTAATCAAAAACATGAAGGCTGTCCTCAATAACCGCTGCCGTCACGGGATAATCGAATACATCGCGTGCGTCGAAGCGGAAACATTAGAACCGGTCAAAATCATTCAGGGATCAATAGTACTGGCCTTAGCTGTCCGTCTTGGGAAGGCCCGTCTGATTGACAACATATTCGTGCGGGCCTAAAACACCCCAGGGTCGTTCATCCTATGGAATTAAATTCTGTGGACGCAGGGAACACCAGAAAAATTAAAAGGGTAGCCATTCTCGGGTGCGGGGCTATTGGCTCGAGAATTGCGCATGCCATTAAAAAAGACCTGCAGTCCTCATGCTCTTTAAGCGGTATCTACGATATTGACCCGTCTAAAACCGCAAAATTGGAACACGATCTTTCCGAAGACAATCTTATCAAGGATTCCTTTCCCGCCCTGCTGCAGGATTGTGATATCCTTGTCGAAGCGATAAACTCTGATATCCATGACTTCCTTCAAATGGCTTTGGAAGCCAAGAAAGATGTTCTCACGGTCAGCGTTGGGAAGCTGCTCAACGCTGAAGACCTGTTGGCTTTATCGATTAAAAACGGCTGTGCCCTTCTGATCCCATCGGGCGCGATTGCCGGGATCGATGCCGTGAAATCAGCGTCCTTAGCCTCGATATCAAAAATTACATTGACCACCCGTAAGCCGATCGCCGGGTTCTCCCAGAACCGCTATATCGAAGACCGGGGGATCAACCTCGAGGATATCACAGGAGAAACCTGCCTCTTCGAGGGAACCGTCGATGACGCCGTGCGGTATTTTCCAAGAAACATCAATGTCGCGGCCACGCTGGCGCTCGCCTCACATGCAAAATCGAAAATCGTCATCCGCCTCCTGACATCACCGGGATATACAATAAACTCCCATGAAATAGACATCCAAGGAGATTTTGGGCATATGATAAGCCGCACCGAAAATGTGGTTTGCCCAGATAACCCGAAAACGAGTTATCTGGCGGTGCTGTCGGCTGTCCAGACACTTAAAGAATTTTGCAGTGGGATTCGTGTCGGCACGTAGTTTCAACTATTTATTAGAAAGGAGGTGAAACTATGGCTAAAAAGGTAGCTAAAGTCGGAGTCAAAAAAGAAAAGGGATACCTTTACTTTGTAGACAAAGACGGTGATGTTTCTTGCGCGATCATGGCTCGAGGCAGCAAAAAGGGTGGAAAACCGAAAAAAGTCGCGAAAGTCGGCGTCAAGAAAGAGGTCGGTAATCTGTATTTTATCGACAAAGACGGGGATATCGCCTGCGCCAAGATGGTCCGGGGCGGTTCCAAGAAGAAAAAGAAAGCGGCAAAGAAAACCTCAGCGAAGAAAAGGAAGCCCGCCAAGAAAACCGCAAAAAGAAAATAGCAGCGTTGACGTGAAAAAAAATAGCCCCTGTTATAAACTATAACAGGGGCTATTTTAGATTACACTTTCCCTAATCAGCAGTCGATTGTATAATATTAATTTCATAAAACAACTGGCCCATACCCTCCGGGGTGATTTCTATGCAGACGGAATCCATATTTATCAAAAATGCCAATGAGCACAACTTAAAAAACGTTAACCTCGCGCTCCCCCGGAATCAATTTATCGTTATCACCGGGTTAAGCGGGTCCGGGAAATCCTCCCTGGCCTTTGACACCATTTATGCGGAAGGGCAACGCCGCTACGTGGAGAGTCTGTCCGCTTACGCCCGCCAGTTCCTGGAACAATTACAAAAACCGAACGTCGAATCGATCAGCGGGCTTTCCCCAACCATTTCGATTGAACAAAAAACCATAAGCCATAATCCCCGCTCAACCGTTGCGACCCAGACTGAGATTTACGATTATTTAAGAGTTTTGTTCGCCAGGGTCGGCACGCCTTACTGCCACCGGTGCGGCAAAGAAATCACGCAGCAGTCCAACGAGGAAATGGTGAAACAACTGATGGCTCTTCCGGAAGGGACCTCCCTGATCATCCTCGCTCCATTCATCCGGGGGAAAAAGGGGGAATACAAAGACATCCAGAAACAGATCAGCAAAGCGGGATTTATCCGCATGCGTATTGACGGGGAGATTTATGAAGTCACGGACACAATCAAACTGGACCGATATAAAATCCACCACATCGAAATTGTTGTCGACCGCCTCTCGTTGAAACCCTCAATCCGCCAACGCCTGACCGACTCCCTGGAAACGGCCCTGAAAATCGGCCAGGGGATCGTCATGGTCAACTTTAATCAAAAGTACCCCGAAAAAATATTCAGCGAAAATTATTCCTGTATCGACTGCGGCATCAACCTGACTGAAATTGAGCCGCGCATCTTCTCATTCAACGCGCCTTACGGAGCATGCCCGGATTGCAACGGCTTGGGCACAAAAATGGAAATCGATCCGGAGTTCCTTGTGGAGGACCCCTCCAAGCCATGGGTCAATGCCATCGCCTCCTGGGGCAAGGGACGGAGGAATTATTTGATGTATTACCGGGCCGTCTTGCGGGAAATCGCCCATCTCTATGACGTCGACACGACCCTCCCGTTCCGCAAATTAACTCCAAAATTCAAAAAAATTATTTTTGAAGGATCCGATGATATTATCTGGGACAGACAGTTTGAAGGCCTGCAAAAATACCTCAAACGGCTGTTCGAGGAAACAGACAGCGACTGGCTTAAAGATGAGGTGTCCCGTTACATGTCCAGCCTCCCGTGTCCGACATGTCACGGCAACCGCCTGAAAAAAGAATCCCTGGCGATCAAGATCAACGGGTTGAACATCGCTCAAGTCTGCGCGATGTCTATCAAGAAAGTTAAAGACTATTTCAGGCACCTGGAATTAAATGAGACACAACGGCACATCAGTGAACCGGTGATCAAGGAAATCATCCGGCGCATTGATTTCTGCATTAATGTGGGGCTGGAGTATCTCACCTTAGACCGGAAAAGCGGAACACTCTCCGGAGGGGAGGCCGAACGCATCCGTTTGGCCACCCAGGTGGGGTCCGGGTTGGTCGGAGTCGTCTATATCCTGGACGAGCCCAGCATCGGCCTGCACCAGAAAGACAATGAGCGTCTTTTATCGACCCTACAGTCTTTAAGAAATATGGGAAACACTTTGATCGTGGTCGAACACGATGAAGCCACAATCCGCGCGGCGGACTACGTGGTTGACCTGGGCCCCGGCGCCGGTGAATTCGGAGGGCAGGTGATGTATGCCGGGGACGTTCCCGGGCTGTTAAAATCGTCCGAGTCATTGACCGGGCAGTACCTGCGCGGGGAGAAGCGCATTCCGGTTCCGCCCCAACGGCGGGCCATGGGAGGGACAAAACACTTGACGATTATCGGCGCTAGGGAAAACAACCTTAAAGACATCAACGTTTCCATCCCTCTGGGGGTCTTTGCCTGCGTCACCGGAGTTTCCGGATCAGGGAAATCAACCCTGGTCAATGATATCCTGTATAAAGCCCTCGCCCAAAAATTATATCAGGCCCGCGACAAACCCGGACAATTCCGTCAAATAAAGGGCATCGAACATATCGATAAGGTGATTGAAGTGGACCAGACCCCGATTGGCCGGACGCCCCGCTCCAACCCGGCCACATACACCGGTGTCTTTAGCCTCGTCCGCGAACTTTACAGCCGGCTGCCGGCGTCTAAAAAACGCGGGTTCAAGCCGGGGCGGTTCAGCTTCAACGT
>JAGOJP010000086.1 GCA_017995055.1 Candidatus Omnitrophota bacterium
GCTGATTTCTAACACGTGCGTGCATTTTTGGAGGGTGGTTCTGATAATCCTGGGCCTATGTTCTTTCGCGTTTTTGAAATTTGTGCAAACCCGGAAAGGGCGGTTTATTCGGGATAAGATCCTGTTAAGGCTTCCCGTTTTTGGCCCTATGATTCAGAAGATCAGCCTGTCCCGGTTCTGCCGGATCACATCCACCCTTTTAAAGAGTGGGGTTCCGATCCTGACGATCCTTGACCTGGTCAAGGGGACTTCGGAAAATACCGTTATCGCCGAGGCTATCGAAAATATTAAAAACAGCGTCAATGACGGCAAGGGCATGCTCGCACCGATGAAGGCCAGCGGCTTGTTTCCCCCGGTGGTGACTCAGATGGTTTATGTGGGGGAAGAAACCGGAAAGCTGGATGAGCTTTTGGTGCATGTGGCGGATTATTATGATTCCCAGGTGGAATACACGATCAATAATCTTGTGTCATTGATCGAGCCGATCCTGATTATTTTTTTGGGCAGCACGGTGCTGTTCTTGGCTTTGGGCATTTTTATGCCTATGTGGAGCCTGATGAAACTTTTTAAATAAAGGGGCGGGGATAAATTTTTTAATTTTTACTAGACTCTTTATGGTATCAAGCTATATTAAGAAAGGACTGTATGGGGAGATCCCGAGATTTTTTTAAAAAAGGAGTTGTGAAGTTATAGGCAGGGCGCTGTTTTAAACGAGGCATGATTATTAAAATTTAAAATTAAGGATTACCAAAAGGAGGAGCGGGATGCATAAAAAGGGGTTTACGTTGATTGAGTTGATTATGGTCATTGTTATTTTGGGGATTCTGGCGGCTGTGGCCATTCCGCAATATTTTAATCTCCAGGATGACGCGAATGAAGCGGCCGAGAAAGGGATTATCGGCGGGGTTCGAGCGGGTATTCAGACGTATTTCGCAAGATATAAGGGGTGGCCTTCGGCATTGGATTCCGCAGCCGCGGGCGACTGTTCCGGCACCAACGTCTGTTTTGACAATGTGCTGGCCCAGGGCGGGGTCACGGATGATACTTGGAGCGTGGACGCTTCCGGAAACTATGTTGGGCCGAACGGC
This sequence comes from Candidatus Omnitrophota bacterium, assembly GCA_017995055.1. Classification (GTDB taxonomy): domain Bacteria; phylum Omnitrophota; class Gorgyraeia; order Zapsychrales; family JANLHA01; genus JAGOJP01. The sequence goes on from JAGOJP010000086.1 coordinate 1,089, forward strand.
GGGTCCTACGCTTATGACTCTTCCGACGGTTCTTTTGAAACACCGTAAGGACATTGTTAATATTTGTGATAAAAATCATATGATGCCGGCTATGCCTTTCCACAAGACATAGCCGGCATTGTCACAATGGCCGGAGGCATGAAGCCGGGGGATGCGGGATGACGGAGAAGAAGGGCTATATTCTTATTGTGGATGATGAAGAAATTATCATCGAGATGCTTTTAAGGCGCATATTGATAGATCCCCAAATTCCCCTGGAACCGCTTGTGGCGAGAGACGGCTACGAGGCTTTGGAGCTTATGCGGCGGTTTCCCGTCAGCGTTGTCATCCTGGATATCCAGATGCGCAACCTGAATGGTTATGAAGTGATCCGGCAAGCCAAGGCCGAAGAAGACCTCAGAAAGATTCCGATTATCGTATCGTCCGGGGTGGCCGATAACGAGGCCAAAGAGCGGTTGGCCGCTTTTCAGATTACTCATTTCCTGGATAAGCCCTACACATTCGATCAGTTTCTTAAAAAAATCCGGGAGGCTCTCTCTCTCGATTAAGGGACGACCGCTTGCCTCACAGGGTTCTCCTGCTCTTCCTTGTTATCGCTGAACGCGTTTTAAAAAACATAAACCAGCTGTTTTCTGCCGTTACAGAAGTTGAACATTGATTATGTCGCCAGAAACCTATCCGATAAGAAAGCAAGCCGGCGTTATTCTTTTGACAACGGTGCTGTTGATCATCGTCGCTTCTATTTCCATTTACGGCGTGACGGTTTTTATCGTGGAACGACTGGCGGCCTCCTCAACGCGGGCGGCGCAGCTGGAAACGGTTTATTTGGCGCAGGCGGGAATTCAACAGGCTCTTTACGATTTCCGGAATCACGATATGTCCGGGAATGGTTATTTTTCCCTCGGGCAAATGGATATTGACTCGCACCGGTCTTTTGTCATCGGAGGGAATCCGGCGGATTTGCTTCTCGTGGATACCTCGCAGGCCGTTTTAGGGGGAGAATATTCCCCCGCAGAATGCCGGGCGATCGGCCGGGTATGCCGGAACGAGTGCACGGCTGACCGGGCGGCCTGTTATGATACCTGTAATGATGAACGGGCCGTCTGCCGGTCGGATGCCTATGCTGTTTATCAGGCCTGTATCGCGCCATGTCCCTCTGGTTGGCAAGGATGGATGTGCCGGTTTCAGTGTCAGATGGATTTGAATGCGGCTTACTCGGCCTGTGATCAGGCCCGGACCAATTGCCGGAACCAGTGCAATTATGATTATTCAGACTGCCGGTCGGACTGCACGGAGGAACAGGAAGCCTGTATTGACGGTAATAAAGTGACCGGGCTGACAATTCAGAATGTCACCGATTCCCAGACCATCACGATCGACCGTATGCGGGTTTCCTGGGATAATTCGTATCAGTTGCGGCAGATTGTCATAAACGGGCAGCTCCTTTGGAGCGGGAGCGTGTCCAGCCCGGCGAATGCCAATTTAACCCCGGATTTCACTTTAAATGCCTCGCAGACGGTTTATGACATCGATTATCTTCAGTTCTCCGGGAGAATGGCCGATGCCACAACCGCTGATATTGAATTCATTATGTCCGACGGATCATCCAAGACCGTGACGGCTTATCCCGCGTCCGATGCCGCTTTAATCACTGTGCGGGCTACCGGGAAGATAACCGGCTCGGAGGTCTATCGGACCATAGCGGCCACGTATGACGTGGGGGCGGGAACAGTCAACGCGTTGGAGGAAACCGATGAAGAAATTTCTCCCTAATCCGTGCCGCGGCGTGACCCTCATCGAGCTGGTCATGACCATGGTGGTTTTGGGCATTGTCGCGGTGCCGTTGACGCTCATGATGTATGAGCATGTTGAAGGCGTTTTCCTGTCGGCGGATCACCTGCTCGCGGTTCAGCTTGGCCGCATGGAAATGGAACGCCAGAATAACATGGCGTATGACAGCCTTTTGACCGTATCCCAATCCAATTATCAGGGCTATGATTTTGACGTCGCGGTCACCGTCAGTTATGTCCAGGGCAACGCCTCCAGTGCGGAGAGTTTAAAATCGGTTCAGGTTGAGGTCACGAAGCACGGGTCTTCGGACGTTTTAGCAAATTTTATTACTTATCGTGTGAAAAATGTGCAAATGGGAGTATAATCGAGGCAATGGTTTTACATTAATCGAATTGATCATGGTTATCGTGATCGTCGGGATACTGGCTGTCCCGGCGGCCTATATCATGATGCATTTTGTGCAGAACACCGTTTACCTCCCCGGGCAGATGACCACGGACATGATCCTGGAACGGATTCAGGATGTCGTGATTGAAGGGGACGCGACGGCCAAAGGCTTGCGTTTCAGCCGGGCGATGAGTTCTATCGCGGATAATGACCTGACTTTTGTCAATCAGGACGGGGATACGGTCCGCTACCGTCTGGATACAGGGACCGGGAATTTGTACCGTTCGATTAACAGCGGGACGGAAGTCCTTGTCCCGTATTATCTGCCGTCCGGAGTCACTATCAGTGGGTTGAACGGCGCGCTGTTCACGTATTATAACGGCGCGGAAGCCGAAACCGCAACGGTCCAGGATGTCCGCTGGATCTCCGTGGGCCTGACGGTGAAGGACGGGGCGGGGGATGTGGAACGATGGGAAGGCCGCAGTGAGGGGCTTTCTGCGGTTTATGTCCCGCGTTTCCAGTAACCGGCAGGGCACGGGAAAACCAGACACGTTAAAATACCATGTGGCTAGATCGTCTTGAAATAATTTGGAAAGAACTGCGGAAGAAGCCGATTGAATTTTTAGCCATCGATGTCGCGCAGGGGATCGGCAAAATCATTTATCTGGAAAAGATCCGGGACCACTGGAAAGTGTATAAGTATCGGGTCAAGCTGTTGCCGTTTTCTGAAAATCCCGATGCGCGACCTTTTGTTCAGTTTGTTCAGGATTTTATTCAAGAGAATGGCATTGCAGCCCAAGACGTGATTTTGAGCATTTCCGACGCGGATTCTCTCGGCGTCGCGTGTCTTCCCGCCCCGGATCTTCCCCGGAAAGAAGATGTGTTGGCCGCTGTCCGTCCTCAATTGAAGGAAGAAGTCTTGTTTGACGTGGCGGAGGCCTATGTTGACTGGCAGGTCGTCAGGGACTCCTATGAGGACGAAGGCAAAAAGAAGAAAGATTCCGCCTTTATTGCCGTTAAGAAAAATATTTTAGATCATTATTTAAAGGCCTTGGCTTCGTGCGCCCTTCGCCCTGTTTGCGTCACCACGAATGTGCTGGCGTACAGTCATTTATTGCAGGCCTTGTCCTATGAGCAAAAAAACTGCGCGGTCCTGGATTTGGATTTTCAGCAGTCGACGTTGACCTTTTTTATCAATAATAAGATCCATTTTTCCCGGAATATGCCGATTTCCTGGGAAAAAATCACCCAGTCTTTGACGGAAATCCTGGTTTCCGACAAGGGCAAAATCGAATTAACTTATGAAGAAGCCGAGGAGATCAAAAATACCGTTGGGTTCCCTTCGGGAACGTATGATGAAAACCGTTTCGTCCGGGACAATGTCCAGTTAAAGCATGTGGTGTCCATGCTCAGGCCCATTCTGGAGGTTTTAAGCAGGGAACTGAAATTTTCTTTTGATTATTACGCCGCCAATTCTAACGTGGAGCCGCCAGAGGTTCTTTACATCACCGGAGGCGGTGCGAATTTAAAAGGGATGGATCAGTATTTAAGCCGGGAGATGGGGATTCCGGTGTGCCCCTTGCCGGTTCCCGGCCTTTTTGATTTTGAAGCGGTTCCCGAACTGGGGAGGCCCCGGCCGGACCTTTTAGCGGCCGGACCCAAAAAAGAAATAGCCGCCGGACCAGCGGGGTCCGCCGGGCCAAGCGAAGAACGGAAAAACAGGATTATCAATGCTGCCGGGGCTAACCAGGTTTTGCATACGGGAGATTTAAATGGCGGCTCTTTACCGGGGCTGGGGGCGGTTCTGGGGATAGATAAGCCCTCCCAGGGGAATGAATCCCTGGATATTTTCTGCAGCCAGCTTACGACTCTTTTGGGGGCGGTGTTAACTCCGCAGGACGGCGTCAACCTTCTCCCGCCCGAGATTAAGCGTAGAAAGATTGATCAGTTGGAGAGGATGTGTATCCGGGTCGGCGGCATCACGGCTGTTTTTATCATGCTGATTCTGGTGATGGTGGTCAAGTTGCAAATCAAGGATTTTACCCGGAGATTGTCCGCCACGCAGATTCATTTGTCCGTTGTTAAGGAAATTGAAGACGCAACCGTCCAGTTAAATGAGAGTACGCTTTTTCAGGAAAAACTTTTGGCGGAGCACCTTCCGCTGGAAGGGGTTTTAAAGGTTGTCAGCGCGTCCATCCCCCGGCAGGTTATCCTTCGCCGGATGAATTTTAATCAGGGCTCGAATCAAATGAGCCTGGATGGGGTTGTTGCCGAAAAAGCGGAGTTGGCCGAGCAAATTTTAACCACGTTTATGCAGGATATGGAGAAGAGTTCTTTTATCGCGGACGCGACGATTGTTTCGATAGAAGGGGTGGGCGGTATCCATAATTTTTCTATAACCTGTGATCTGGTAAAATAGTTATGAAAAAATGGCAGGCGTTGTCAGGCACCGAACAGAAATATGTTGAAATAGGGGTATTGCTTTGCCTTTTCTTGGGGCTGTTCCTGGGGGGCTATTTCCCCGCTTACAGGGAGTTGCGGACGGTTAGATCAGAGCTTAAGGGGGGGGAAGCGGAAATTGACAGGATAGAATTGATGGCCGGGAAAAATCGTGATATTAAACAAGGCTTGAAGGAACTTCAGGACGAGATCGCCCTGTTCCGCCACCGTTTCCCCGAGAAAGGAGACCAGGGGGTCAAAGCGCTCGCGGATACCGCCCGGAACCACAACTTGGAAATTGTCTCCACCCGGATAGGGATTCAACGTATAAGTACGGATAATAAAAACAGGGCTTTAAAATTCAGGGACGCGGAGTGCGGCTTTATCTCTGTGACGGGGCAGTTCAAAGGCCGTTTTCAGGATCTTGTAGGCTATTTTGAAGAGTTGGGGGGCAGCCCGGAATATTTTGTCACGGTGGAACGGCTGGATCTGGACCGGGTTGACGCCCCCGAGGGGATATTAAGTGTTTCCGTTGAGTTAAAACTTTATTTGTTGGGATAGGCGGCCCGTATGCATAAGAAGGATAAAATTCAAATTGCCATCACCGGGGTGCTGGTTGTTATCCTGGCCGTTATATTGGCTACCGGGGTGGGTAAAAAGGGCAGGAAGAAAAAGAAGCGTCCTTCTGCCGCCCGGGCCGGAACCTCTGCGTTGGCGGCCAAGCCTAAATCTCCGGGTCAGGCATCTTCGTCACCGGTAAAATTATCGCCTTTCCGTCAACTGCAGGCGGAGGCCCAGAGCATGCCGCTGGTGCGGGATCCGTTTACCCTAAAATTAATTGAGGAAGAAGACGGCGAGGCGGCTGCGAAGGACGTTGAGCTTTACTTGATCGGCATTGCCTGGGATTCGGCCCAGCCTAAGGCGATTATTAATAATAAAATTGTTCAGGTCGGCAGCCAGGTGGGCCGTTACACCGTGATGGAGATTTTTGAGAACAGGGTGATCTTGTCGGATGGGGCAGAAAAACTGGAATTATTGCTGGAACTGTAATTCCCCGAGTCCCCGTTGGGTGGGGGGGTGGTTAACAGACTTGTATTGATAAGTGGCGCCGAGTTGTTGAAGCCCCTATAATTACTCCCGTTTCCATGAGGCTTGGGTCCGTCGCAGAAAGAAATTTTGTCTTAAAAAGGAAAGCCTGAAACGCAGAGAAGCCATCTTGGCGATAATTTCCCCGTCGAGAAAAAATAATGTCGTTTAAGAGTTGACTTTTTGTTTTTTTTCTATAAGATTGAATCATATTGCTTTGTTCAACTGCGATGCTATAAAAAACAAGTTGAATTTTGATGCCATAACCACGAGTCCCGGTTTTATATGATGTTCTTGATATTCCATCCTTTCATGACCCCGCCCCGAAGCCTTGTTGCCGCAAGGGGGGTGTCCAATGTTTCCTGCATTTTTAAAAGGTTTTGGTAGTGCCCAGCCGCCCTCATGCCTAGGGCAGGGACGTGGATTTGGTGTCGGTACGATTTTTTAAAAAATACAATATATGAGTTTATTTAAATATTGACACACAATATGTTGTGTGGGATAATGGCTTTACTTCAGAAGAACCTAGTAAATCAATCCGTAATATATTACCAAAGACATTATAGAGAAAAGGGGGTGTTTGATGCAGGCAACGGGTACCATTGTCAGCATTGTGAAACGCAACGGCAAGGTTGAAGATTTCCTCCCGCAGAAAATTACGACAGCTATTCTCAAGGCCGGACAAGCCACGGGTGAATTTGATGAGCCTGTTGCCCGCAATTTGATGATTCGCGCTGTCAATATCGTTCACCAGATATTCGCGGAACGCTATCCGAGCGTAGAAGATATTCAGGATATCGTTGAGGAAGTCCTCATCACATCTCCTTACAAAAAATCTGCGAAAGCCTACATCATCTACCGGGATCAGCACTCTAAAATCCGGGAGATCACCTCTAAGAGCCAGGTCGGGCTGGTGGACCAGTATTTGGAACGGCTGGACTGGAAAGTCAACGAAAACAGCAATATGGCCTATTCTTTGCAGGGCCTTAATAATTATATATCGACGGAAGTTACAAAAATATACTGGCTGAATAAAATTTATTCTCCACAGGTCAAAGAGGCCCACCGCAGCGCCCGGTTTCATATTCATGATTTGGGGCTCCTGAGTGTTTACTGCGTTGGGTGGGATTTGCAGGACCTGCTGAAGAACGGTTTTCGGGGTGCTTCCGGGAAAATGGAATCGGCTCCGGCCAAGCATTTCGGCAGCGCTTTGGGGCAGATCGTGAATTTCTTTTACACCTTGCAGGGAGAGGCGGCCGGGGCGCAGGCGTTTTCAAATTTTGACACCCTTTTAGCTCCTTTTGTCCGGTATGACCATCTGACATACGACGAGGTCAAGCAGGCCCTTCAGGAGTTTGTTTTTAACCTGAATGTTCCGACGCGGGTGGGGTTTCAGACGCCGTTTACCAATCTGACGCTGGATTTGCACGTCCCGTCTCTCTTCGCCGATGTCCCGGTGCTTATCGGTGGCAAGCCGCAGAAAGAAACCTATAAGGATTTCCAGGAGGAAATGGATATCCTTAACAAGGCCTTTCTGGACGTGATGTTGGAAGGGGATGCGAAAGGGCGCGTCTTTACTTTCCCCATCCCGACGTATAATATTTCTAAGGATTTTGACTGGGACAACCCCAACCTGAATCTTTTGTGGCAAATGACGGCGAAATACGGGATTCCGTATTTCGCAAATTTCGTGAATTCCGACATGAATCCGGAAGACGCCCGCAGCATGTGCTGCCGGTTGCGTCTGGACAATCGGGAGCTCCGCAGACGCGGGGGCGGGCTGTTCGGCGCTTCGCCTCTCACCGGGTCCATTGGGGTGGTGACGATTAATTTGCCTCAAATGGGGCATGTTGCCACGGATGAGCAGGATTTCTATACGCGGCTTGAATATCTGATGGTTTTAGCGAAAGAGAGCCTGGAGGTGAAGCGGAAAGTCCTGGAAGAGTTTACGGATTCCGGACTTTATCCGTATTCCCGATATTATCTGCGTCAGGTTAAAGAGCGGTTTTCTCAGTATTGGAAAAATCATTTTTCCACGATTGGGCTGATCGGGATGAATGAAGCTTGCCAGAACCTCTTGGGGGTTAACCTCGCTTCGCCGCAGGGACGGGATTTTGCCTTACGGGTCCTGGATTTTATGCGTGATAAACTTATGCAGTTCCAGGAAGAAACCGGAAACAATTATAATTTGGAAGCGACGCCTGCGGAAGGCGTGTCTTACCGCATGGCCAAAATAGACCAGGAACAGTACCCGGACATCATTTGCGCCAATTCCTGCTCCTGCCAGGAAGGAGTCGAACCGTTTTATACAAATTCGACGCATTTGCCGGTTAATTATTCCGATGACATTTTTCAAGTTCTGGAACTCCAGGATGATCTGCAGGCTAAATATACCGGGGGGACGGTGTTGCATATTTTCGTGGGGGAGAGGATTTCAGATGTCGAAGCGCTGAAGCAGTTGATTAAGACGGTCTGCACCAAATACCGGCTGCCGTATTTTACGATCACCCCGACATTCAGTGTCTGTCCGAATTGTGGATATATTGCCGGTGAGCATAAATACTGCCTGAAATGCGAGGATGAATGCGAGATTTATTCGCGCGTTGTCGGATATCTGCGTCCTGTCCAGCAATGGAATAAAGGGAAAAAAGAAGAGTTCCTCAAGAGAAAGACGTATCAGATATGCAAATCGGAGGGTTCTTAAAATGTTCCCTGGTCGATTACCCGGGCAAGGTCGCGGCGGTTGTTTTTACTCAAGGATGTAATTTCCGTTGTCCATTTTGTCATAATCCCGAGTTGGTTATCCCTGCATCGTTCCGTACTTGTGTTCCCGAGACCGAGGTGGTGGGTTTTTTGGAACAACGCCGCGGGGTCTTACAGGGGCTCACAGTCACGGGGGGGGAGCCGACTCTCCAGCCGGATTTATCCATTTTTTTAAAGAAGGTTAAGAATTAGGGGTATGCAGTGAAACTGGATACGAACGGCAGTCAGTCTGACGGTCTGGCGG
>JAGOJP010000005.1 GCA_017995055.1 Candidatus Omnitrophota bacterium
CTCTCTGCGGAGTTTTTTCCGTTTTCTGCAGAGGGAAGGCCTGATTCAGGAAAACCCAGCTGTTTTGCTTATAACACCGAAGCTCGACAAAACCCTCCCGAAATTCCTATCCGAGAAAGAAATGGTGGCTCTTATTGAAGCTCCGGCCCTGGAGGCGCGGGCTGGCCGGAGAGACCGTGCCATTTTAGAAACGCTTTACAGTTCCGGCCTGCGGGTTTCGGAACTGGTCGGGCTTGATGTTGACCACGTTGATTTTATCAGCAATATGCTCCGGGTCATGGGGAAAGGGAAAAAAGAACGGTTGGTGCCGGTCGGGGACAAGGCGTTGGATGCGTTGAAGGCTTATTTGGACGCCAGGAAAGCCCCTCACCGGGCTTTGTTTTTAAATAAAAATGGAACCCGGCTTTCGAGCCGCAGTGTGCGGAACATTATCAACAAACATATCCTGGCCGCGAGCTTGGGGATGAAGGTTTCTCCTCATGTTTTGCGGCATTCTTTCGCCACGCATCTCCTGGAACGGGGGGCGGATTTGCGCTCCGTGCAGGAACTGCTCGGGCACGTGAATTTGTCCACAACACAGATTTATACGCATATCACAACCGAAAGATTGAAAGACGTGTATGACCGGGCCCACCCCCGGGCCTAAGAAGGTTCCCGGATGAGGCCGGAAAAAATATGATCGCATGGTTTTATAATCTGGTCTTTATCCTGGCGGCGGTTTTTTACGCGCCGTATTTGTGTGTAAAGGGGAAATGGCACAAGGGGCTTGTTTCCCGTTTGGGGCCGGTGCCGGAGGAGGTGGCCCGGTTTTGTTCGTCCGGGCCCGTGGTCTGGATCCACGCGGTGAGTGTCGGGGAGGTGCAGGCCGTCAGCCGGTTCATGCGCTTGTTGCCGAGTTATGTCCCCGGCGTCAAAATTGTATTAACGACCGTCACGCCGACGGGTTATCAACTGGCGGCCTCCCGGCTGGGCCCGGATTGCCGGCTGCTTTATGCTCCGTTGGATTTGAGCTGGGTGGTGCGGCATTATGTTCGCCGGATCCGTCCCCGGCTGTATGTCACCGCGGAAACCGAAATTTGGCCCAATCTGTTTATGGAACTCGCCGGCCAGAATATCCCGGTGGCCATTTTTAACGGCCGTATTTCCAATCAATCTTTCAGGCGTTATCGGGCCGTTGTTGTGCTGACCCGCCAGATCCTTCGGCACGTGACCTTGTCGTGCGTGCAAACCCGTGAGGATGCTGACCGTATGTGCCGGCTCGGGGCGCCGGCGGACCGCGTGCACGTGCTGGGCAACGTAAAGTTTGACGAAGCTTCCCTGGAGGAAGGGTATGCCCGGGACCGCGTGGGTTATGATGGTCAGGATGACATCTGGGTCGCGGGAAGCACTCACCCCGGCGAAGAAGACATTATCCTGAGATGTTTCACCGCGCTCAGGAAAAAATTCCCCCATCTGAAATTGATCCTCGCTCCCCGGCATGTTGCGCGGGCTTCCGAGATTTGCTCTCTGGTGGAAGCTTATGGCTGGCGGCCGACTTTGTGGAGCCGGCAGAGGGAGGGCCGGCTGGAGAAGGAGGCCGTGCTTGTCGTGGACACGATCGGTCATTTGAGGAAGCTTTACGCCCTGGCGACGGTCGTCTTTGTCGGCAAGAGCCTGGTGGGCAAAGGGGGACAGAATATCATTGAACCGGCCGCGTACGGGAAACCGGTCATAGTAGGGCCGGCCATGGATAATTTTGAGCGGGTTGTTGAGGTCTTTAAGAATGCCCAGGCCATCGTGCAGATCCATGGGCCGGAAGAGCTGGAAGAAGCCCTGCGTTCTTTGCTGGAGGATTCGGACCGGCGGACGGCTTTAGGGCTGCGGGCCCGGGCGGTCGTCCTCGCGCAACAGGGCGCTACAGAACAATCCCTTGCCTTGATTTCCCCTTTGCTTGCGAAATACTATAAATATTAAAACAAATGTAATGAAACTATAGTAGAATGTTTAAAATGCAGTTTCGTTTGTATTTATATGAAGTGATATCCGGTCGGAAACATGGCCCCTTGGCCGCGGGTGTCCGGGGCGTGTTGCGGTTTCTTTCGATGCTGTATGCTTTGGTGATCCGGATTTGGCTTGCCGCGTATGACCGGCGTTTTTTACCAGTGAAAGAATTGGGGAAGCCGGCTGTTAGTGTGGGAAATATTACCTGGGGCGGAGTAGGAAAGACGCCTTTTGTTGAATGGCTGGCGCGGTATTTTTTAGAATGTAAGGTCCGGCCGGCGATCCTGACGCGGGGATACATGCCCTCTCAAGGCGGCCGAGCGCTGTTTTCTGGCAGTGATGAAGCGCGGATGCTGCAGAAGAAATTTCCGGATATGCCGGTTGTTGCCGGAAGAGACCGCCGGAAAGGGGCCCGGGAGATTCTTTCTCAGCGCGCTGTAGACGTGTTTATCCTGGATGACGGTTTTCAGCATCGGGGGGTCAAAAGGGACCTGGACATTGTGCTGATTGATACGACAAACCCTTTTGGCAACCGGTTTCTTTTGCCTCGCGGTTCGTTGCGGGAACCCCTGTCGTCTCTTCGCCGGGCGGATGTTTTTGTCCTGACCAAGACCGACCAGACGCCCGGGGTTTTGGATGTTTTAAAGGACCAGCTTAAAACCTGGAATCCGTCGGCTATTTTTGTCGAAACCATTCATCAGCCGGTTTCTTTTTCGGCTTCCCGTTCCGGGATGGCACTCGCGGACATTAAAGGTCATCCGGTGTGTTTGGTCAGCGGGATTGGGGACCCCGGGTCGTTTGAGAAAATGGTCGTCGGTCTGGGAGCCCTTGTCCGGGACACGAAATTTTTTCCTGACCACCACTGTTTTTCTGCCGGGGATGTGGAGGATATCCTCCAGAGCTGCCAGACACAAGGGATTCGTGTGATCATTATGACGGCCAAAGATGCTGTCAAATGGCCCGAGGATTTTGAATGTTCTTCGTCCGGGCTTAAAGTTTTGGTTTTAAATATGGATATAAAAATAACAAAAGGGAAAGAGGCGCTGCTTGCTCGATTACGTACTTTACGTTGTTGTTAAGGCTTTCGGCGGGCTTGTCCGCCGGCTTCCGCTTGGAGCCGCGTTGATGTTGGGCCGTTTTCTGGGCCGGGTGGCGTACTTTTTTGACAGCCGGCACAGGATTCAGGTCTTGCTGAACCTCAAGACGGCTTTTTCCTCCACGAAAACCCCCGAAGAAATTCAGGCGACCGCTCAAGCGGTTTTTGTAAATTTTGGGCAGAACATGATTGAGCTTTTGCGGATGCCGAATATGACGCCGGGGGCTTTCAAAGACTATGTGACCATTGAGGGCCGCGAACACGTTGAAGAAGCGCTGAAAGGGGGGAAGGGGGTTATTCTGCTGGCGATGCATAGCGGCAGTTGGGAATTGGCCAATTTGGCCAGCACAACACTGGGAGGCGTTTATAAAGTCATGGTTAACCCGCAGCCCCGTTTTCCCCGCCTGGACACCCTTCTGAATTCTTACCGCAGTTGCGGGGGGTCTGTTGTTTTGGAACGGGGATCCGGAACCCGCGAGATGGTGAAAAGTCTGCTGCGGAATGAAATCGTCGCCATGGTGGTAGACCACGGGGGAAAATCCGGGCAGAGGGTTCCGTTTTTTAACCGGGAAGCGAGTTTGTCCGTCGGTGCGGTGCGGCTTGCCCTGAAGTTCGGGACGCCGATTTGTTTTGCCATAATCAGGCGGGACGGGGGTGCACACCATCATCTGACGATTCATAAGCCCATGGACCTGTTTTGCTCCGGAAATGGGGAGAAAGATGTCCGGGATAATCTGACGCGAATCGCCGGAATCATGGAAAAATATGTCCGGGAAAACCCGGCGGAATATATGTGGTTTTATAAAATTTGGAAATATGCCACAGTGTCGGAAGCTGTTCTCCTGAACGATGGGCGAACCGGTCATCTGCGGCAGTCTCAGGCCGTACTGCGGACGCTTGAAGCGCATTTAAAAAGAGAGGGCCGGGACTGCCGGATGCGTACCGTGGAGGTGGTTTACCGCAATGCCCTGGCCGCACGGGCGCTGGTGTTTCTTGGTTGCGTGAGTGGAGGGCTTCTGCGGCTGTTTCGCCTGCCGCTTTTAAAGTGGTGTCTGACTCCGGAATCGTTCCGGTCGCTTTTTAGCGTTAAACCTGATTTTGTGATCTCGTGCGGCTCGGCGTCCGCTTACGTTAATTTCCTCCTGTCCGCCGAGCAGTATGCGAAAAATGTGTCTATTTTAAAACCGGGGGTGTTGAATGTCCGCCGTTTCAGCCTTGTTATTCTTCCCGAACATGACCGGCGGTGGGATAACAACAGTTATGATGATTCCAATGTGATTTTCACGAAAGGGGCCTTGAACCTGATCAATGCAGAGTATTTGCAGGAAAATGCCGAAAGGCTGCGGGAACGATTTTCCCAACTGAAAATAGGGGATAATTTTAAGATAGGGGTTCTCCTGGGGGGGGATACGAAAGAATGTGTGTTATCGGTCAAGAAAGTGAAAATCATGGTTCATCAGCTGATCGAGGCGTCGGAAGAAATGAACGCGGATATTTTGCTCACCACATCCCGCCGGACTTCGGAAAAAGTCGAAAATTTTATCCCGCGGCATTTGAAACATTTTCCCCGCTGCCGTCTTCTGATTTTGGCGAACCGCCATAATGTCCCGGAGGCTGTCGGGGGAATCCTAGGGTTGTCTGATATGGTGATCGTTTCCGGAGACAGCGTTTCCATGATTTCCGAGGCGGCCTGCTCCGGCAAACCGACGATTGTTTTCCCGATCCAGAACCGTTTCCGTTTGAGAGGAAAAGAATCGAAACACAATCGCTTCATTGATGTCCTGACAGAACAGGGATATATCCTGGCAACGGATGTCAGGCATATAAAGCAGGCGGTCTATAACCTTGTCAAGAATAAGATCCGGCTTCATCCCCTGGACGACAGCGCCGTTGTCGAGGTGGGCTTGAAGAGGATCCTGTAACCATTCGTGGCCTGAATCCATCCGAATATGAATCTGCGGGTGTTACAAATATTGCCGGAACTGAATGTGGGGGGAGTGGAAACCGGGACTGTGGATCTGGCTAAATATCTGCTGGAACACGGGCATACGCCGCTTGTGGTGTCCAACGGCGGCGCGTTGGTCCAGACCCTGGAACACATGGGGGTTACGCATTACCAGCTCCCGGTTCATAAAAAATCCCTGATGAGTGCCTGGCGGTGTGCCAGGGCGCTGAAGCGTATTATTATCGAAGAAAAAGTTGACATCGTGCACGCCCGGTCCCGGGTTCCCGCCTGGATTGCTTTCTTGGCCTGCCGGGGGACAGCGGCCGCCTTTATCACGACCTGCCATGGATATTATTCAACGCATGTTTTCAGCCGGGTGATGGGCTGGGCGAAATATGTGATTGTCCCCAGCGAAGTGATCGGCCGGCATATGATCGAAGATTTTGATGTGCCGGCGGACCATATCCGCTGCATCCCCCGCAGCGTTGATCTGGATAGATTTAACCTGCCTCACCAGCCGCAGAAAATGAAAACAAGCTTCAGGATCGTCATCATCGGCAGGCTGACACCCCTGAAAGGCCATATGTATTTTTTGAAGGCCATGGCGAAAGTCGTTCGTATTATGCCTTACGTTAAGGTCTGGGTCGTCGGGGCGGCCCCCCGGGGCAAAGACAGCTACCGTCAGGAACTGGAAGCCCTCACCCGACGGCTGGGGTTGACGGATACGGTGGAATTCCTGGGAAACCGCAAAGATGTCCCACAGCTGTTGTCGCAGGCGGATGTCCTGGTCCTGTCTTCAACCGTCCCGGAAGCGTTTGGCCGGGTTATCATCGAGGCGCAGGCGGCCGATGTCCCGGTCGTGGCCACACGCGTCGGGGGGGTGGTGGAGATTATTGAACACGAGAAGACCGGGCTCCTGGTCCTTCCTAAAGATCCCGACGCCATGGCGCAGGCGGTTATCCGTCTCTTGCAGGACCGCCCTTTTGCGCAGACAATCGTGGAACAGGCGAAAAAGAAAGTGCTGGCTCAATATACTCTCGCCCACATGGCTAAAAAGACATTGGCAGTCTATAAGGAGTTATTGAAGACAGTTAATATCCTGGTTATAAAAATCAGCGCGGTGGGGGATGTCGTTTTAGCCACGGCGGCCCTTAAGGCGGTGAGGGAGAAATTCCCCCAGGCCAGGATTGTCTGCCTGGTGGGAGAGGAATCCCGGGTTATCCTCCAGCGGTGCCCGTATATTGATGAACTGATTGTGATCGATGCCAAACCCCGCCGTCAGCATCCGTGGCGGGTTCTTCAGCTGGGGAGAAAGCTGGCCCGGAATAAGTTTGACAAGGTGATTGATTTTCAAAACAACCGTTTGAGCCATATTTTGGCCTTTTGCAGTTTTGCCCGGGAGCGGTATGGGTATAACCGGAAATGGGGGTTCTTGCTGAATCGCCCCGTGGTTTTGCCGGAGACCCCCTTGCCGCCGGTCCCGCATCAATTCCGGATTTTGAGCTTTCTGGAGATCCCTGCTCCCCCGGAGGGGACAACCTGTCTCGAACTGTGGCCGGCTGAAAAAGATCATAAACGTATTCAAGAGCTTTTTGAATCAGAATGGCTGGGGGCCCAGCACAATGTCGTTGGCCTTCATCTGGCTGCGTCTGTGCGGTGGGGCACGAAAAATTGGCCGCTGGAGTATGCGGCACGGTTGTGTGACCTTTTAGCGGCAAAGAATATCCGGGTTGTTATCACAGGTGTCGATAAAGATTTTGCCGTCGGGCTGGAGTTGTTGCGCCTGACGAAATCCAAGCCGGCTAATTTTATAGGCAAGACGGATATTATGGAGATGGCAGCCTTGATCAGCCGCTGCCGCGTGTTTATTACCCCGGATTCGGCCCCGATGCATGTGGCTGCGGCTATGGGGACGCCGTTTATCGCTTTGTTTGGCCCGACAGCCGCGTTCCGGCACTTGCCTCCGGCGGACCGTTATGTGGTTTTTCAAAAGAAGTTGCCCTGTTCTCCCTGTTACAGCCCGAAATGCCGTCTTAAAACGCTCGCCTGCATGAAAGAAATATCTCCGGAAGAGGTCGCGGAGCAAGTTGTTCGTCTTATGGCGGAGTAAGGCCGCGTTTCCCCGGGGAAAAGGGGAAGAGGAAATAACGGCACGGTTTTTTTTTTCCGCCTTCACAGGAGACCCTGGGCGGGCCCGTGGAGGAATGCGGGAGGGGGGATGTTCGCGCGTATGTTAAGAGGCCGCAGTATTCCGTGAAGCGTTAAGAAAGACTGCGCCTGGGGGCGGGGGCTTCGTGAGCCGCCGTTCGGGAGGGGCATGTGGGACACCTAAGGAAAGTTTTGTTTTTGACGACGCATTTAAATACCGGGGGGATTACGTCTTACCTGTTTACTTTAAGCCGCCGCCTTGTGGAGCGGGGGCTTTCCGTCGCTGTTGCTTCTTCCGGAGGGGATCGGCAAGAGGAGTTCGCCGCGCTTGGCGTGACCCTGATGACCCTGAACATCCGGATCAAAAGCGAGCTGGATCCGCGTTTGTATGCGGCTGTAGTCCGGTTGCGGCGGATGATTCAGAAAGAGGCGGTTGATATTGTGCATGCCCAGACCCGGGTGACGCAGGTGATGGGGACGCTGCTTTCCCGAATGACTCCCGCCACTTATTGTTCAACGTGTCATGGGTTTTTTAAGCCGCGCTGGCACCGCAGGGTTTTCCCCTGCTGGGGGAAAGCCGTGATTGCGATCAGTCCGGCCGTCCGGGAACATCTTAAAAACGATTTGTGTGTTGCGGAAAAGCGGATTTTTCTCATCCCCAACGGGGTGGACGTTGAGGCGTTCCCTTTGAAAAACGGGGATGAAAAGCGGGCTTTACGAAAAGCCTGGCAGCTCCCCGAAGGTCCTTTGCTGGGGATTGTAGCCAGGTTATCCGACGTTAAAGGGCACCCGGTTTTGATTAAGGCCATGCCCGCGATCCTGGCGCGTTTCCCGGACGCCCGTCTTTTGATCGTCGGGGAAGGGAAAATGGAAGGGGCATTAAAGAGAGAAGTCGTCAGCCTGGGGCTTGAACAGCGGGTCATTTTTTCTCCGGTTGTCAACCGCACGGCGGATGTCTTGCCGTTATTGGATGTTTTTGTCCTGCCGTCTTTGCAGGAAGGGTTAGGGTTATCCGTTATGGAAGCGCAGGCCGCTGGCCTGCCCGTCGTCGTCTCCCGTGTCGGGGGCTTGACCAGCCTTGTCGACGACGGCCGGACTGGCCGTCTCGTGGAACCCAGAAACAGCGAGCAGCTTGCCGGGGCGATTATTGATTTGCTGGCGGACCCCCACAAGGCGCGGGCCATGGGGCGGTGCGCGCGTGTGTTCATTGAACGGGAGTATTCTGCGGAACAGATGGCCCGGCATACGGTGGAGATGTATGAGCGAATTTTGCCGGGGTAAGAAGCCGGGCCCGGGAGGGTTTCGGTCCGGCGGGGAAGGTGGAGGGGGGATGAAAAAAATCCTGGTTGTTAATGTCAACTGGGTGGGCGATACGGTTTTTGCGACGCCGGTTTTTAAAGCGATCAAGGCAGAGTGGCCCGATGCTTTCGTGGTGTGTTTGGCCGTGCCCCGGGTTAAAGCTGTTTTAGAATGCTGCCCTCATGTGGATGAAATCATTATCTATGATGAACGGGGGCAGCACAGAGGGCTGTTGGGTAAGATTTCTATTATCTGGACGCTCTGGAGGCGGCATTTTGATGTTGCGTTTCTTCTGCACCGATCCTGGACACGGGCTTTGCTCATTTTCTTGGCGGGGGTCAAGGAGCGGGTCGGGTATGATGTCAAAAACCGGGGGCGGTTTTTGACCCACAGGGTTCCGCCGTCTTCCTGCGTTCTCCACCGTTCGGATTTTTACCTTTATGTCGTGGAACACTTCGGGATTCCGGTACTGGACCGGACCTGTGAATTGATTGTGGATCCTGAGGCCCAGCGCCAGGTGCGCGACCTTTTGGCTTCCCATCATGTTGAGGCCCGGGACCGGCTGATCATCATTAACGTGGGGGCTAACTGGGATTTAAAGAAATGGCCGGCCGCTTATTTCGCGGAATTGATAGCCCGGTTGTCGCAGGGATATCCCGCCCGGATTGTCATTCCCGGCGCGGGAAAAGATGTCGAGGCCGCCCATGACATTAACCGGCGGGGCGGAGCCCAAGCCATTGTCCTGGCGGGAGAAACAAATCTTAAGCAACTGATCGCGCTTATGCATCAGGCTTCTTTGGTGATCTCCGCGGACTCCGGGCCGATGCATATCGCCAGTGCGGTGGGAACTCCCGGGATCGCGATTTTCGGCCCCACGCGTCCGGAGCTCACAGGGCCGAGGGGGCGGGGGGCCTTCCGTGTTTTGCAGAAGGATGTGGGCTGCAATCGCCAGGCGTGTTATTCCCTGGAATGCCCTGACAATGTTTGCATGCAGGCGGTTTCTGTTGACGAAGTGCTGGCCGTGGTCCGGGAGCTTCTGCCGTCGCGGAAATAGCCGGGTTGTTTGTGATGGAGGTGCCGGGGGGCGGGAGACCGCTTGCGCAGGGACGTTTCGTAACAATGCTGTAAGATTCATAGACTTCCTTTGAAATCGTATTACAATGAGAATGATCTGTGTTTGGCATGACCCGGCGGTTGATGGGGAGGAGGGCGTCTTCTTCCCCTGGGCTCTAAAAAGAAATCCCGTAGATGAATATTGCTAAATCAAAAATAAAAAAAATTTTGGTTATTTCATTAAGCAATATTGGGGATGTTGTGATGACATTCCCTGTTATGGACATCCTGCATCGGGATTTCCCGAAAGCGCAGCTCTCGGTCGTCGTCGGGCCTAAAGCCGAGCCCCTTTTAAAGGGCAACCCTTATATCCACCGCGTCATCCTTTATCACAAGAAACAATCTTTCCCCCGGTTGTTCGCCTGGTTGCTTCAGTTGCGGAAGGACAATTATGATCTTGTCGTTGATCTGAAAAACACGATCATCCCGTTTTTGGTGTCAACGCATTATCTGACATCGCCGTTTTTAAAAAGGAACGCCGGCGAACATATGCAACAGCAGCATCTCCGGCGGCTGAAGGCGATTTACCCGTATAAAGAGGAACCCCGGGAGCGCTGTGCCCTTTATATCCCTCCGCAGGAGCGCTTGTCGGCCACGAATATGATTTGCAGCGAAGTCGGTGACCGGAAACCTTATGTGGTTATCGCGCCGGGGGCCGCAGATTCCGGGAAACGGTGGCCGGAAGAAAAATTTGCTTTGTTCTCGGACAGCTTGATTAAACGGTTCGGGGTTCAGGTTGTGTTTGTCGGCGATAAAAATGATCGCATCCTGGCGGATGCCATTTGTCAGCGGATGGAACAACGGGCGGTGAATTTTTGTGGACGCATCAGCCTTATTCACTGCGCGGTGGTTCTGGAAAGGAGCTGCGCGGCCCTCGTGAATGACAGCGCCCCGCTGCACCTGGCCAGTTATCTTGATGTGCCCACCGTAGCGTTGTTCGGTCCCACGGACCCCCGTCTTTACGGCCCGTGGTCCCAGTCTTCTCGCGTTCTGGAACGTAAACGTTCTTGTTCGGCGTGCCAGGATCCCCGCCGTCAGGCGAAGCACGGTTGTATGGGGGCGATTTCTGTCGAAGATGTTTTAGATGTCTTTGAATTGGCGTCGTCAGGAGATGTCGTTTTAAAAAATTGAATACGAATGCCTTACAATTTTTTAACCTTTATTGTCCCATGTATCAGAATATTCTTGTAGTCAGGACGGATAAAATTGGCGATGTCGTTTTGACAACAGCGGCGTTGCACGCCCTGCGGCAAAAATTCCCTGCGGCAAAAATTTCCGTACTTATATCCTCTCAGACCCGGGATCTCGTTGCAGGGAACCCGGATGTTGATGCCGTTCTTGTGGATGACCGGGCCGGGGTTCATAAAGGCATGGGGTATCTGCGGCTGGTCCGGGAGATCCGGAGAAGGCACTTTGATCTGGCGGTTATCTACCATACGAAAAAACGGACCAATTTTCTTTGCTGGGCAGCGGGAATCCCTGTCCGTATGGGATATAAGGATAAGAAATTCGGGTTTTTGCTGAATGCGCCTGTGCCGGATGATCGTCCGTTGGGAAGAAAACACGAGGTTTATTATTGTCTTGAGGTTCTTAAAACGCTTGGCGTTACTGATTCCCCTGTGACTTTGCATGTGCCGATCCATCCGGATAATGAGGCGTGGGTAAAGAACTGGATGGGCCGCTGCAGGATATCTCCGGCGCAGAATCTGATTGCGGTGTCTCCCAGCGCGAGTTGCCCAACTCGGCGGTGGCCGGTCACCCGTTTTATTGAGTTGATCCAGGGTTTACAAGGCCGTTTTAAGGCGTCCTTTGTGATTGTGGGCGGCCAGGAAGGGATTCCGCTGGCGGAAGAAATTCAACGCGCGGTTTCAGGCCCGGTCTATAACCTGGCCGGCAAAACAACCTTGGGGCAGTTGGTCAGCCTTTTAAAGCGTTGTAACTTATTGGTTTCTAATGATTCTGGGCCGGTCCATGTTGCGGCGGCTTTGGGTACGCCTGTTGTTTCTATTTTTACCCGGAATCAACCGGGAATTAATCCTGAACGCTGGAAGCCCCTGGGGGAAAAGAGTGTTTATGTGGCCCCGGATGAAGATTTAAGCATTTCATTCGCCAGGGGTGTGGTTGCTGATTCGGCCTTTCTTTACACGGTCACTCCCCAGGAGGTCCTGCGGGCTGTTGACGCGTTATTTAAACTGTGTTAGAATCAACCTCTTATTAAATCAATAATCCATTTAAAATAAAGAAGATGACTCCTTATAAGAAAGTTATAAAGACTTTTAATAGAAAAAAAATTATTGTGATAGGGGATATTATTCTGGATCAGCATATCCGGGGTTCCCTGTCCCGTATTTCTCCGGAAGCGCCTGTCCCGGTTGTCGTGCAGGAGCAGGACCCGACCTATTCTCCCGGAGGGGCTGCCAACGTGGCGTGTAATTTGCGGGTCCTGGGGGCCAAGGTTTTATTGGTGGGACGGATCGGGGGTGACCTGGAAGGCCGGCTACTGGACAAGTGCTTGAAAGACTGCAGGATTTCGACAGCGGGGGTGTTTGTCGACCGCACTACGCCGACTATCGTTAAAACCAGGATCATGGCCCAGCATCAGCAGGTCCTGCGCCTTGACCGGGAACGGGTTTCGCCTTCGCAGGATAAAAAATTTTACCCAAAGGTCTTGAATTTTTTGACGCGGAATATCCCTAAATTCGATGCGATTATTATGTCTGATTACGGGAAAGGGATGATTACCCGGGAAATGGTGGAATCGATTTGCGCTTTGACCAGGCAGTTTGGCAAGATCCTGACGGTTGACCCGAAAGTGGAACATTTTGCCTATTATACGGGGGTGACGGCCATTACTCCGAACCGGAAAGAAGCGGAGAATGCGATCCGGAATATAAAAATTACGCATAACGGACGCAAGAAGCTGCCTTTGACCAGCGACCGCCTGGAAACGCTTGCTGATGTCGAGAAGGCGGGGGCGCAATTATTGAAATTCATGGAATTGGAATCCCTCTTGATCACTTTGGGGGAACATGGCCTCATGCTGTTTGAGCGGGGGAAGAAACCCGTGCGGATCCCGACCAAGGCCCAGGACGTGTTTGACGTGACCGGCGCCGGGGACACCGTTATCTCGGTTTACACCCTCGGGTTGTCGGCGGGCGTTTCCAAATTCCAGGCTGCGGACCTGGCTAATTACGCGGCCGGGATCGTCGTTGGGAAGATGGGGGTGGTTACTGTTACTCCCGAGGAGCTGCTGGAGGCGACAAAAAACCGCTGAGGCGGATACCCCGCGTGTGGCAACGGATAAGGAGCACCTTGTTATGAAAATAATCGGCATTATCCCGGCCCGTTACGGCTCGACCCGTTTTCCGGGAAAAGTCCTGGCCCTGATCCAGGGCCGGCCCATGATCGAACACGTTTACCGGCAGGCGAAGAAGAGCCGTTCTTGTGACGAGATTCTGATTGCCTGTGATGATCCCCGTGTCATGGATGCGGCCGCCGGATTCGGCGCCAGCGCCGTGATGACGTCTCCTGACCACCCGTCCGGGACGGACCGGATCGCCCAGGCCGTGGAGAATGTCCCGGCGGATATTATCATCAATATTCAGGGCGACGAGCCTTTGATCGCTCCGGACATGATCGATGCCCTCGCCGGGGCGATACGGACGGATGCCTCCTGCGTTATGGCCACGGTCGCCCGTAAGATCACTGACCCGGCGGAGGTGGCTGATCCGAATGTCGTCAAAGTTGTCCTGGACGGGCAGGGAAACGCCCTGTATTTTTCCCGTTCCGTGATCCCCTTTAACCGCGATAAAATTTCTTTTGAAGAGATGCAATATTGGAAGCATTTTGGTCTGTATGCCTACCGGAAAGATTTTCTTATGAAACTCAAGACGCTGCCTCCGTCCGCGCTGGAGCAGAGCGAACGCCTGGAACAGCTCCGGGTCCTGCAGGCCGGCTATAAAATTAAAGTGGTTTTAACGGATCAGAACACGATCAGCGTGGATACGGCGGAAGATCTTCTCCGGGTGGAGGCGGTCCTCGCTGGAGAAAAGGCGGGGCGGTTATGAAACCACTGGTTTTGAGGGATATGCTTATCGGAGGGGGAGCCCCGTTTGTGCTGATCGCCGGCCCTTGCGTGATCGAAGAGGACGTTACGGTCTTCCGTATTGCCGAAGCCCTGAAAGATATAACCGGACGGTTAAAAGTCCCGTTTGTCTTTAAGGCCAGCTATGATAAGGCTAACCGGACGTCGATCCGGTCGTTTCGCGGTCCCGGCCTGCAGAAAGGTTTGAGCCTCCTCGCCCGGGTCCGGGACGAGTTTGATGTCCCGGTGACCAGCGATGTCCATGCGCGGGAAGACGTCGGGCCGGCCGCTGAAATCCTGGATATCCTGCAGATTCCGGCTTTCCTTTGCCGGCAGACCGACCTTTTGGTGGAGGCGGCCAAGACCGGGAAAATAGTGAATATTAAAAAGGGGCAGTTCCTGGCTCCCTGGGACATGAAATCAGCCGCCGATAAGGTGAAAGAGAGCGGGAATGACCGCATTATACTCACCGAGCGGGGGGTGACTTTTGGTTACAATAATTTGGTGACGGATTTCCGTTCCTTGGCGGTGATGCGCGAGCTCGGGTATCCTGTTTGTTTTGATGCGTCCCACAGCGTCCAGCAGCCTGGGGGATTGGGCTCTGCCTCCGGAGGGAAGAAAGAATATATCCCGCTGTTGGCCCGTTGCGGCGTCGCCGCCGGCTGTGATGCCGTGTTCATGGAGGTCCATCTTAAGCCCGAAAAGGCTTTGTCCGACGGGCCTAATATGCTTCCCGTAAGCGCGCTGGAGGACCTGCTGGTTGATTTGTTGGCGATTGATATGGTGGTAAAAAGAAAAAAATGTCCCGGCTCCGCTGGTCAACCGGGAAGAAAGAAGCAAGAGATATGTCGCTCAGCAAAGCCAAAGAAGTGATAGAGATTGAAGCCGCGGCTATCCGCGGCCTGAAACAACATCTTGATCAGAATTTCACCCAGGCGGTGGATTTGATTCTGGGCTGCCAGGGCCGGGTGATTGTGACGGGAATGGGTAAAACCGGGATTGTTGGGCGTAAGATTGCGGCCACCTTGTCCTCTACGGGCACGCCGAGCATCTTTTTGCACAGCGCGGAAGCCGTGCATGGGGATTTGGGGCAGGTGACCCGCGCAGATGTCCTGATTGTGATCTCCAACAGCGGTGAGACGGAGGAAACCACCCGTCTTTTGCCCCTGGTTAAAAAGATCGGTGCTAAAACGATTGCCATGACCGGCAACCCGTCGTCCAGCCTTGCCAAGTATAGCGATGTGGTCCTGAATGTTAATGTCGAGCAGGAAGGCTGTCCCCTGGGCCTGGCCCCTATGGCCTCGACGACCGCCACGTTGGTCATGGGGGACGCTCTGGCCGCCTGCTTGATTGTCCGGCGGGGATTTAAAAAAGAAGACTTTGCGTTCTTCCATCCCGGAGGGGCCCTGGGTCGGCGGCTGCTGTTGAGGGTGGATGATATTATGCGTAAAGATAAATCTTTTCCCGTCGTGGTAGAGGACACCGTGGTGAAAGACGTTCTTTTGGCTATTACCCGCTTACGGTGCGGTTCGGCGGTTATCATCAATGCCGAGGGGGCGCTGACGGGGATTTTTACCGACGGGGATTTGCGCCGTCATCTGGAAGAGGACGGAGAAGTTTTGAGAAGGAAAGTGCAAGAGGTCATGACACCCCATCCCACGGTGATCCGGGAGGACAAGCTCGCCGTCGAAGCGTTCACGCTTTTGCAGGATAAAAAGATTGATGAGCTGCCGGTCGTGGACAGTCAGGGGCGCGCTGTGGGCCTGCTGGATATCCAGGACCTGTTGCGGGCGGGCCTGTTTTAACGGCGGTTCCCCTGGTTTTTGCGGCGGGTAAGAGGGATGGGTTGAAGACAAGGAATCCTTATGGAAGAAAAAATCAGGAAAGTAAAAATTTTAGCCCTGGATGTAGACGGTGTTTTGACCGACGGCCGGATCATTTATGATTCTCTCGGGCATGAGATAAAATTTTTCGACGTACAGGATGGGTATGGCATTATCCTGTGGCGGCGGCTGGGATTAAAAACCGCTATCCTGTCAGCCCGGTCCGCCAAGCCCGTTGACGTGCGGGCGAATGATTTGAAAATTGATAAAGTTTACCAGAACGCTTCTCCCAAAATTGACGTCTATGAAAAACTTCTGAAAGATTTTGACGCCCGGGATGAGGACGTCTGTTTTGTCGGTGATGACTTGCCTGATTTGGCGGTCCTCAAACGGGTCGGGTTTGCCGTGGCGGTGGCTAATGCCCATGCCGAAATTAAAGAGGTGGCGGATTATGTCACCCAAAAAAACGGCGGCCGCGGCGCGGTCCGGGAAGTGATTGAACTTATACTGAAATCGCAGGATAAATGGCCGGTGGTCATCCGGATGCATCAATGAGATGAAAATAATTTTTCGCCTTTTGGGGGTTGTCGTTTTTTTAGGCGGGCTGTCAGCCGCCTGGGGAGGGGCTGCTTTTGCTCAAGGAGCGGGCCAGCAGTTTGAAGGGTTCAATCTTCAGGGCTATGAAGATGACGGCCGCATGAAATGGGATCTGCGGGGCGATACCGCCGATGTCTTTGGGGAACAGATCAGTATCACCAACGTGGACGCAAATCATTACGGGGACCAGGCCATGAATTTAAAGGCCAAAATCGGGAAGATTGACAAAGCCAGCGGGGATATCCGGCTGGAAAGAGACGTAGTGATCACCTCAGAGCAGGGGAGGCAGATGAAAACCGAGTCTTTGGACTGGTACAAAGAAAAGGATATCGTTGAAACCGAGGATAAGGTGCTGTTGTCGGATCAGCGCCTGACTGCGGTGGGCACCGGCATGAGGGCCAGTCCGGGCCTGATGGTGGCGCAGATGAAAAAGGATGTGACGGTTCAGGTTAAGCCTCAGCCCGAAGAGCCGGATAGCCTGCCGGTGACGATCACCTGTGACGGTTCTCTGGAGATTGATCAGAAGAAGAATAAGGCGGTTTTAAAAGATAATGTCGTAGCCGTGCAAGGGGATCGGACTTTGAAGGCCGACGAAATAACGGTGTTTTTTGACCCGGAAGCCCAGGTGGTTTCGAAAATGATCTGCGCCGGCAATGTGGAGATTATTCAGGGCGGGAATAAAACGCATTCCCAGCGGGCTGTTTACGAAGCTGCCACACAGAAATTAACCCTGACGGGCCAGCCCAAAATTATTTTGATCACGTCCGGAGAGGGCAGTATCGCCTCGTTCACCAAAGATGCGAAGAAATAACTCCCCGGG
Organism: Candidatus Omnitrophota bacterium; assembly: GCA_017995055.1. Classification (GTDB taxonomy): domain Bacteria; phylum Omnitrophota; class Gorgyraeia; order Zapsychrales; family JANLHA01; genus JAGOJP01. The sequence goes on from JAGOJP010000005.1 coordinate 16,906, forward strand.
CCCTCTTTTATCCCGGGGGCCGCTGGAGGGAGTTTTCTGAAAAGTCTTTTCATTTATAAAAATTGTATTATAATTGTGATTTTGAGTTGGAAACAGTCAGCTGGGGAGCCTGGATTTTCAAAAACACCCGGGAATCGGCAAATGGTGCGTTGTATAAGGATAAAAAACGATGAGTTTACATTTGCTGGAAACAAGAGGACTGGTTAAAACCTACGGAGGCCGGAGGGTTGTAGACGGGTTGAGCATCACGGTGGGCCGCTCGGAAATCGTGGGGATTCTGGGTCCCAATGGGGCGGGTAAGACCACGTCATTTTATATGATTGTCGGGATCATTGCGCCTGATTCCGGGCAGATTTTTTTCGACCAGGGGGATATTACGAGACAGCCGATTCACGCGCGTTGCCGGTTGGGCATGGGGTACCTTGCCCAGGAGAATTCGATTTTCCGGAAACTCACCGTACAGGAAAATATCCTGGCGATTCTGGAAACGCTGGAGATCAGCCCGAGAGAACGGCGGCGGCGGCTCCACTCCCTGCTGGAGGAGTTGAATATTGCTCATTTGGCGAACAGCAAGGCCTATACACTCAGCGGCGGCGAACGCCGGCGGCTGGAAATCACCCGCGCCCTGGTGACAAATCCTTCGTTTCTTTTGTTGGACGAACCTTTTTCCGGAATTGACCCGATCGTGGTGGCGGAGGCTCAGGAAATCATTAAGGACCTGAAGAAGCGGGGGATTGGGATTTTGTTGACGGACCATAATGTCCGGGAAACACTTTCCATTACGGATCGGGCTTACCTCGTGGCGGAAGGCAATGTCCTGATATCAGGGACCACAAAGGATCTTATCAATGACCCCAAAGCGAAGCAGATTTATCTGGGGGAAAAATTCAGTATGTAGATAATCAGTAAGGAGGTCAGACGTTTATTATGAAAGTTGCCGTTAAAAAAGTGGATGCGTTGAAACGTGAGCTTAATTTTGAAGTTCCCAAAGACCGCGTGACCCAGGTCCTGGAAGAAGTGTATTCCGAACTGGGGCGGGTGGCTAAGATCAAAGGCTTCCGGCCCGGGAAGGTTCCCCGCCGGGTTCTGGAAAATGAACACGCGGCGTTGGCCCGGGAAGAGACTCTTAAAAAATTGATCCCCGTTGTTTACCAGGAAGGGATTGAACAGGAAAACATGTCGCCGATCGACCTGCCGGAAATAGAAGACGTGGAATTTAAGGACGGGATGGTAAAATTCAAAGCGGTGATTGATATTAAACCCGATGTTCAGATCGGGAATTATAAAGGGATTGCCGTGAAAAGGAAAAGTTCCCAGGTCACGGAAGATGAGATCAATAAAACACTGGATTTTTTTAAAAAAAGCCAGGGCCATGATAAAGGCCAGGAGACTCCTCTGGACGATCATTTTGCCAGGGGGTTGGGGTATCCGAACCTTGAGGAGTTTAAGCAGACCCTGAAGCGGCAGATGGAGCTGGACAAGGACCGGAACAACCGCGTTGATATTGAAAATCAGATCATTGACGCCTTGTTGAAAGAATCCAAATTCCCTCTTCCCCAGACTCTGGTGAAAAAACAGCTGGAACATCGTTTGCATCATGCCCTGGAGCAGATGCGGACCCAGGGATCGCCGGAAGATGAGATAGCCAAAAAGGAAGCGGAGCTGCGCAAGGCCCTGCAGAAGCCGGTGGAAAAAGATGTCCGGGTTTATCTGGTCCTGGATAAGATCGCTGCCTTGGAAGGCCTGACCGTGCAACAGAATGAAAACCTGCCTTCCAAGGTGATGGAGTTTTTATTCAAGGAAGCCCGCTGGGAATAATTGTTTAAACATTCAGTCTGCCGCAAAGGAGCGAAGAGATGGATATAAAATACCAGACATTAGTCCCCATGGTCATAGAAAAAACCGGCCATGCCGAAAGAGCGTATGATATATATTCCCGTCTTCTGAAAGACCGGATTATTTTTATCGGCACGGCGATTGATGATATGGTTGCGAATCTTGTGATCGCCCAGTTATTATTTCTGCAGAGTGAGGACGCTTCCAAGGATATTCATGTTTATGTAAATTCACCCGGCGGGGCTGTCACGGCCGGGCTGGCGATTTATGATACCATGCAGTATATCAAGCCGGATGTCTGCACCTATTGTATCGGCCAGGCGGCCAGTATGGGCGCGGTCCTGCTGGCGGCGGGGGCCAAGGGAAAGAGGTTCGCTTTGCCTTATTCGAGGATCATGATTCATCAGCCCTGGGGAGGCGTTCAGGGGACAGCCAGTGATATTTCTATCCAGGCTAAGGAAATTCTGCGGACGAAGGAAGAACTGATTAAGATTTTATCCAAACACACCGGGCAGACGATTGACCGCGTGGAAAAAGATTCAGACCGGGATTTTTTTATGTCGTCTGTTGAAGCCCGGGATTACGGTCTCGTTGATCAGGTCCTGGATGCTTAAAGAGAAAGGCGGGAGGGGGATATTCGTATAACATGTTCTGACATACTTATTTCCGAAAGATAAAATGCTCCTGTAAAATTTCTCGAACAGAAAGGATTTTTCATGAAAAGAAATTTATTGTTGACGCCCGGGCCTACCCAGGTTCCGCCTCGCTTATGTGAAGTTTTAGGCCGGCCGATTATCCATCACCGCACCCCGCAGTTTCAGAATTTCCTTAAAGAAGCTTTTGATGGGCTGAAATATGTTTTGCAGACCCAGCATGATGTGTACCTCCTGGCGGCTTCGGGCAGCGGGGCTATGGAGGCGAGCGTCTGCAGTTTCCTGTCGCCGGGAGATAAGGCCATTACGGTGGAAGGCGGAAAATTCGGGGAACGCTGGACTGAACTGTGCCAGGCCTTTCAGGTGGAGCCCCGGGTCGTAACCGTCCCGTGGGGGAAGGTGGTCGAGCCGGCCGCTCTTGAGAAGATCCTGGCGGAAGATAAGGCCATAAAAGCCGTTTATGTCACGCATTGCGAAACGTCCACCGGAGTGACCACGGATCTGAAGGCGCTCGGGGACGTCGTTAAAAAAACCAATGCTATTCTCGTTGTCGATGCCGTTAGCTCTGTAGGGGTGATTGAGTTGAAGATGGATGCGTGGAATATCGACGTGGTTGCCTCTGCTTCCCACAAAGGGTTTATGCTGCCTCCGGGTGTGGCTTTCGTGGCGGCCAGCCCTAAGGCCCAGGCGATGATGGCGCAGTCGAAAGCCCCCAAGTATTATTTTAATTTGGCCAAATATAAAAAAGGGCTGGATAAAACCGATACCCCGTTTACCCCGGCGATCGGGATTATTATCGCCCTGACCGAAAGTTTGCGGATGGTGAAAGAAACCGGTTTGGACGGTTTATTTAAACATTACGAACGGCTGGCGCAGGCGACGAGGGAGGCGGCCAAGGCCCTGGGGTTGTCTTTGTTTGCCGATGAGTCTTGCGCCTCCAATGTGTTGACCGCGATCAACCTCCCGGAAGGGATGGACGGGGGGAAAGTGGTCAAGCGCATGCGGGATACTTACGGTATTTCTGTCGCCGGCGGGCAAGGAGATATGAAGGGAAAAATCATCCGTATCGCCCACATGGGATGCCTGGATGAGTACGATATGCTCGCCGGGATTTCCTGCCTGGAAAAAGTCCTTAAGGAACTCGGATATGATTTTAAACTGGGGACCGGTGTGGCGGCTGCGCAGAAATATTTTAACGAAAGTCATTAAAAAAGGGATGGCCTATCGGACCGGTGCTTAAGGGGGGGGCAGGAAAGCGGCGGGAAGGCAAAGGAGGGGCCCATGAAAATACTGATTAGCGATAAATTAGCCAATGAGGGCGTTGAAATTCTCAAGGCGGTTAAAGACTTTGAAGTGGATTGCAAATTCGGGATCAAACCGGATGAGCTTAAGAGTATTATTAAAGATTACCATGCCCTGATTATCCGAAGCGGCACCACGGTCACCGCGGATATTCTGGAAGCGGCGGACAATCTGAAGGTGATCGGCCGGGCCGGCGTGGGACTGGATAACGTGGATTTGAAGGCGGCGACCAAAAAAGGGGTCGTGGCGATGAACACGCCGGCGGGGAATACAACCTCAACGGCAGAGCATACGATGAGCCTTATCCTGGCCCTTTCCCGGAATATTCCCCAGGCCTGCGCGTCCTTGAAAGCGGGAAAATGGGAGCGCTCCAAGTTCAGCGGGGTGGAACTTTACGGAAAAGTCCTCGGGATCGTCGGGTTGGGCCGGATCGGGACCACGGTCGCGACGATGGCGAAAGGCTTCGGGATGAAAATCATCGGGTATGATCCTTTCTTGGCCATGGACGTTGCGAATAATCTCGGCGTCAGGATGGTGGATATGGAGGAGCTTGTCCGGACCGCGGACTATATAACGATTCATGTCCCGAAGAGTACGGAAACAAAGAACATGATTTCCGAAAAAGAATTTGCTAAAATGAAAAAAAGTGTCCGGCTCATCAACTGTGCCCGGGGCGGGATTATTGATGAAAAAGCTTTGGCGAAAGCCCTGGAAGAGGGAAAGATCGCCGGCTGCGCCCTGGATGTGTATGAGCAGGAACCGCCCCCGGAAGACTTCCCGTTGTTGAAGTACGACAACTGTATCGTCACGCCGCATCTGGGGGCTTCGACATCCGAAGCGCAAATCAATGTGGCTATTGAAATCGCTCACGCGGTCCGGGATGCGCTTTTAGGCAAGGGGATCGTTAACGCGGCTAATTTTCCTTCGGTGAGCAGTGAGGCGTTCAAAATTCTGGTCCCTTATCTGGAACTGGCCGGGCGGATGGGGAAATTCGCCGGGCAGCTGGTGAACGGCCGTATTAATGAGATTAAAATTACTTATGCCGGCGTCATGACGAAATACAAAACCGATCCGTTAACCATGTCTTTGGTGAACGGGTTATTGCAGCCGATTTTGGGTGATACGGTGAATATGATCAATGCCCTGGGGGTGGCGGGAGACCGGGGGATTCATGTTCAGGAAATCCATTCATCCAAGGAAGAGGAGTTTGTGAACCTGATTAAGGCCGAGGTTGTCACGGATAAAGAAGCCTTTGTCGTGTGGGGCACCCTGGCGGGAAATAATCAGCCCCGCATTGTAAAAGTGAATAATGTTTATGTGGAGGCGATCCCGTCCGGATACATGCTTTTTATCAACAATAACGATAAGCCCGGGATTGTCGGAGCTGTTGGAATGATACTGGGGGATGCGAAAATCAATATTGCCAGCATTACGTTTGGCCGGGAATCGGTGGGAGGATTGGCGATCAGCGTCGTGAATGTTGACAACCCGGTAGCGGAGGATATTATTCAAAAAATCAAAAAGACCCAGGATATCCTTTTTGTGAAATTGTTAAAAATTTAATTTATTTTAACCCCCAATCCGGCCCAAGATTGAGACAGGCCCTGAGCACATATGGGAAATAGCACTTTGGACATGATACTCCGACCCGCCATCACCGGGGGGGTATTGGATTCTGTGAACCCGGGTTCCATGGCTTCCTGGTTGTTGCTTCTCATCGCCATGCTTCTGGCGGCTAAGAGATACGGGAAGATGGCCTCGTACGGAATTTTATTCGTGGCCGGTATTTTTTTAACCAAGAGTATTATTGTCCCCGGGTTCCTGGACCTGTGTATTCTCTCCCGTTGGTTCGACCTGGTGCTTGAAGTCTGGTATTTTATTTTTTCTTTGGCCTGTTTGGTGATAGGGGCCCTTTTTTGGAGGGATTGGCGCTTATCCAAGAAAAACGCCTGTTCATGGGTCCCTGTATTATCTTATCAGCGTTTGTTTGACTCCGGGGATATTCCTCCTCCCACGCCTTTTTTTAAGAGAAAAAAGAAATGGCGCTGGCTGTTTCTTGTTACGCTGCGTGGTGTGCTGTTTTTGTTTTTAGGGGGGCTGGCGGCGCTTCTTGCCAGCGCGTGGCCGGAAGATGGCCAGTTCATTGTGATGCTCCTGTCCTGGGGGGCGGCTCAAAATTTTTCTAAAGTGTTAGCTATGGTGGCGTGCTACGCCTTTTTTTATGTCTTGCCGTTAATCCTGGTGTTTTTATTGACCGTGGTGATTTTCGGAGGGAAGAATGCTGCGGCATCGCTGCGCGCCCGTTTTTCTTGGGTGCAGATTTCGGCAGCGGCTTTGTTTTTAGGGTATGGAATTTCTTTCCTTTCTTATTATTTAAATTAATCTAGGGAGTCAGGCATGAATTTTGTGGTTGTGGGGGCTCAATGGGGGGACGAAGGTAAAGGGAAATTGATCGATTTTCTCTCGGACAAGGTGGATGTCACGGTCCGGTATCAGGGGGGGAATAACGCCGGTCATACGGTTGTTGTTGACGACGAAGAATATATTTTTCATCTCTTGCCGTCCGCTATCCTGCATCAGCAGAAAATTTGTGTGATCGCCAACGGGGTTGTGATTGATCCCCTGGCGCTGATTCAGGAAATCCGTGATTTAAAGAAAAGGGGAGTCGCCGTTAATGCCCATCAGTTGAAAGTCGCCGGCAATGCGCATGTCGTTATGCCCTATCACCGCATTTTAGACGGGTTGCGGGAGTCCCGACGGAATAATAAAATCGGCACGACGGGCCGGGGGATCGGCCCCTGCTATGCGGATAAATCGACCCGTTGCGGGATTCGCATGATTGACCTGATGAATGCCCGGGTTTTCAAATCCAAACTGGAGGATAATCTGCGGGAGAAAAATGAGATTTTTAAAAAAGTGTACCGCCATCCGGAATATTCCCTGGAAGGCATTTATCAGGAATATTTGCGCTTCGGGCGGTTTCTCAAACCCTATGTGTGCGATACAGCCATTTATCTTAATAAGGTGATTGAAAATAAAAAGACGATCCTTTTTGAAGGGGCCCAGGGGACGTTTTTGGATATTGATTTTGGAACCTATCCGTTTGTGACATCTTCTAACTCCATCGTCGGAGGGGTTTGCCCCGGAAGCGGGGTGCCCCCGACCAAAATCGATAAGGCGATTGCGGTCGTGAAAGCGTATACGACCCGGGTGGGGGAAGGCCCGTTCCCAACGGAATTTGCGGCCCGGTTTATGGATGCCTTCCGGCTTAAAGGAAAAGAATTCGGCGCCACAACCGGACGGGCCCGGCGTTGCGGTTGGTTTGACAGCGTCCTGGTCCGCTACGCCCTGATGGTCAATGGGGTAAGCGAACTGGCCATCATGAAGCTGGATGTCCTGGACGGCTTGAAAAAAATAAAAATTTGCACCGCTTATAAATACCGGGGCCGGCTTATTAAAGATTTTCCTTTGGACTTGGAGGTCCTCTGCCGTGCGAAACCCGTTTATGAAGACATGGACGGCTGGCTTGAACCTTCTAAGGGTCTTAAGAGGTTTGATGAGCTGCCGATTCAAGCGAAAGCGTATTTACGCCGCTTGGAAGACCTCTTGAAAGTCAGGATTCGCTATATCTCAACCGGGTCGAAACGGGATGAGACCATTGTTTTACCGGAATCCTGATGGCGGGCAAGAGGGGCCGTGAGCGGTACTAAGTTATAAAATGACTAATGTTTATGAGAATATCCTTGACTTTGAAAATGGCATATGTTAAGTTTAAAATCAAAAAAGGAGGAAGGTATGCGCCATAAATTTGCGATTTTTATAACTTGTTTGGTTTTAAGCGTTTTTACTGTCAGCCTGTCAGGGTGTACGGTGGTATTCCAGCGGGGACAGCGAAAAGATAACCAGAAAATCGTTTATCTTCAAAATGAATACTCGAAACTTCAGAATGAAATGTCCGAACTTGAGCGGGCCAAGATGGAGCTGGAAGACCGGCTGAGAAACGAGATTGACGACCGGGAGGTTAAGGTGGAAATGCTGGACCGCGGGCTGGTCATCACGTTTGTGGCCGAGGTTTTGTTTGATTCAGGCAAAGCCAATTTGAAGTCGGATGCTTTGAATAAACTGGAGCGCGTAGCCTCCGTTCTTAAAACCACGGTTGCGGATTTAAATATTGGCGTGGAAGGGCATACGGATAATGTGCCCATTAAATATTCAGGATGGAAATCCAACTGGGAGCTTTCTTCGGCCCGGGCCATGAGCGTCCTGCATTATATGGTTGACGATCTTGGAATCGAACCGGTCCGGTTATCGGCGACAGGGTACGGGGAGTATCATCCCGTGGCGAGCAATGATTCCCGGGAAGGACGGCAGAAAAACCGAAGGGTTGAAATCGTGATTTTGCCCAAGACAACCAAACAGGCAGCCGGGCAAGAGAGAGAAAACCTGAAGTAAAAGCCGGGATAATTCATTTTAAAAAATGGAGGAAAATGTGAAAAATATTACTGTGCCGGTTGCTGTTGCGATTGCGATCATCGGATGCGTCCTTGCCGTGAATGCCAGCGTCAATATGAGTCGGATTGATCAGATCCTGGAGCAGGAGAGATTCAACCGCCTTTCTGCCGAGCAGAAACTGCAGACGGCTCAAAAAAGTATAAAGCAACTGGTCTCGGAGTTGGACGATTCCCGAAAAAAGATTAAGAATATTGAAGATATTATTAACCAGGGGCGGACAACAACGTCCGACCTTCAGGCGCAGCTTCAGAAGGAAGCTGAGGAAAAAGCCAAATTGATGGGACAAGTTCAGCAGCTTCAACAAACCTTGGGCCAACTGGAAAAAGCCAAAGATCAGATGATGGCGGCCCCCTCGGGGAACCAGTAAAATGTGATCGGGAGATGATCCTGTTAGAGTGGCGCTCAATGGGGGATGAGATATCCCCCATTTTTTTAAGTAAGAGATATGTAGAATATGGATGTGGGGAGTGACCAGTTTTTTCGATAAAGACAAATTACCGCGGCATATCGCAATTATTATGGATGGCAATGGACGCTGGGCCAGGAGTAAAAATTTGCCCCGTTTCCGGGGGCACATGGAGGGTGTCAAGCGCATAGAAGAGATTTCAGCGGCTGCCAATGATTTCGGCATTGAGGTCTTGACGGTTTTTGCCTTTTCAACGGAGAACTGGCAGCGCCCCAAAAAAGAAGTGACGATGCTCATCAATATGCTGAGCACGGTCTTGACCAAACGTCTGGACCGCCTGGTCGCAGGGAATATCCGCCTGCGCTTTATGGGGAAAAGGGAGGGGATCCCGTCGGCGGTTTTGAAAACAGTTGACCGGGCGATGGATAAAACCCGGCGGAACACCGGGCTGATTCTTAACCTGGCGTTTAACTACGGGGCGAGGCAGGAAATCGTTGATGCGTTCAAGCATCTCGCAGCGGAAGTTCAGAAAGGGCGCCTTTCCTTAGCGGATTTGGATGAAAGCCTGATCGGCAAAGCGTTGTATACGTTTGATCTGCCGGATCCGGATTTGCTTATTCGTACTTCCGGCGAACAGCGGATCAGCAATTTTTTGTTATGGCAGTTGTCTTATGCGGAATTGTATTTTACAAATGTTTTCTGGCCGGACTTTACAAAGAAAGAGCTGGAAAAGGCTTTGCGTGAATTCCAGAAGAGGGAACGCCGTTTTGGCAATCTGACGGCCACAAAATAACAGAATATTTTCAAAAATCATCCTATGTCCATGAGTCGCTTTTACAGTTCAGTTCTTATGATCGCCTTGATCAGCGCGGTCATCATGTATGACGCGTCTTTTTTGCTTATGGTGATGTTGCTCACGATCGGGGGGTTGTATGAATTTTTTTATATGATTAAGAAAAAGGGGATTCCTATTTACAGTTATTTTGGCATTATCATCGGCCTTTTGATCCCGATTTCTATTTACTGGAGAATGGAACTGACCCGGAATTTGGAGTTGCTTTTTATTGTCCTGGCGTTCCTCTCGGTTATTATTTTGCAGTTCGCCCGCAAGGACAATACGAATGCGGTGGTGGGCCTGTCCACGACGATGTTTGGGATTTTTTATGTGTCCTGGCTGTTCAGTTTTGTGATTAAAGTGAGGTTCCTGGTGCCCGGACTCGAAGGGGTTAAGCTGCTTGTGTTTATTTTGTTGGTGACGAAACTGGGTGACATCGGAGCCTTGTTGGTGGGGAGCCGGTATGGGAAACATCCCCTTTTACCCAGGGTGAGCCCTAAAAAGTCTGTTGAGGGGTGTTTGGGAAGTTTCCTTTTTAGTATTATAACCGCGGTTGTCAGTCAACCTTTGTTGCCTGCCGCAGTTCAATTTTCCTTTTGGAAGATCGTGCTGATGGGGGCCTTTTTTGGCGGGATCGGTCAGCTGGGGGACCTGTCTGAATCTCTCATGAAGAGGGATTGTAACGTGAAGGATTCCGGGAATCTGCTGCCAGGAATGGGGGGGGTTCTGGACATGATTGACAGTCTGCTTTTTTCGGCCCCGGCCTTTACTTATTTATGAGCGCGGCTTTGAATTGAGGCCGGTCTGTCCCCAAAGGCAAAGGCCGAATTCCACGGCGGATTCAGTGGAATCCCTGACAAAATATGCTCCATGACATAAGAAGAATTGCTGTCCTGGGATCGACGGGATCTATAGGCATTAATACGTTGAAGGCCGTTGACCATTACCCTGAACGTTTTAAGGTCGTTGGGTTGAGCGCGTTGAATAACCATGAACTTCTGCTCGCTCAGGCCAAGCGGTATCACCCGAAATATATCGGGATCCGCCGGGAGAAAATCGGCCTTTTAAGAAAAAGTTTAAATGGAACCTCCTTGAAGGTCCTGGATGCCGAATCTGAATTGTCCTGGCTCGTTTCCCGGCCGGATATTGATATTGTGGTGATCGGCATGAGCGGCAGCGCGGCCTTGGATCCGTTTCTAAGCGCGGTGAGAGCCGGCAAGCGGGTTGCTCCGGCGAATAAAGAGGCGCTTGTGATCGCCGGGGATATTATTATGAGGGAAGCGGCTGAGCACGGGGCCGAGGTTATTCCGGTTGATTCGGAACAAAGCGCCGTGTTCCAGTGTTTGGCCGGGGGCCGGCGGAAGGATTTGTACAAGGTTTATTTAACCGCTTCCGGGGGGGCGTTAAGGCGCGTTCCGGCCCGGAGGTTTGCGGCCTTAGGGGTCAGCGATATCCTGAATCATCCCCGCTGGAAAATGGGCAAGAAGATCACCGTAGATTCAGCGACGCTTATGAATAAAGGGTTTGAGGTCATTGAAGCCCAGCGTTTGTTCGGTCTGAAGGTGGATGAGATCGAAGTTGTCATCCATCCGGAAGCGGTTATTCACTCCATGGTGGCGTTTCAGGACGGATCGGTTATCGCTCAACTGGGCATTACGGATATGCGTTTGCCTATTCAATACGCGCTCACATATCCGGAAAGGAAAGGCACAGGGCTGACGCCTTTGGATTTCCTGGCCACGAAACGACTGACGTTTGAAAAGCCAAATTTAAAAAAATTTCCGTCATTAGCTCTGGCTGTCGAAGTGGCCGGCCAGGGAGGAACACTGCCGAGCGTTTTGAACGCGGCTGACGAAGAGGCGGTACAGGCTTTTTTGGATGAGAAGATCCCATTTCCCGGGATATATAATATAGTGGAAAAGATTGTCATGAGTCATATAATAGTAAGAAATCCAGGGATCCCGGATATCCTGGCGGCCGATGCGTGGGCCCGTCAGGAAGCCCGTAAGAGGATTCTGGATTTTAAATCTTATAAGCAGATATTTTAGGAGCCAGGGCCTGGGCACGCGGAACGGATGCTGGGCCGGATCAAACAGAGGTGGGGTTATAATGGATATTATTATATTTTTAGCCGTCTTGAGTGTTTTGGTTATTGTGCATGAATGGGGCCATTTTTTTACCGCCAAGTCCTTGGGGGTCGTGGTAGAAAAATTTTCCGTGGGCTTTGGCCCAAAGCTGTTTTCCCGCCAGCACAAAGGGACGGAGTTTTTGGTCAGCGCGATTCCCCTGGGCGGATATATCAAGATGGCCGGCGATGACCGGCACGATTGCAAGGGAACCGTGGGCGAGTTTTTTTCTCACCCGTTGGGGCATCGCGCCCTGATCGTTTTGATGGGCCCGGTCGTGAATTTTATTTTCGCGTTTATCTGCCTTGTGGCTATTTTCGCCGCCGGCTTTCCCGGGGTTTCGACCCATATTATGGCTGTCAAGGAAAACGGGGCGGCTCAGGCGGCGGGCCTCCTCCAGGGGGATAAAATCCTGGCGGTCAATTCCCGGAAAATTTATGGGCAGGGGCATTTGGACAGACTTCTTAGGGCGCCGTTGCAGGTGCCCTTACAGATTCTGGTCCAGCGTGGGGACGCTTTGATTCAGCTGCCCGTGACGCCTCCGCGGAATAGGGTGGAGAATGAATTCGGGGAAGAAGAGCCCATCTTCGATCTTGGGGTTGATTACCTCGGCAATGAAGTGGGGTGGTTGGCGGAAGGGGCGCCTGCGCATGCGGCCGGATTAAAAGAAGGCGATAAAATCGTCGATATTAATGGGACCGTGATCCATGGCTGGTCGGATATTCAGGATAATATCCGGCACTCAACGGCCGAAACCCTGATTTTGACATATCTGCGCAATGGAGAAAAGACAACGGTTCATGTCAGCCCGCGGGTTGAAACATTTAAAAATAAGGATGGGAAGGAAGAGGAAATCAGGATGATTGGCGTTGGGCCGACCCAACAGATTGAAACGTACCGGTTCGGGATGGTTGATTCAGTCCGGAATGCCGGGTCGGAACTTGTCAATATCATAACTCTGACTTTGAAGACTCTGGGGAAAGTGGTGACTGGTTCTCTTTCCGCCAAACGGGCCATCGGCGGGCCGATCCGTATTTTTTCGGTTGTGAGCAACGCCGCGGCCATGGGGATTCTTAGCCTGATTTACGTTATGGCGGTTATCAGCGCGAGTTTGGGGCTTTTTAACCTTTTCCCCGTGCCTGTTTTGGACGGGGGGCATATTTTCCTTTGCTTAATAGAAAAATTGCGCGGTCGTCCCTTGCCCTTGAAATGGGAAGAGAACCTGAATAAAGCCGGGTTCACGGCCTTGATGGTCCTGATGGCGTTTGTGATTTATAACGACATCGTGGAGGTGGGGTTGCTGAAGAAAATATCGGATTGGGTCACCCAAATAAGATGAGATTAACGGCGGGATGACATGGGGAACAAAAGGAGAAGGTCATGATTGAAGACACCGAACTAAAGGAAGTAGTTCATCGTTACCTGATTCAGAAAACAGATTTTTTAAAGGTTAAAGATAAAATGAACGAGGATCAGCTGCGGGTTTATGTTGACAAGGCGATTACGGATGTTTGTTACGATGAGCAGTTGGAAATCACCATGGAGCAGCGCATCCGTCTGATACGCGAAATGGTCGGCGCCGTCGTGGCGTTGGGCCCGTTGCGCCCTTTGATGGAAGATAAGTCTATCACGGAAATTATGGTGAACGGGGCGCATCAGATTTTTATCCAGCGCGGCGGCCGGATTGTCCTCTCTGACGTTAAATTCGAGCATAACGAGCATCTGACCCACACGATCCAGAAACTTTTAAACAGTTCGGGAACCAACCGGCGCGTGGATGAGTCCAACCCGTACGTCGATTTCCCTCTTCCAGACGGGACCCGGTGTAACGTCATTTTGCCTCCCTGTTCCCTGGTCGGGCCGGTCATGACGATTCGTAAATTCGCCGATATTTCCACGATTGATGACGTGTTGAGGTTAAAAATGCTTGATAAGGATATTGCCACCTTTCTGAGCGGGACGATGAAGGCGAAGCATAATATCGTGTTCTGCGGGGCGACCGGTACCGGTAAAACGACGCTGCTGAACGTCCTTTCCCGGCATATCGACGAAGAAGAACGGATTATCACCATTGAGGATACCCCGGAGTTGCGGCTGAAACAGGAGCACGTCGTGACTCTGCAGGCCAAGATGGCCAACGTGGAAGGGAAAGGGGCCATCTCCATCCGGGATCTTTTCGTTAACTCCCTGCGTATGCGTCCTGACCGGCTGATCATCGGGGAAGTCCGTTCCGATGAAATGCTGGATTTGATTGAGTCTATCGCTTCCGGGCACTCCGGGTCGTTGGCTATCGTTCACGCGGAATCCCCGGAAGATTGTTTTTCCCGTATGACCACGATGATGCTTATGACCGGGATTAAGCTTGACACCAGGATTATCGAAAAACAGATCGCCCGCGCGATCGATTTGATCGTGCATATTATCCTTTACCCGGATGGTGTCCGTCGGGTGACAAACGTGACCGACGTCTCCTGGGACGAAGAAAGGGAGAAGCCCATCATGCAGGATATCTTTACTTTTACGAGGGACCGGATCACGGAGGACGGGAAAATCGAAGGGCACTGGGAGATGAACCGTTCTACCCCGGCCTGTTATACGAAATTTGTTAAAAAGAACATTAAGTTGCCCCCGGGATTTTTTGATAAAATGTAATTTTTTAACGTTAAAGTGCGCAGAGAAAGGGTGATTATGCGCTGGACACAGACTCTCATACCAACGCTGAAGGAGACCCCGGTCGGAACGGAAGCCGTGAGCCATCAGTTGCTTTTAAGGGCCGGACTCGTCAATATGCTGACTTCGGGGGTTTATTCGTATCTGCCCCTGGGGTTAAAGGTGTTGCGCCGCATTGAAGCGATTATCAGGGAAGAAATGAACGCGGCTGGCGCCAGGGAGCTTTTTTTGCCCTGCTTGCAGCCCTTGGAATTGTGGAAGCAGACCGGCCGGGATCAAACATTGCAAGAGATTATGATCCGGTTTAAGGATAACCGGGGCCGGGAGATGTGCCTGGGGCCGACGCATGAGGAAGTGATTACCGATTTGGCTAAAAATTATGTGCAGTCATACCGTCAACTTCCGCTGACGTTGTATCAGATTCAGACCAAGTTCCGGGATGAGCTCCGGACGCGTTTTGGTATTGTGCGCGCCTGTGAATTTATCATGAAAGACGCTTACAGCTTTGACCGTGATTTTGCGGGGCTGCAACAGGTTTATCAAAAGATGTACGGCGCTTATCAGAATGTGTTTCAGCGGTGCGGAGTGGATGTCCACATTATTGCCGCGGATTCCGGAGCCATGGGAGGGGATGTGTCTCATGAGTTCCTGGCCCTGGCCCCGATCGGGGAGGACGAGGTGGCTTTGTGCGGCGGCTGTGGCTTTGCCGGTGCGGGGTCGATTTTGACGGAAAGCGGCCGCGGGACGTGCCCGTCCTGCGGGAAGCCGTTGACAAAGCAGGTTGCGATTGAGTTGGGGCATATTTTTCAATTGGGGACGAAATACAGCCAGGCACAGGGGGCCATGTTCCTGGATGAGGACGGAAAACTGAAACCCATGATTATGGGATGTTACGGCATCGGCGTCAGCCGGCTCATCGCCGCAGTGGTTGAAAAAAATTATGATGAACAGGGCATCGTCTGGCCGAGAGAAGTTTCTCCGTACGATGTGGAAATCCTGCCGCTGACCGGGGAGGACGAAGAAGTCCTGGCCCTGGCGCGGGAATATGCGGACATGTTGGAGCAAGACCGTTTTGACGTGCTGGTAGATGACCGGGCGGAAAGTCCGGGGCGTAAATTTCATGACGCCGATTTGATCGGGATTCCCTACCGTTTGATTCTTGGGGCGCGGGGGTTGAAAGAGGGTGTCGTGGAGCTTAAGGAACGCAAGTCGGGCCGGGTGCAAAAAATCAGGAAAGAAGACGTCCGTCAGCGGCTGCCGGGCATCCTGCATAACGGCTTTTCGGAGAAGGATTGAAGATGCTGGAAGACATGGAAGCCCGGGTTAAGGCATGCCTAAGACCGCTTCTGGAAGAGAGCGGGGCGGACTTGGTGGAGTTAAAAGTTAAACGGGCTCAACGGCAGGTGATTATTCGGGTGTTGGTGGACCTGCCGGAAGGCGGCATTACGATCGGTCAGTGCAGCTGGATGAATAAGCAATTGAGCCGGCAGATTGCCGAGGAAGGAATAATGGACGGCGATTATTCCATTGAAGTCTGTTCCCCTGGGATCGATTGGCCGCTTGTGGAGGAGAGGGATTTCAGGCGCGTCCGGGGCAGGCCGGTTCACGTCGTGCTGGCGGAACCCCTGGAGGGGCGCCAGGACATCGCCGGCAGGGTAATGGGGGTTGAGAAGGAGAGCGTGTGTATCGAAATAGACGGAGTGTTGAGAGACATTCCATTGAGACAAATTAAGAAAGCCAATCAAATGCTCGCAGAAGGGAAAGGACATGGATAACAGAGAGTTGCTGGCTATTTTAGACCAGTTGGAAAGAGATAAGGGTATTAATAAAAACATTTTGATTGAGGCGGTTGAAGCGGCGGTGGCTTCTGCGGCGAAGAAAATCTGGACTGTCGACAGTATGGAGGAGATTAAGGTCGTCATTAATCGCAAGACCGGAAAACTGACGGCCTATGCCGGTGAGCACGAGATTCGTTCGAGTGAGTTCGGGCGCATCGCGGCTCAGACAGCCAAGCAGGTTGTCATTCAAAAAATCCGGGAAGCGGAAAAAGACGTTGTGTATCAGGAGTATCAAAATCGGATCGGCCAGATTATTGCCGGGGGGGTTTACCGTTTTGAAAAAGGCAATATTATCGTTGATCTGGGGAAGTCCGAAGGGTATTTGCCTAAAAGCGAAATATCGGGCAAGGAAGAATTCAAACAGGGAGACCGGATCCGGGCGTACGTCCTGGACGTCACCCGGGAGGCCAAGGGGCCGCAGATTATTTTGTCCCGGGCTAATCCTAACTTCGTGAAGAGGCTTTTTGAACTGGAGGTCCCGGAGATTTATGAAGGGATTGTCGAGATTAAGTCCATCTCCCGCGCCGTCGGAGAACGTACAAAGATCGCCGTGTATTCAAAGGACGAGAAGGTGGATTGTGTCGGTGCCTGTGTGGGGATGCGCGGGGCGCGGGTTAAAAATATCGTCAACGAACTTCAGGGGGAGAAGATCGACATCGTCCGTTATTCGAATGATATTAAGGAATATATCCAGGCGGCTTTATCTCCGGCCGAAATCTCCCAGATTCAGATCAACAGTGAGGATAAGAAAGCAAATTTGATTGTCGCGGATGATCAGCTTTCTCTGGCTATCGGGAAAAGAGGGCAGAACGTCCGTTTGGCCAGCGAATTGGTGGGCTGGGAATTGAATATTTTTACGGCGGAACAATGGGCCAGTCAACATGAGCCGCCGTCGGCTGAAGAACCAGCTTTGCTGCCGGAAGGAAAGAGTGCAACGGCGGAGCCGGAGCCTAAAAGCGAAGAACGGGTTTCGGAATTAACACAACTTAAAGGAGCCGGGCCCAAGGTTATTCAGGCCCTTGAGGACGCGGGGTTCTTGACGATAGCAAGCATTGCCGCGGCTGTCCCTGACGATTTGACACCTATCAAAGGGGTGGGTAAAATCAAGGCGGAAAGACTTATAGAAGAGGCTAAATCCCTTACGGGACACGATAAATAAATATTATACTGGTCACACGAGACGTTAGGAAAGAACATGCATGTTTTCGAATTAGCGGATGAGTTGCAGATAAGTAATGAGGCAGTTTTAAAAAAGCTCAAGGCGTTGAAACTCAAGGCCAAAGATGGAGATCAGGTCTTGAATAAAGCGGTGATTATTGTTTTACGCAGCGAGCTTAAAAAAGATATGCAGGACCCGGAGAAAATGCGCCGGTTCCGCCTGCAGAGGAAACAGGAACAGGAACGGAAGAACGCTCCTCCGGAGCCGCCGTCTCCTCCTGCGGCACCCCCGCCTCCGCCAGAGGTTTTGCCGGAAGAGATTAAACCGGCGGAGAAGGCGACGGTGGAAGAGAAACCTGCCCGTAAGAAAGCCCCGAGGAAGACTGCGGCGAAAGCTAAAACTGGAACCGTGAAAAGTAAGCCGGCGGAGCAGGAAAAAGAACTGCGGGTTAAACCAGAGCCCCAACAGCCGGAAAAACCCCGTAAGACGAAGACTAAAATCAGCGAAGCGCCTTTTGTCCCGCTGAAACCTTTGGCAAAAAAGAAACGCAAGCCGTCATCTGGAAAATTATCCCAGGACGGCAGTCTGGATCACAAAGGGTATTTCGGTCATAAAAAAAGCGGGTTTGAGCATGAAGATGGTTTTGACGTTGCGGTTCAGGAAACGACACGGCATACCACCGAACCTTCAGAGATGGCGCCGCCTATAGCAGAGCTTGTGGATTTAGAATTGAGGATCCCCATCTCGGCTAAGGATTTCTCCGTCCGGATCCAGCAGAAGACCAGCGTGGTTTTGAAAAAACTGCTGCAAATGGGTATAATCTGCAATATTAATCAGAATTTGGATGAGGATGTCGTCCGACGTTTAGCGACGGAGTTTGGTTATAACATTACGAAGATGAAGACGCAGGAAGAGCAGCTGATCGAGACGCATCATAAGGAGGAAGAGGACCCGAAATCGCTTCACCCGCGCGCCCCGGTTATTACGTTTATGGGGCATGTTGATCACGGAAAAACATCCTTGTTGGACAGGATCCGTAAGAGTCAGATCGCCGATTCAGAACACGGCGGTATTACACAGCATATCGGTGCCTATTCGGTCAAACTGCCTAAAGGCAGGATCACGTTTCTTGATACGCCGGGGCATGAGGCCTTTACGGCCATGCGGGCTCGCGGGGCCCATATCACAGACTTGGTCGTCCTGGTTGTGGCCGCGGATGAAGGGGTCATGCCGCAGACCGAGGAAGCTATTGCCCATGCGCAGGCGGCGGGCGTGCCGATTGTCGTCGCGTTGAATAAAATTGACCGGCGCAACGCGGACCCGGACCGGGTAAAAAAGGAACTGGCCGATCGCGGGTTCACTGCGGAAGACTGGGGCGGTAAGACAATTGTCGTCGGTGTTTCCGCCGTGACGGGGGAAGGTGTTGATAAATTGCTGGAAATGATCCTGCTGGAAGCGGAAATGCTGGAGCTGAAGGCTAATAAGCATAAAGACGCGTCTGGCATTGTCGTGGAGGCGCATATGAGCCGGGGGAAGGGGACGGTCGCCAGCCTGATCGTGCAAAGCGGAACCCTCCACCTGAATGATATTATCGTCGTGGGGGCTTTTTACGGGAAGGTGAAAGCCATGTTTGACGATCAGGAACAGTCTATTAAAGAAGCCGGCCCCTCTATGCCGGTTGAAGTTTTGGGCTTGCCGGGGGTTCCTGAGGCGGGCGAACGTTTTTACGTGCTCCAGGATGAGAAACAGGCGCGGGAGATTACGTCTTTGCGTTCGGAACAGCTCAAGAACGAAAAACTTCTCGCATCGTCCGGCCGGGTCACGCTGGAGGATTTGTATGCCAAGATCCAGGAAGGCAGTATCAAGGAGTTGAATGTCATCCTGAAAGCCGACGTCCAGGGGTCCGTAGAAGCCCTGAAAGATTCCCTGGAGAAAATCCCCAGCAGTGAAGTGAAAGTGAAATTTATTCATGCCGGGGTTGGGGATGTCAATGCCTCGGATGTTATTTTGGCGGTCGCGTCCAACGCGATCATCATCGGTTTTCAAGTCGGGATCGGATCAAAGGCGGCTGAAGAGCTGGAAAAACAACCGGTGGATGTGAGGCAGTACCGGATTATTTATGACGCGGTGAATGATGTCCGCAAAGCTTTAGAAGGGATGCTGGCCCCGAAGATGAAGCGGCGGGACCTTAGCCAAATTGACGTCCGGCAGGTTTTTAAACTCAGTAAATCCGGAACGATCGCCGGCTGTTACGTCTCCAAAGGGAAAGTGACCCGGAAGGCGAGCATCGAGGTGGTCCGGAACGGCGAGGTCATCTTCTCCGGCAATATCAGCTCTTTGAAGCGTTTTAAAGATGACGTGCGGGAAGTGACCGAGGGGTATGAGTGCGGCATTTCTATCACGAATTTCGATGCGTTTGAGCCCGGGGATAAGCTTATGACGTTTGAAATCGAGTCGATTGCCAGAAAGTTGTAACGCCTTGGGGTGTCTTCTTAACAACAATCCCTAGGATGAGACACCGGCCCAGCCGTGTTTCTTTTCATGAACCCGTTATCTAATATCCGGCAGACATCTGTGATGAAGAAAACAATATTCAGCGGTATGCGCCCGACGGGGAAGCTGCATCTGGGGCACCTTGTGGGCGCCCTGCAGAACTGGACGCAACTTCAGGATGAGTACCAGTGTGTTTACTGTATCGTGGACTGGCACGCCTTCATGGGGGAATATGAAAACAGCGGCCCTATCCGGGGCTATATTTTCGATATGGCCGTGGATTGGATGGCGTGCGGGATTGACCCGGAGCGCTCGATCGTGTACGTTCAATCCCAGGTGCCGGAGCACGTGGAACTGCATATGATTTTTTCCTGCCTGACGCCTTTGGGCTGGCTGGAGCGGAATCCGACCTACAAAGAGCAACTCCGGGAGATCACGGCGCGTGATTTGCAGACGTATGGGTTTCTGGGATATCCGGTCCTGCAGGCGGCCGATATTTTGCTTTATAAAGCAGACGCTGTTCCGATCGGGGAAGACCAGCTGCCTCATGTTGAGCTGACGAGGGAGATCGCCCGCAGGTTCAATTTTCTTTATAAAAAGGATGTGTTTGCCGATTGTGCTGCGATCCTTACGGAAACGCCGCGGCTGCTGGGGATTGATGGCAGGAAAATGAGTAAGAGTTATTTTAACGCGATCAATCTGTCGGATTCGGCGGCGGAGGTGAAAGAAAAAGTGCGGCAGATGATCACGGATCCGCAGCGAATCCGGAAGTCGGATCCCGGCCGGCCGGAGCAGTGTAACGTTTACAGTTATTATAAAGTGTTCGCGCCGGAACTGACTCAAGACGTGTCGGCATGGTGCACTCAGGCCCTGAAGGGGTGCACGGAGTGTAAGGCTAACCTGTCGGATTGCCTCCTGAAGCGGCTGGCGCCTATTCAGGAAAAGCGGGCGGAGCTCCTTCGGGACAAAGAGCGTATTCCCGCTCTTCTTCAGGAAGGCCAGCGCAAAGCCCAGGCGATTGCCCGCCGGACTCTTCAGGACGTTAAGGAGGTCATATTCCCGTCATGAGTTATAAGCTGAAGCTTGATATCTTTGAAGGCCCTTTGGACCTGCTGCTGTATTTGATCAAAAAGAACGATATTAACGTCTATGATATCCCTATCGCCAAGATTACTGATCAATATATGGAGTATATCGAGATGATGAAGCTGCTTGACCTGGAATTCGTGGGGGATTTCTTGGTTATGGCCGCCACGTTGATGCAGATCAAATCCCGTATGCTTCTTCCGCCGGATCCGTCTCAGGAAGAGGAAGAGGCCGATCCCCGGGACGAACTGGTCCGTAAGCTTCAGGAATATAAGGTTTTTAAAGAAATTGCAGATCACCTTAAAACCATGGAAACCGAACGTCAGAAACTGTTTCCGCGCAAAATGGACGAAGACCTGCTGAAAGAACTGGAAGAGGAAAGCACGGAAGTGTATTTTGAGGCGAGCCTTTTCGATTTGATTAACGCGTTCACGAAAGCCTTAAACCGTTTCCAAGAATCCCCGGTTTATGAAGTCAGGCCGGAAGAGTTCACGGTGGAGCAGAAGATTCATGATGTCTTGCATGCCTTGTTGCGGCAGCCCCGTGTTCTGTTAACGGAATTTTTTGTTAATACGTCCAGTAAAATGGAAGTGATCGTGACGTTTATGGCGATCCTGGAACTGATCCGCCTTCGGGAAATCAAAGTGATGCAGAAACGTTTGTTTTCGGATATCGAAGTTTTTCGTAATCTGGAGAAGGAGGCCGCCGTCACGCCTCCGGATAAGGATAATCCGGCCGGCTCTTCTCCCGAATCATCCCCGGACCCTGAACCGGCGGCATAAATCATGGCCGACGACACAAACATCAGAAAAAAACTTGTCCTCAATCAGGAAACGGAAGAAGATGCTGTTGTCAGCCTGTCTCTCCGGCCGGCGAGTTTTAAGGAATTTGTCGGGCAGAAAGATGTGATCAATAATCTGGAGGTTACGATCGCTGCGGCGAAACAACGGCGGGATCCCCTGGAACATATGCTGTTTTCCGGGCCACCGGGTCTGGGCAAAACATCGTTGTCGTACATTATCGCCCATGAAATGGGCGCCCGGATTACGATTACCTCCGGGCCGGCCATTGACCGGGCCGGTGATTTGATCGGCATCCTGACCAATCTGGAACACGGGGACATTCTTTTTATCGATGAGATTCACCGCCTCTCCAAGGTGGTGGAAGAATTCCTTTATCCGGCCATGGAGAATTTTAAAATCGATTTCGTGGTCGATAAAGGGCCGTACGCGCGAACGATTAATTTCCATTTGAAGCCCTTTACGCTGATCGGCGCCACCACGCGCAGCGGGCTTTTAGCGTCTCCTCTCCGGGACCGGTTCGGGATTTTTCATCACCTCGATTTTTATTCGCAGACGGACCTGAGCGTGATTGTTAAAAATTCCAGCCGTAAATTAAACGTCGCGATTGAAGACACGGCGGCCGACGAAATCGCCCGCCGCGCCCGGGGAACCCCGCGGATCGCGAACCGTCTTTTACGTCGGGTCAGGGATTTTGCCCAGGTCAAAACCAGCGCCAGCCTGATCACGCGGGCTATCGTGACGGAAGCTATGCAGTCCCTGGGAATCGACTCGATGGGCCTGGATGATGTTGACCGCCGTCTGCTTCAGGTGATAGCCCGGCATTATAACGGCGGGCCGGTCGGCATTGAAGCGCTCGCCGCAACACTCAATGAGGAGGTCGACACGATCGTTGACGTGATAGAGCCGTACCTGCTTAAAACCGGATTTCTCCGCCGGACTCCCCGCGGGCGGGAACTAACGTCGTTGGCGGTTCAGCATATAGGCGGTTCCTCGACCCAGAAACTTAATCTTCAACAGGAATTTTTATAGTCCCCGAACGCGGGAGCCTTTCCATGGCACGGATATTGTTTTTTACTGCAGCGTGCTTCTTCCTGGCGGGCCTTTTGGCGTTGATTTTTGAGAAGGTCCCCGGGATGGGGTCCCTCCCGGGAGACATCGTCGTTAAAAAAGGGAACTTTACGTTTTTCGCGCCGTTAACGACATGCCTCCTTTTGAGCGGCATCATTACGGTTATTTTAATGTTGATCAGGAGGCATTAACCTTCATGACGATACGAGTGACACGGGCTTTTCGGGCGCTGGTTTTGGTCTGGGCGGTATTTTGGCCTTCCGGGGCCTGGGGCGGGGCTGCGGCGCCCAGCCCGGAGGAGATCGCGGTCCGTATCGCTGTTTTGAAAGACGCCGAAAAAGCCGATATCAGAATCCGGGGGGAATACATTCTGATGGATCCCTTGTCTGCCCAGGTGCTGGCCCGTGATTCTTATTTGATCAAGACGACTCTTTTTCCTGCCCGGGACGGGATCCGGGTCGGGGCGAAGTTAATTCCTCTTAAAAGGGTTCGTTTTGTCCCCCAGGAGCATTTTTCTTTGTTCCGGGGCCGGCAGGAGCGGAAATACCGGGGGGTCGTGGACGTTTTTTTGACCCCGGAGCGGCGTTTATTATTTGTGAATACGGTTGACCTGGAGGAATACATTAAAGGCGTTCTTTATCACGAGGTGTCACACCGGTGGCCCTTGGAAGCGATCAAGGCCCAGGCCGTGGCGGTGCGGTCTTACGCGATTTACCAAATTCAGCAAAATAAAAATAAAGATTATGATATGACCAATGATATCTACTCGCAGGTCTACGGAGGGAAAACTTCAGAACGGTACCGGACGAACCTGGCCGTGCAAAGGACACGGGGAGAGATTCTGGTTTTTGAGGGGAAAATCCTGCCGGCGTATTATCATGCGACCTGTGGGGGGCATACTGAAAATGTCAATGCGGTCTGGAAGCAGGAGTTGTATCCTTTAAAAGGGGTTCGCTGCCTGTTTTGCGCGCACTCCCCGCACTATTCCTGGAAGAAGAATTTTAGGCTTAAGGATATCCAGGACAAGCTCAACAAGGGGGGGTATGCCATTGGGCTTATTAAAACTATTGACGTGCGGGAACGGACGGTTTCCGGGCGTGTTAAAACACTGGATATTACCGGCCGAAAAGGAGATGCGGTGATTATCTCCGGGAAAGATTTCCGGAATATCATCGGCCCCAATGAGCTGCGGAGCAATGACTATCGCGTGTTTATGAAAGGGTATTATTGTGATTTTGTGGGGAGAGGATGGGGGCACGGCGTGGGGATGTGTCAGTGGGGCGCGATGGGCATGGCGAAAGAGCAGCACATGTATGACGAGATCTTAGCGTATTATTATCCGGGCGCTCAGAAGGTTTTCCTGAGATCGCTGGAGACGCTCCAATAGGTCTTCCTGGAGATGAAGAAAAGGTGGGACTCTCCGCGCCTCCCCGTATGTTCCCTGCCCCCGGGCACGGCACCCCGGCTATGTTAAAAAATCAAAATGAAATTAAAGCATTTTATTTATGAATTGCCGGAGGGGCTGATCGCCCAGGAGCCTTTGCCGGATCGAGCTCAAGCCCGGCTGATGGTTATCGACCGTATGAGAAAGCAGATCCGGCACGACCGGTTTGAGAATATCGGCCGGTATTTGCCGGACCGGTCCCTGTTGGTGGTGAACAACAGCAAGGTTATCCCTGCGCGGTTGAAAGGGGTGAAAGAGCGTTCCGGCGGGAATGTGGAAATTTTTCTTCTGCGCAAAATCCCCGGGGGGCCTGTTTATGAGGTCCTGATGCGGCCGACGCGCCGGATCAAAGCAGGGGATGTGATCCGCTTCCCGGGCAGCCCTGTGCGGGCGGTCGTCCTGGATGTCCCAAAACGCCTTGTGCGTTTCAGCGGCCCGGACATCAGCCGGGAGGTTTTCAACATCGGGCATATGCCGCTGCCGCCATATATCAAGAGGCAGGACAAAGCGTCTGACCGGGACTATTACCAGACGGTTTATGCGCGCCATGCCGGTTCGGTTGCGGCGCCGACAGCCGGGTTGCATTTCACGACAGCCTTGTTGAGGCGGTTGAAAGAGGCAGGGCATGATTGTGTCCCCGTGACCCTGCATATCAATTACGCGACGTTTAAGCCCGTGGAAGAAGACGAGGTTTCCGAACACCGGATGCACGAGGAGAGTTATTCGGTCTCCCCGGCCGGTTATGAGAAAATCCGCCGAGCCCGCGAAGCCGGGCGGGGGATATGTGCCGTCGGAACAACGAGCTGCCGGGTTCTGGAAACCGTATTCGCCGGAGGCGCTCTGAAAGGGTCCACGGATTTATTCATTTATCCCGGGTGCCATTTTCAGGCGGTGGATCATCTGGTGACGAATTTCCATCTGCCGCAAAGTTCGCTGCTCATGCTGGTCTACGCGTTCGGCGGCATGGCTCTGATGAAACGCGCCTACCGGGAAGCGATCCGGCAGAAGTACCGGTTTTTTAGTTACGGTGACGCGATGTTAATTCTTTAGACAGGGAAGGGGATGAGGATGTTTACTCTTTTGAAGTCTGACACGGAAACCAAGGCGAGGCGGGGGAGGCTTGTGACCGCGCACGGGACGCTGGAAACGCCTTTTTTTATGCCGGTCGGGACCAACGCGACGGTTAAAGGAATTTCCGCTGAGGAACTGCGTGAAATGCGGGCCCAGCTGATGTTAAGCAATACGTATCACTTGTTTTTAAGGCCGGGCCTTGATATTATCCGTTCTTTTAACGGTCTTCATGCTTTTATGGCCTGGGACCGGCCGATTTTAACGGACAGCGGAGGCTACCAGGTATTCAGCCTGGCGCAGTTCAGGAAAATCACCGATGAAGGGGTTCATTTTCAATCCCATATTGACGGCCGTAAGCATTTCCTGTCGCCGGAAGATGTGATGATGATTGAACAGGGGTTGGGGGCGGACATGATCATGCCTCTGGACGAATGCGCGCCCTATCCCTGCGAACGCGAAGATGCCGTTCGCTCCGTGGAGCGGACCGCACTTTGGGCCCGCCGCACCCGGGCGCATTTTGACGCGCATATGGCCGGCCTATCGCGGCAGTTTTTATTCGGCATTGTTCAGGGGGCCACCTATGAAGACCTGAGACGGCGGTCCGCGAATGATTTGCTTGATATCGGCTTTGACGGCTACGCGATCGGCGGTGTCAGCGTCGGGGAACCGGTAAAAATTATGTTTGACACCGTGGGGTGGGTGGAACCGTTGTTGCCGGCCGGGAAGCCGAGATACCTCATGGGGATCGGGCTGCCGGACCAGATCGTTCACGGAGTCGCGCAGGGGATTGATATGTTTGATACCTGTATCCCAACCCGTTACGGACGGCACGGGACCGTGTTTACCCGCAAAGGGCGCATGATTCTTTTAAACGCAGAGTATAGCGGGGACAAACGGCCCATGGATGAGGAATGTGAATGTTTCGTCTGCCGGACCTATTCGCGCGGGTATCTTCGGCATTTGATGAAAGCCGGAGAAATGCTGGGGTTAAGGCTCTTGTCTTATCATAATTTGTTTTTTTATGTCCGACTGATGCGCGATATCCGCGCAGCGATTGAGGCCGGAACCTTTAGCCGGTTTCACCAGTCTTTCTTGCGCGATTATGGCTCGGAGTTGTATAATGACCTTCAAACTACGGCATGAGGTCCCTATGATTCGTTTTGATATTATCACGATATTCCCTTCGGTTTTTGCTCCGGTCTTGAATGAGTCTATTATTAAACGGGCCCAGGAAAAAAAGAAAGTGCAGATCCGGGTTTATGACCTCCGGGCGTATTCACGGGATAAACATAAAAAAGTGGATGACCGCCCTTTCGGCGGCGGCCCCGGCATGGTGATGACTCCTCAGCCGCTTTTTGATGCCGTGAAGAAGATCAAAGGACGCCGGAAGGCGAAGGTTTTGCTGATGTGCCCCGGCGGGACACCCCTGACGCAGACAAAAGCCCGGGCCTTGGCCCGGGAACGGAATTTGATCCTGATTTGCGGACATTATGAAGGGGTGGATGAGCGCGTCCGCCGGATGGTGGTGGATGAGAGCCTTTCGGTAGGGGACTATATCCTGACCGGCGGGGAACTGCCGGCGATGATCGTGGTGGACGCAGTCACCCGCCTGATCCCGGGAGTGTTGGGCAAAGAGGCCTCTCTGGAAGATGAGTCGTTTGAAAGAGGGTTGCTTGAGTATCCGCATTATACCCGCCCGGCGGATTTTCGTGGGGCCAAAGTGCCGGAAATCCTGCTGTCAGGGCATCATGCGGATATTGTCCGATGGCGACAGGAGCAAGCGGTGATACGAACCAAGAAGGTCCGCCCTGACCTGCTGAAAGGGAGCCAGGAGCCCGAGCGGAGAGACCCGTCAATTCGTTAATCCGTTCCTCCTAACTTTCATGGTTGACAGAGGGCAGGATTTGCGGTAAAATCCTCATCATTTATCTAAATTGTATATAAGTTAAACGGGGATTTGACAGTGAACAGACGAGTGTCCGTTGCCCCGGAGCCAAGAGTCAACGGGGTCAGTCAGGATAAGAAACCCTGTTAATTTGGTGTTGAACAGGGTT
Source organism: Candidatus Omnitrophota bacterium (assembly GCA_017995055.1). Lineage (GTDB taxonomy): Bacteria > Omnitrophota > Gorgyraeia > Zapsychrales > JANLHA01 > JAGOJP01. The sequence continues at coordinate 44,262 of JAGOJP010000005.1, forward strand.
ATTAAAGGAGGGAGTCAGGTGAACACAGGAGAGATAGTCGGGCAGATTGAGAAGAAATATTTAAGAACCGACCTGCCCAAAATTCAGGTCGGGGATACGATCAAGATGAAGATTAAAGTCGCGGAGGCGGATAAGGTACGCGTCCATCCTTTTGAAGGATTTGTTGTCCGTAAAACAGGCCGGGGACTCAAAGGGACTTTTACTGTCCGCAAGATTTCTTTCGGGGAAGGGGTGGAGAGGACATTCCCGCTGCATTCTCCGGTTATTGACAGCATTGAAGTGATCTCTAAGGGGGATGTCTGCAGAGCCAAATTATATTATCTGCGCGAGCGCATCGGGAAACGCGCGCGGGTTAAAAAGAAAGTCTAGCAAGACGGCACGTGATGTGTTTTTATGAAAAAATTTGACGCCTGCTCCGCAGGCATGATTTTTGAGAACGAGGCTAAACACAAAGGGTTTAGCCTCGTTTGTGGTTTAGATGAGGCGGGCCGAGGTCCGCTCGCCGGCCCCGTGGTCGCCGCGGCCGTGGTTTTGAAATCACCCCTCTTCCGGTGCCCTATCCGGGACTCCAAAAAAATGACCGCGCTGCAAAGAGAACGGGCCTTTCATGATATTTATGATAACGCGTATGTCGGGGTGGGTATTATCAGCCGGGCCGTTATTGACGCTATTAATATTTCCAACGCGACCTTTTTTGCGATGACCCACGCGGTTCTTCAAATG
>JAGOJP010000087.1 GCA_017995055.1 Candidatus Omnitrophota bacterium
TTTGAATTTCGGTCCTGTTTGTGTAGGATAGGTGGGAGGCTATGAAGGTGTTGCGCTAGCAACGCCAGAGCCAATGGTGAAATACCACCCTAATAGTACTTAAATTCTAATCCTGTCCCTTGAATCAGGGAGGGTAACAGTGCCAGATGGGCAGTTTGCTTGGGGCGAGTCCCTTCTAAACTGTAACGAAGGGGTCCAAAGGTTTCCTCATGACGGTTGGCAATCGTCAGTAGAGTGCATGGGCATAAGGGAGCTTAACTGTGAGTCCGACAGGACGAACAGATACGAAAGTAGGGCTAAGTGATCCGGTGGTTGGTCATGGGACTGCCATCGCTCAACGGACAATAGGTACTCCGGGGATAACAGGCTGATCGCGCTCGAGAGTTCATATCGACAGCGCGGATTGGCACCTCGATGTCGGCTCATCGTATCCTGGGGCTGAACAAGGTCCCAAGGGTCCGGCTGTTCGCCGGTTAAAACGGTACGCGAGCTGGGTTTAGAACGTCGTGAGACAGTTCGGTCTCTATCTGATGTGGGCGTACGATACTTGAAGAGGAGCTCTTCCTAGTACGAGAGGACCGGAAGAGACGAACCTCTGGTGTTCCAGTTATCCTGCCAAGGGTAATGGCTGGGTAGCCATGTTCGGAAAGGATAAGCGCTGAAAGCATCTAAGTGCGAAGCCTCCCTCAAGATTAGGTATCGATTCCCTTCGGGGATGAAGGCTCCTTGTAGACTACAAGGTTGATAGGCTGCACGTGTAAGGATCGAAAGATCTTAAGCTAAGCAGTACTAATAAGCCGAACGTTTGACCTTTTTTTGGCCATAATTCAGTGAATTGCATTATTCTATATTACATAACTGACTTATATTTTGGATTTCCGGCAACTTTGCTGGAGGGGCCACACCCGTTCCCATTCCGAACACGGCCGTTAAGCCCTCCAAGGTCGATGGTACTTTAGTCGCAAGGCTATGGGAGAGTAGAACGTTGCCGGGTTAAATTTAGCCCCGTAAATATTTTTTACGGGGCTTTTTTTATGCTGCTTTGTGGAGATTAAAATTACATGTTTTTTTCTTATGTAATTTAATGAGTATTGTTCTTCCCTTTTTTATTTACATTCATTATACTTATTTATTAGTATGATATAATTAAAACCTTAATAAAAGTAATAAGTTATGAAAGAAATTTTAAAGATTATCCTTTTTATATTTTTTGCTTCTGTTTCCACGGGTTATGCCCAGATACAAGAAGCCGTTAACAGCACGAAGCCGGCAGAGCAGGTTTCTAAGATGCCGGCGTATGAAGTGGTCGACAAAGAGGCGGATAAGCCCCTGCAAATGTCCCCCCGAAAAAAAGCTCTCACGGATCAAGCCCCTGATCTGGATATTAAGACAGAAACTTATGAAAACGGAAAAGTTAAGAGGCAAATCATAACCAATACTAAAACAGGGGAGGTTGTTTTAAAAAAATATTTTCGGGAAGGGGCACTGCAGACGCACGCTGTTTATGTAAACGGAAAGTTGGACGGCCCTTACTATGAGTATTATGAACATGGCCAGTTGGCGCTCAGTATTAACTTTGTCGCCGGAAAGGAACATGGACAATATGTCCGGTATTATCCGACGGGATTTTTGAAAGAAAAGGGGGAATTTTATCTCGGCAATGGCCAGGGGCTGTTTATCTATTTTTATGAAGACGGGCAATTATCCAAAGAGGTGGCATATAAAGATGGCCGGGCAGAAGGTCTTGCCAGGACGTATTATCCGAATGGGCAGATTGCGACGGAAAATCAATATAAGCTGGGGCAGCCTTTCGGATTGAACCGGTCTTATTTTGATAACGGTCAGCTTAAAGATACTGTCATTTATCAGAATGGCTTGCGTAATGGGGAGTTTACCGTTTTTGACCGGGACGGGCATATTGAGATGTATGGACATTTTGTGGACGATGTCCTGGCCGGGACTGTGGTTTCTTTTTATAAAAATGGTATTATGAAAACGGCCATTGATTATAGGGGAGGGAAGATCCACGGGTATTCGAGGGAGTATTATACAAACGGGTTGCTGAAAAATTTGGATACATACAATAACGGGTTCATCAGCAATCAAATTAAATATGACAAAGACGGGAAAATGCTGAAGGACAAGGTGTTCGTCAAGGGGGATTTCGCTCTCCCGAACCTGGACGAATGGCATTTTAGACTCGCCGGACTCGCGTTTGTCTGCGGGATTCTGCTCCCGATTCTGATTTACCGTATATTCTGGAAAAGACTTCAGAAGGCGGCTCAAGCAGCCCCGGCAGTCCTCCGGGTTTTGAACCAGACGGAGATTAAATCAAGCCGGAAGAACAAGGAATTCAATCTGTTGCATTCTGAGTCCGAGAGAATGTACCGCCGTATGGTTGAGACGGTCAGCAACGGCCTTTTCCTGGCGGACGCAAAAGGGGTGCTCAGTTACGTTAATTTCGCTTTTGCTCAAATTATGGGATTTTGCAGCAAGACCGATATGATTGGGTCCAACATCAAAGATTTTTTAAAGGATGAGAATGAGGAATTCTGGAAGATTTTGTATGAAAAGAATGTCGTTAAAGACTGCATTTTAAAAGCTCCCGTTCAGGAGGGGAAGACGCTGATTCTTTCTGTCTCGGCGAATTTGCTTTGGGATGAGAGAGGGACGATAAACGGCATTGAAGGAGTTGTGACTGATATTACTTTAAAACAGAAACTGGAAGATGAAATTCATGTCGAGAAACGCAAAATGGAGCTTATCATCGGATTTTACGAGAAAATCGACACGGTGAGGGATATGCAGGTTTTGGCGAATTTTACGGTGGAAGAGGTTTCTAATATCCTGGAAGCGAAACGATGCTCTCTTATGCTGGAAGACCCTGCGGCCGGGTGCCTGACGATTTTGGGCGCCCAGGGCATCCCGGAGGATGTGATTGCAAAAACACAGGTTAAAATAGGGGAACAGATTTGCGGCCAGGCGGCTTTAAAGGGCGAGCCGATTTTGGTAAAAAATATAGAATACGATGACAAATTCTCGAGAGGGAAATTGCCATATTATCTCGGCCGGTCTTTTATGATCATGCCATTCCGGATCAATGATAAACTGGCCGGGATCATAAACGTAGCCGATAAAATCACCCCGATGAATCCGGACGAGCCTTTTAGCGATATGGATTTTAAAATCCTGCGCATTATGGCGAAGCGGATATCGACCGCCATAGAAAATGTGACTTTATTCAAAGAACTCAATTTGCAGACGGTCACCGACCCCATTACCCAGATATATAATTACCGTTTGTTTTCCGAGTCATTGGATCAGGAAATCAGGCGCTTGAAGAGGAATAAAACGGACCTCTGCGTCAGCATGATCGATATGGATCATTTTAAATCCTACAATGACGCCTTCGGCCATGTGGCGGGAGACGACCTTTTGCGTACTTTTGGGGAGATGCTGAAGTCAAACCTGAGAGATACGGATATTGTCTGCCGTTATGCCGGAGACGAGTTCTGCGTGGTGTTCCCTAACACGAATATTCAGGGCGCCTATCTGGCAGCGGAAAAGGTCCGGAAAGTTATTGAGGAGTATCCTTTCAAGCAGCAGATCACGCTGAGCATCGGCATTGCCCAATATCAGGAAGGGATGAGCAAAAAGGACCTTATTCTTAAAGCGGATGAAGCCCTTTACAAGGCTAAAAAAAATGGACGGAACCAAGTTGTCCTGGCTGAAGACATTTCGGCCCCGGATGAGGGCGGTTCCGTTAAAAATGCGTGAACGGCTTCCCCGGGGAATCCCCCGAGGGCTTATAAAAAATCTTTATCCCGCCTTGGGCCGGACATTTTGTTGCCCTTTCCAACAGTCACTCAAAATATATTTTATGAGAGCGATATAGGACGGGAGCACCAGCATAACCACCAGGAGTATTGTATCCTTCCCGAGCGATATGTCCTGGTGGAACAGGGATTTAAGGACTTTAATTTCATAAATCCGTCCGGTCATATCGCTGAGAAAACGAAACACCAGGAATCCCTGCCAAAAATTTTTCGTTAACCACCGGGTTTGGCGCAGGAATAAGTAAAAGGATATAACAGCCAAGGCATTCAGGATAACCGATAACGCGTTCCTGAGATAATGGATGATATAGCTCAGATTGTAGGCAATAAGGATATGATAGTACGTGCTGATTTTTGAGTTGCTGTCAGCGAATTGCTCAATCTGATATGCGGTGACCCCGCAATAAATTATAAAATAAAGGTACCAGATCCAACTGGGTTTTTTCGACATGGGGTTATTATGACAAATTTTGTCTTTTAAAGCATTACGTATTTATATTTTTTTTCATATTATAGGAGTTCAGGAAAAAAAGAGACAAGCAAGAAAAAATTAGGGACGTTTTTTGAATAATTTTTTGATAGGGGTAGATTATTTTGCTACAATAATGACATGAAACAAGAATTGGATGATATCCTGCTTGAAATTTGCGAGAGGGATCCCCGTTATAAAGATGACGCTTACGAATTCATCCTGGAGGCGTTGTCTTTCACGCAAAAGAGACTGCGCCGCTCCCGTCATGTGAGCGGGAAGGAATTGTTGGAGGGGATTAAGGACCTGTTGCTCGAGAAATTCGGGCCGTTGACGCTCACTGTTTTGCAGTATTGGGGGATTAACTCGACCGAAGATTTTGGGCATATTGTTTTTAACATGGTCGAGAAGAAAATCCTCAGCAAAACGGAAGAGGATAATATTGAAAGTTTCAGAGATGTCTATGATTTTGAAGTTGTTTTCAAAGAACGCTACCGGGACCGGCTGGCGAAGCAGATCAGCCGTTTAAGGTGAATCTGCACCATGGCTTCCCGGGGATTCATCAAGGGACGGCGGGGCGAGGCTTGCGGCAGGCAGGGTTATAGAAAAAACCTTGCCTTTTTTATCGAATGAGCTTAGGAGGCCTGTTCTCCTGAACGCGGCGTATGCCCGGCGCGGGGGTCCTGACTTTAAAAAGGGGGAAGGATGCTTTTACGGCAGCCTTCCCGGATGTCTGTCGTCGAGGTTAATGTGATGGGGCGTTATGCAACCGCTTAAGGAGATTTCTGTCCAGTTTATCAAAGGTGTCGGCCCGGCCAAAAAAAAATTGTTTGAGAAGTTAGGGGTTGAGACCGTTGAAGACCTGCTTTATCTTTTTCCGCGGCGGTATGAAGACCGCACCCGGATGACCCCCCTGTCTCAGGTGAAGCCGGGGGAAACCCTGACGGTATCCGGCCAGGTGCTGGCCCAAGGCGCGCGGCAGAGTTGGTACACCCGAAAGCATGTTTATGAAATGGCCATTGGGGACGGGCACGGGCGGTTACATGTGGTCTGGTTTAATCAGCCCTATCTGAATAAATATTTTTCGGTGGGGACACCGGTTGTTCTTTATGGACGGGTTGAGCTTTATAAAGACCGTTTGCAGATGGTCTCTCCCGAGTATGAAATCATTGACAAGGATGACGACCTGAAGCTGAACATGGGGCGGATCGTCCCGGTGTATCCGTTAACCAGAGGCTTTTCCCAGCGCACTTTAAGAAAAGTGATTTATCGCTGCCTGGAGAATTATTTGCCGGAGCTCCCGGATATCCTTCCTGTCTGGGTGCGCAATAAATACCGCTTGCCGAATATCCGGCGCAGCCTGGCGCAGATTCACTTTCCCGAAAGCACGGAGCTGCAGGAGATCGCTCATCGGCGCATTTCTTTTGAAGAGTTTTTCCTTTTCCAGATTTCCGTCATTAAGCGCCGGATGACGATTGTCCGTCAGGAGGGATATGCGCATCGCATTGGGCTGGATTTTATCTCGCAATTTGTCCATATGTTTCCGTTCCCTCTCACGGGCGCCCAGCAGCGGGTTATCCGGGAGATTGCCGGAGACATGCAGCCGCCTTCCCCCATGATGCGGCTTTTGCACGGGGATGTCGGATCCGGAAAAACGGTCGTTGCCTTGTTCGGGTGCCTGGCGGCCGTCGTTAACGGAGCCCAGGCCGCGCTGATGGCTCCGACCGAAATCCTGGCCCGCCAGCATTATGAGTCGATCGTCAAGTTCCTTGCCGGGGGGCCGTTTGCCGATGTTCCGGTTGAATTGCTCGTGAGCGGCCTTCCGAAGAAGCCGAGGGAGGAAGTTGTCCGCCGGCTCCAGGCCGGGGAGTCTAAAATCGTGGTCGGTACGCACGCGCTGTTAAGCGAGGATATCCGTTTCCGGAAATTGAGTTATGTGGTGATTGATGAACAGCACAAATTCGGGGTCAAACAGCGGGCCCTTTTATCGGCGAAAGGGACCAGCCCCGACGTGCTGGTGATGACGGCGACTCCGATTCCCCGGACGTTAAGCTTGACGCTTTTTGGCGACCTTGATGTTTCCGTCCTTGATGAAATGCCGAAAAACCGGGGGGGCATTGTCACGGAAGTTTTTTCCTCCGAAAACGCGGAAGAGGTGTACCGGAGGGTCAAGGAGAAAGTCCTGCAGGGCGAACAGGCGTATATTATTTATCCTATCATTGAGGCCTCGGAAAAACTGAATTTGAAAGCGGCCCGGGCTATGTTTGAGCGTTTTCAGACGCGTGATTTTAAAGAGCTGAAACTCGGACTGGTTCACGGGCAAATGAAGCGGGCCCAGAGTGACGAGGTGCTGGCCCGCTTTAAGAATAAAGAACTTCACATTCTTGTGGCGACGACCGTGCTGGAGGTCGGGATTGATGTCCCTCATGCGAACATTATGGTGATTGAACACGCGGAGTATTTTGGCCTAGCCCAGCTTCACCAGCTTAGGGGCCGGGTCGGCCGGGGGCAGAAGGACGGTTTTTGTTATTTGATTGCGGACCCCTCAACGGACGAAGGCAGGGCCAGGCTGGAGGCTATCCGGGCAACGACGGATGGCTTTCAAATTGCCGAACAGGACCTTCTGATTCGGGGGCCCGGACAGTATTTTGGCCGGCATCAGCATGGATTGAACGAATTAAAGTTTGCCAACCCGGCCACGCAGATTGACATCCTTGAGCTGGCGAGAAAAGAAGCCCAGGAAGTAACGCACCGTGACCCGGACTTGGTTGATCCGCGGCATATCCCTCTTGGAAACGCCATGAAGGAGCGGTATCCGACATATTTAAGTCATATTCAGGCGGGATGATTCGGAGGCCCTGGGTATGTATGGGGGTGGCCAGGGAAACAGGGGAATAAATATAAAGAACATGGTATAATGGACGGACATTATGAAAATACTGACTGGAAGCTATCGAGGGCGTAATTTTTACATGCCGGCAGACATCCGGCCGACTCAAAATGTGGCCCGGAAAGCTATTTTTGATCTTATCGGCCATGATTTGAGCGGCCTGACGGTTTTAGACCTGTACGCCGGCAGCGGGGCGGTGGGATTGGAGGCTTTGTCCCTGGGTGCCAGTAAAGTCACTTTTGTGGAGAAGGCACCCAAATGTGTGGACGTGATTGCCGAAAATTTAACCCTTTTGGGTTTAAAGGACGGTCATTATTTTGATAACCGCTGTGAGCTTTTGCAGGCGGATGCTTTGGCGGCAATCAAGGCTTTTTCCGGAAAGAAAAGAGCCTTTCACCTTGTTTTTCTTGACCCGCCCTATGACCGCGGACTGGTAAAAAAAACCTTGAAAACCCTAGGTGCCTATGATATAGTACACCCCGTTTCTTTTATAATTGTACAATATGGCAAGTCCGAGTATCTCCCAGAAACGCAGGAGGGCTTTTCCCTCATCAAGCGCCAACGGTATGGAAAATCTTTCCTTGCTATTTTTCAAAAGAAATAATAATATTATTAAATATATTTAAAAGGTTATGGCCAAATCCGCGATATATCCTGGGACATTTGATCCTGTTACCTTTGGGCACCTTGACCTCATTGGCCGTGCGACGGAAATTTTTGATAATCTGATTGTTGCGGTGGCCCGAAACGGATATAAGAACCCCTTGTTTACCCTGGAAGAGCGGGTTGCCATGCTCAAAGAGGCGACCCGGAACATAGACAACTTGACGGTCGTCGCGTTTGACGGGTTGGTGGTTGAGTTCGCGCGGCAGCAAAAAGTCAATGTCCTGATCCGGGGGTTAAGGATGTTTTCAGATTTTGAATACGAGTTTCAAATGGCGTTGACAAACAGGCGCTTGGCCGCAGATATTCAAACTGTTTTTCTTATGCCGTCGGAAAGTTATTCTTTTTTGTCATCGGCGTTGATCAAGGAAACGGCGGAGCTGGGTGCGGATATTTCCAGTTTTGTCCCTGATTTTGTGGCGCGGAAGTTAAAGGAAAAACGGCGTCCATGAAAATGTATTTGCGGACCATCCCCCCCGAGGGGCTGGTTATTGAAAAGAGCATGCCGGCCGAAGACGCCGGATTAGCAGGAAGCGATTTCCATATCCTTTCCCCGATTCATTTGAACATCAAAGCCGTTAAAGCCGGGGACGAGTTGTGCGTTTCGGTGAAGGCCAGAACGCTTTGCGGGTATGCTTGCGCCCGTTGCCTGGCGGAAGTCAAGAAGGAACGGGCCGACGCATTTGATATATATTGTGATATTAACCCGAAGACGGAATTTGTCGATATCTCGGAAGATATCCGGCAGGAGTTGATGCTGGCGATGACTTCGGATATCGTTTTATGCGGGCCGGATTGTAAGGGGATCTGCCCTAATTGCGGGATGAATCTGAACGAGGATGCCTGCCGTTGTCCCAAAGATTTAAAAAATCCGGTCGTGATGCGCAGGGACGATGATCCCGAAGATAAACCAAGACGCCTGCCTTTGTGAGGCCATATTCGGAAATCAGTAAGGAGCCATTACTATGCCAAATCCTAAAAGACAACATTCCAAGCAACGGGGACGCAAAAGACGGACTCATTGGAAGATCAGCGCCCCGAGTCTTGGAGAGTGTCCCAATTGCAAGAAGCCGATTATCTCGCACCGTGTGTGTCCTTTCTGCGGTTTTTATAAGGGCAAAACCGTCGTTGAGATTCCAGTGAAAGAAAAAAAATCTAAATAATTTGGTCACAGGTTTTCCCGGCCGACCATTCCTTCGTCATCCCGCCTTGCCTAAAAAGGGCCGGTTGTGGGGAATAATATGTTTCAGTTAATATAAAACTCACTTGACCCGGGGGAGAATACTTGAAAATCGTCGTTGATGCTATGGGGGGGGATTACGCGCCAGCCGCGGTTGTGGAAGGCGTGGTGGAAGCTATCAAGGAATTAGATGTCAATATTGTTCTTGTCGGCCTTCAGGATCAGATTGAGGCCCAACTCCAGAAATATTCCTATCCGTCTGAACGCCTGACCGTCATGCATGCGCCGGAAGTGATCAGTATGCATGAACCCGCGACCATCAGTGTTCGGAAAAAACGGCAGTCATCCATTACTTTAGGGATCAGGCTCTTAAAGGAACAGGGATTTGACGCTTTTATCAGCGCCGGGAATACCGGGGCGGTTGTCGCCGCGTCAACGGTTCATCTGGGCATGCTGCCCGGCGTGGAGCGCCCGGGCATCGGCTTGCTTATCCCGCAACTGAATGGATTCTCTTTTATTATCGATGTGGGCGCGAATTCTGAGGCGAAAGCTAAGCATCTTCTGCAATCGTCCCTGATGGCGGTCGTTTACGTCCGGGAAGTTTTGGGCGTGCAGTGTCCCAGAGTGGGGATCCTCAACATGAAGAGGAATCAAAGGGCAATGATTTTGTGAAAGAAACGCACCGGATGATGG
>JAGOJP010000088.1 GCA_017995055.1 Candidatus Omnitrophota bacterium
CAGTCAACCGGGCCAACCGGGTCATGGTGCAATTGCACAATAACCAGAAAATGCCGGCCCAAGTGATCCGCCTGGTCAGCCATATCGACATGGCCTTCCTGCGCATTCAGGCCCCCGGGCCTCTTCCCTCCGTTCCCCTCGCCGACTCCGATCAAACGCGTCTGGGAGACCAGGTCTTGACCATCGGGAGTTCCCCGCTTTTAAAACAAACCGTGTCCGGAGGCACCATCATCGGGCTGGGCCGGCCCCGGGCAGCCACAAGCCGCGGGCAAACACAAAACGCCCTTCTGCAAACGACCATTAATCTTTACGAAGGCGACAGCGGCGGCCCTCTGTTTAACAATCAGGGCGGGCTCATCGGCTTGATGACCGCCCAAGAAACCGGAGCCGACCATTCCAGCTTTGCCATCCCCTCCAATCAGATCCGGGAACACCTGAAAAAATATTTTCACGAAACAAATGCAAAAAAATAATGTCATAGCCCGGTCCTTCTAATATAATCATGGTCGAGGTTTAAAAATTGATGAAAAAGTTACCGCTCCCCGCCCCCCCTAAAATCCGGGCCTTAGCTTTTGGTTTGTCCTGGCTTATTGTCTGCGCCGTCGGTGTTTATATGCGGCTGTTTCCTCTGCTCCATCACGCGTCCGATGAAGCCAGAGAAAAAGCGTCCCTGCTGGTCGTAACCCAGCTCAAGCAGTCGGTGGAAGAGTCCGTGTCAGCACGGTTTCCGCAGTTGAACCCCGCAGAAAAAAACCTGCTCATCAAAAAAGAATTCGACCATTTGCTGCGCCAGGAAAAAACGCAAGTCCAGAAAACCATTGCCCAGCTAAGCGCCGACATACAAAAAAAACTCCCGGCCCCGGACAGGTTTTATCTCCTGGCATCCGACTCCTTCTACTATCTTGACCTAACCCAAAATATTTTGAGGACGGGAAGCGTTAGCGGCCGCATTCGGGGGAGCAAATATTTTAATCCCAAAATGGCCGCACCCCGGGGATACTGGGAACCCTTGAACCTGCATCCCTACATCGGCGCGGCCGTTTATTACGGGATATCCTTTTTTTCCCCCGGCCTCCCGCTCATGTCCGCCGTCGCTTACACCCCGCTCATCCTGATGTGCCTCAGCCTTCTGCCGTTGTTCTGGATATGCCGGCTGCGGGGCTACCCGTTTTCTGTTATCCTGACCTGCGCCTTTTTCCTGATCAGCGCGCCTATCTTTCTGAAACGAAGCATGTACGGCTGGTATGATAATGACCCTTACAGCGTTTTTTTCCCTCTTACCATCCTCGCCCTGCTTTTCACCGGCCTTAAAAAAATACATCAACATAAGCCGTGGGGAAAAATCGCCGCGGCGAGCGGATGCGCGGTCAGCCTCTACGCCCTCTTTTGGCAGGGATGGGTATTCATGGGGAGTTTAATTGTGGCGGGCGCGGTCGCCGACACCCTGTATACCTTCTTTTATAAAAAAGAAAAAACCGCAGCGGGGCAAATCCTGTTATTCTACACGCTCACGTTTGTGTTCAGTTTCGCGGGGGTAAGCCTCCTGTTCGGATGGGAAGAATTTTTCACTTTATTCAAGGAAGGATTAAAAGCCCTTCATGATTTTTGGAACCCTTCCCTGGCTCTCTGGCCCGACCTTTATCTGGCCGTGGGGGAGTTAAAAAAAGCGACCCTTCCTTTAATCATCCAGCTGACCGGTGGGATTCCGATGTGGTTTTTCGCGGTCCTGGGGGCGGGCGTAAGCGTCAAGCGCCTTATCCAAAAAGAAGGAGACATTTCCTCTGACTCATGTTTTGTCCTGCTCTTCCTGGCCGCGATAATCCCCATGACCCTGGGGGCCCAGCGTTTTGCGCTTCTATGCCTGATCCCTGTCGTTGTGCTGGCGGCACGTGGATTGAACCGCGCTGTCACGGCGTTGGGACGCTTTTGGGATAAAACACTCCCCTGCCTCGCAGGGAAACAGGTCCTTCGGGACAGCGTCACCGCCCTCCTGCTTCTGGCCTTCGCCGCCGGCTCCGTGTATTCCTCCTGCCGGGATATTGAATCCCTCCTGAACCCCCTTTACAACGCCACCTGGGACGACGCTTTACTCTATATCCACCGCCACACGCCGCCAGACAGTATCATCAACACCTGGTGGCCACCCGGGCATTTCATTAAAGCCATCGCTCAAAGACGGGTTACATTTGACGGGGCAACGATCAACAAACCGCAGGCCTTCTGGCTCGCCCAGGTGTTTCTCAGCGACACGGAACAGAAAGCACTCGGCCTATTGCGCATGTTAAACGGATCAGCTAACGATGCGACAGATTATCTGCTCGAATTGGGAACGCCGCTTTCGGAAACGGTTCCTCTTTTAAAACAGATCACCGCGGTTGACCGGGACACGGCCAGAATCCTGCTGAAAGACCGGCTTCCGCCGGACGAACAGGAACATCTTCTGGGGCTCACCCACGCCCAGCCCCCGCCCAGCTACTTGATGATAACCAACGATCTCATCCAATCTCATATTTTAATCAGTTTCGCCGGGCGCTGGGACATTCGAAAAGCCGAGCTGATCAATCAGGACAAGGCGCTTCTTAAAAAGATCCCCCGTTACGCATCTAAAGATTACATTTCTTTCCTGTGGGACATGGCGGGAGGGTATCCCCGTTACAGCGGGATATTAAGCCCCGTGGCCCAGGATGGAGAGAAAGTCCTTTTTACCGACAACGTGATTTGCCACCTGGCGCAGAAAGAGTGCGTCGTTAATTCGCCCACATACGGAAAAGGGATTCCCCGATTCATCCATTATGTTGAAAACGGGGACATCGTGGAAAAAGAAATCCCTCAAGGAACTCTCAATTATTCCGTCCTGCTCATCCACTCGCCGGGAGGTCTGCAATGCGCCTTAATGGACAATTATCTCGCCCGGTCATTGCTGATGCGCCTTTATTTCTTCCCGGAAGCGCATTTTAAATATATAGAAGAATTCCACCGGACCCAAGACCTGACCGGCCGCACCCAAATCTACACTTTCGAAATCAACTGGGAAAAATATTTAAAACACACTTCGGGATAAGAAGAAGCAGCCGTCTATTCGTATGACAGCGATCCAGGATGCTTGATCGGCTGTGTCGCGTCCTCTTTATCCTCACCCGGAACGGGAACCGTATTCAGCGTGCCCCGCAACCGTATCTTCATCGTCGGGAACTGCTGAGCGGAGGAATCCTCCGTGATGGAGGGCTGGGGTTTGGGAGTGGATTCAATAAGCCGGCTCGTGTTCGGAGAAACGGGCAGGGAAAACCGCGAAAACTCCTCCGGGAGTTGCGGCTGCGCCGGGGTCATCATAGATCTTTCTAACTGGGTCGCGAGGTTGTTCTCCCCCTGATTGCGCAAGGCCGTGATCACCTCTAAAACACGCGGCCGGTCCCCGCTCTGCGCATAGGCCAGGCCGAGCCCGAAATAAATCATGGGACTCTGGATTTTTGTCAGGACTTGCTGAAAATAAAGCACCGCGTCCGCAGGCTGTTGTTTCCCGACAAGATAAATCCAAGCCAGGGACAGCTTGGCGTTCAGCATATCGGGATTAACCGCCAGGGCCTTGCGGCAGGACTGTTCGGCTTCATTATGTTTTCCGGCCTGATAATAAGCCCGGCACATATTATGGTAGGCATCCGCATACTGCGGGTCAATCTCAACCGCAACTTTAAAAAGCCAGATCACATCAGAAAGTTTATCCTGCATCGCCTGATGAGCGAGCCCCAGCGCGTTATAAGCCGGGGCGAAGTTCGGATCAATCTCCACGGCTTTCTCGTACTCCTGAACCGCTTTCTTATAATTTCCCTGCCGGTATGCCGCCTCGCCTCTTTCATAAAACTCCTGTAACGGCTGTTGGGCAGAAACAGAAACCGGATTAAAAGCCAAAAGAAACACCATAAACGCCGGGATACGCCCCATCCCCATACTCTATGCCTCCTTCCACTATTTCTTGTTTTTTGATTTAATCATCTTCTCCCATAAATTTTTCTCTTGCACGGGCTCTTCTTCAATTTCTTTAAGATCCTTCATTCCCTGCACACGCGGTTTATGATACTTTTTTTCATCATCACGCTGAGACGGGGACGCCCCTCGCCTTGCCTCGGAACCCTGGCCCTCCGCGGCCTCGTCTTTAAAACCCCAGAATTTCTTCCATAAAGAATAAAGATTGTCGACCCTAAACCCCTTGACTTTTTTATTATCCATCAAGCCTTCAAATTGTTTGGTTTTTTCTTTAATCGGCGCCAAATATTCTGGGATTGTCGGTTTCGGGGTTGGCTTGCCCGCAGCCGATTTTTCCGGGCCAGTTTGTTGGGCACCCCCTTCCCCTGTTCCCCGCCCGCGGGCATCATCGTCACTCCCTCCGCCCTGCCCGCCGGAACCGCTGCCGCGATCACTGGCACCGTCCCCATCTCCTTCTCCGGAGCCTTCCCCCTGCCCCCGCGCACCTTCCCCTTGTCCGCCGCCCTGGTTTTGAGATGAACTATCCGCCCCCTCACCTTCTTGAACGCTGTCAGAGCCTTTCCCCTGGCCGGAACCTTCTCCCTCACCCTGTCCAGCCCCCTCGCCTTCTCCGGAGCCTGCTCCTCCCCCTTGCCCGGCCCCGCTCCCCTCACCTTCCCCGGCGCCGCCGCCCTGTCCTTCGCCTTCTCCGGACCCCTGGCCCGCAGCCTCTCCACCCTCGCTTTCGGTATTACTATCGCTTCCTCCTTCACCAGCCGTACCCCCCCCTGACCCTTCTCCGCCCCCCTCACCTGCAGACCCGCCTTCCCCAGCCGTTGCGCCGGACCCTGCGCCTGAACCGCCGGCCCCGCTTCCGGCACCCTGCCCGGAACCGCTACCCGCGCCCTGCCCGGAACTTGAACCGCCACTGCCCTCCCCATCCCCTGCACCAGTACCGCTTCCGTCGCCTTTTGCGCCGGCGCCCTCCCCTTGACCAGAACCTCCCCCTGAATCCCCCTGACTTCCACCACCCTCCCCTTGACCACCGTCTCCCGTCCCCCCTTGCCCGCTCCCTGTTCCTTGTCCGCCGCCAAGGCCCTGCCCACTTCCGGCGCCGGATCCCCGGCCGCCCTGCCCGGAACCACTTTGCTCTGACTGGCTTTCCCCTCCGGTTCCTGTTCCCACCCCTCCCTGTCCCTTCCCGCCGCCATCCCCTTGACCTTGTGCACGGCCGCCTTGCCCGCCCCCGCCTTCACCCGTCCCGGACCCCTGCCCCTGAGAATCCGCAGACCCGGTTCCTGCTCCTTGTCCCTGTCCCTCTTGCGCACCTTCGGACATGGAATCATCCCCTTCGGTTTCCTGCTGAAGGCCGGAAGAGTCCTCCTGACTCGCAGGTGTTTCAACATTATCCTGCCCCTGACCCTCCCCTTCGGCTTCGCCTGTCTTTTTCTCCTGGTCTTCTTCCGCAGGACCGTTCTCTTCCCCGACCGCAGACTCGTCTGAACTTTTTCCCTGTCCGGCAGAATCCCCCTGGCCTATGTCCTGTCCAGCCCCGGGCTCCTCCTTACCAGAATCCTCGGCAGATCCGGGATCTTCCCCCTCCCCGGACTCCTGCCCGGCCTCCGGCGTTTGCCCTCCGGCGCGTTCCTCCTCTTCCAAAGACGCCTCCGCGTCTTCACCCATGTCCTCCCCGGCTGAAAAATCAATGTCATCTTCAGAAAACTCCGTGCCGCCAATCGTCTTGGGGTCCAAAACAAGTTTCGCGATCTTGAACACGGCGTTCACGCCGGTCGCCGACGCTTTTTGTCCCGTCAAATTCATCTTAACAACTTTTAATAAATTCATTGTTGTGTCAATCTTATACATAAAATCAACCACATTCCCCAGATCGCCGGCGCACTCCATGTTCACGTAATATTCCACATATCCTTTTTTCTGGGTCATATCAGAAGGGTTCACCTTGATAAGACTAATACCCGCCTCCGAGGCCAAATTTTCAATCGTTTCCAGAAACCCCGCGATAATTTTCTGTTCATCCTCCGGCTCCTGCTGAAGGTACGGGCTATACAGCTGTTCTTCCTGCAAAATTTTGTCCTGATAAGACAAAAAGCGGGCGCTGTTTTTAATACCGACCACCTTTTCCCGGATTTCAATATCAATGGCGTGCTTCTTTGTGGTATAGGGGCGGAATACCAGCGCGTCAAACAGCGC
Source organism: Candidatus Omnitrophota bacterium (assembly GCA_017995055.1). Classification (GTDB taxonomy): domain Bacteria; phylum Omnitrophota; class Gorgyraeia; order Zapsychrales; family JANLHA01; genus JAGOJP01. Next base: position 6,172 of record JAGOJP010000088.1, read on the forward strand.
CAGAACCGCCGCGCCCACGGCGATATAAAAAATTTTCCGTTCCTGCTCTGATAATTTGCTGTAAAAATTATTCAGCAACGATTCCTCTCCTCTTTAACTCGGCCATCCAGGCATCCCTTGTGACCACTATTTATTGTTCCGGAGGGACTTCTTCTTCCGTGGCCTCTTCCTCCGCAGGGACCTCGGCCTCCTCAGCAACCCATTTGAGCTGAAAGGCGATATTAAACGCGGCCACGTCCTTCCCCCGCTCCTTCTTGGCCGAAGTCGAACGCGTCTTCACATTCTTAAATAAATCCGACTCCTGCAACGCCGTGACAAAATTGAAGACCCGGGACATGGTCTCGGACACCCCGATGATTTCCACGCTGCCGTTTTCATCCAGGCTGATCGATTCCAGGTAAATCTCATCAGGAATAAGTTTATATAACGTCATCACTACTTCCAACCCGACCATCCGGCTATTCAGATATCCTTTCACGATCCGGGTCTTCTGCGCCTTCCGGTCGAAGGCAACGACCTTCCTCCTTTTCTCTTTATAATCCGCTCTCAGGCGCTCGAGGTACATATTGTTAAAATGTTCCTTACTGACAAAAATAAAAGCAAACAGGATAAACATGACCACAGCATAAATACCGGTTTTTATGATCTGCCGTCCTTTGTCCTCGATGGCGCGCTGGGTCTTGATCTCATCCGGGGTCATATCCACAGCGGCCTGGGCCAGGCTCCAGCCGCTGCTGATAATGCTGAAAAAAGAATCATCATTATACTCGGAAACGAGTTTTACCATCTCCGGCTGCCCGGCTTGAATCATATCCAGATAAGGCATAATTTTAATATTGGCCTTCAGCTGTTCCTGCATCTGGGGCTGAAAGGCCTTCAGGGTCGCGTCGTCGCTCGTGAGAATATATGTTTCCGGGAGGCGGTTGATGTCCTCATTCTGGTAAGCCTCCACCGATTGGGCTAACTCCGTCAGCAGCCGCTGGCGCGCCACATCGCCTTCCTTCAGCAGGTGCGTTAACCCCACCGGGATATTCCGGGACATCGCCACGGTCTTATTAAACTCGATCAGGAATGTTGTCTGCTGGAAAGAGACGTCAATAATCCCCAGAGGAATATCATCGTCCTTGATATTCAGGGCCTGCGCATAAAAATGCGCCATCCCTTCCGGAGCAAAAAGGACTTTATCGACTTTTATACCGGCTTGATCCAATATTTCCAGCTGTTTCTTAACCACATTCCGGTTGATCAGGATCAAAAGAATCTTGGTGTAATTGCGCTGAAAAACACCTATCTTAATGTAACCGACAAGAATTTCCTCCCTGGAAAAAGGCGTGTGCCGGCCGGCCTGCAGATCAATAATGGACCGGATTTCCTCCGCATCCAGAGACGGGATCTCGATATTCTTCGTAATAACCTGGCTGGGAGGGAGGGTGCAGACAGCGGGCGTCTTCTTAAGACGGATACCAGCCAGGGCGGCGTGTATCGCCTGCGGCAACTCTTCTTCCGGGACATCCCTGAGATCGCCTTTTGACACGTGCAGCAGCCGTTTCTCCGTTCCAACTTCCCGGAAGTGGGCTATTTTAATGACCGCTTCATCAAGACTCACAATCACGTTTTCTTTATTTTGATGCAACATAAAAACTCTTTTCCTTTTATGATTCCCGCCAGGACAGAATTTCCCGGTTAGGGGCAAAAAATATACAGGAAACCTTTTTCTTCCCTCCGGAGGGAACCAGGCGGGCATAACTATCGATACGGTAATAATACGATTGCGTCCCCAGCCGCCCCCGCGCGCTCAAATCGTTAATGAGCTGGATATCCTCCTGTGTCAGCGGCGAAAAAGACATCAGGGTCACCACCATCTCCGGTAAAGTTTCAAAAAGGACATCATCCCCGGTCCAGTCCCGGCCGTCCGGCCCACGGCGGACCGACAACAATGTACGAACAAAATCCTCCCGCAATCCCAGGGCCGCCAACACCGGGGCCGGAGCGGTGTTCACGTTAACTTGCCCGCTCCCGTAAATGGTTACATACGGGTCCAAACGCCGGCAAACCTCCGGCGTCCAGCCCCGCAATAAATTCAGTTCGGCCATATTTTCGAAATCACTTTTCTTTTCCGGATAAGGGAATTCCAGGTTGTCGTAATATTCATCACTGATAAACCCCACGATCTCGCTGTCTCCATAAACCCGCCAGTCCACCACCGCCTGGGCGAGCGCCCGGGCTTCCTCCGGGTCGACAGCCAGGACCGACGCGATCAGCCTGGTGAGGATGCCGGTATCGGCCCGGTTAATATTGATCTTTCTTTCTTCATCAATAAACCCGTAAAGGGTCCGGGAGCCCTCCTCTCCGTCATCAAAATATTCGTACTTCACTTCAAAAAAACCTTTACCCATCCGCCCCGGACGAAAAGCGCCGGGATTATTCAGCCAGCGCAGACGCCGCCAGGAAGCCGGCAAAGGCCCCTCTTCCTGAAGGCGGTGGGCCTGCATAAACACAAACACGCTTTTCTCCACCCCGGACTTGGCCAACCAGTATAATTCTTCCCGGCTCTCCAGGCGGGCAACAACGTCCATTTTCTGCCTGAGATGAGCGCCGATGCCGACGATAAAAACACTCAATAATCCGAGCGCCCATAACGCTAGAATCAAAACAGTTCCCTGGGAATGGCTTGCCCTCATATTCATTCTATGTCCCGGAAAGCGGGATATCCAGCAACCGGGCCAACGCCCTGTCATCTCCATTGTACTCCTTAAATTTCACTTCCACACGGACCGCCACCGGTAAACGCCCCCGCCCTTCGTCCTCCCAAAGCCATTCCTCGCCCGTCGCATACAGATAGGAAAACTTCAGCCCTTCCACGGAGGAAGCCAGCACGCGCTCCGCGCCGAATTTGGCTTGCAGCGCCTGGCTGTAATTCGCCTGCCGGCGGATAATCGTCCCGTGGGCTTTATCAAAAACATATTCAACCCGTCCGATCTGTTCACAATAATCGTCCTGTTGGACGGCCAGCATGCGGTCCTGCCGGGTCCGGACCACCGTCGGGAATACCAGCTTGGCTTCGGCGCCGTCAAAAGCGAGCAAAGAAAAATGAAAAGCATTCCGCAAATCCAGCCCCAGCCGGTCCAGGAAAATAAAAATATCCTCCTCAACGCTCACATGCCGGGTGAATCCCCACAACTTCACACCATTGACCACGGCCTGATTCACCGCCAGCCCGATCATGGCAACAAGAGAAACCACCAGGGTCATTTCAGCGACTGTAAATGACCGGCGGGAACGGCGCAAACTTTTTAACACCTTTCGACGCATGGATAAAAACACCTTTCAGTCTGTCAGGAGCGCGGAACGCTGAATCCTGGCTGTCCGCGCCCGCTCCGGCCAGGTCAATGCCATATCCAGCCGATAAAGACCGCTG
>JAGOJP010000089.1 GCA_017995055.1 Candidatus Omnitrophota bacterium
GCTGAACACGGAGGTGTCGAACTATATCCGGCTACTGTGGCGCAATATCCCTCAGGAAAGCAAAGGCAAATTTTTTGAGGATATGGAAACCCAATTCGCCAGGGGCGGGCAATTGACCAGTCCCAGATTAGACGGCGTTGATACCCGCTATGGTCCGGTGCTCCTAAAGTTTAACGTCCGCGCCCTGCACGCGTATCAGAAGACAAATGAGATGATTATCCTGAGCGAGCCGGTCGCGCAGTATTTCCCGAACCCCTTTTCTTCCCGGGACCGGATTTACCCGGTGTTTATCCCCGGTGAAGAAATCCACCGTATCCTGGTTGTGTACTCCATCCCCGAGGGGTATGTTGTGGACTATGTCCCCAAGGATTTCAACCTGGAGAATGAGGTTTTTGGGTTAAGCCGTAAAACGGCCGTCAGCGGTTCACGCATCGACGTGAATTATCTCTTCCGGACGAAACGGGCCCGTGTCTCCCGGGAGCGTTATCCTGAAATGCTGAAAGTCTGGCGCGTTTATGACAGAGAAATCCGCAACGCGATTATTTTAAAGGCCAAAAACAGGGGGCGGTGATGACGATAAAAAAATACTCCATCGGACTTGCCGGACCGGGGTGGATAATAGCGTCTTTAATGTTAGCGGCCGTGGCCCACGCGGACAGCGTGACATTAAAAAGCGGACGCGTTATCGAGGGAGATATTGTCGCGCGCGGCGCGGACTTTGTGACGCTCCAGAGCGACGACACCTTTTTCAAAGTCCGTTACAGCCAGATGAGCGAAGAGTCTGAAGCGCTGCTTAAAGGAGAGGGCGTGCCCGTTAAGGAGGTGATTTCCGCGGAAGAGGTTTTGGAGAAGCTGGCGATGGAACTGGGGAAGGACGAGTGGGGGAAGCGGGTGACGGTTTATAAAGATTATTTTAGCCAGGTGAGAGAGATGCAGGTCCAGTTTGTCCTGATCATGCTGCAGTCAGCCGTGAGAATCAACCAATCCCTGAACAGAAAGAATGTCCGGATCGGAGAAAAGATCGCCCAGGAAACATATCAGCAAGTGCTTCATCTTAAGGGCCGGATGGAAGAATTGGCGCCCTTGGAGGAACTGCGCCCCTTTCATGAAAAAGTGATTAACACGTTCGTGCTGACGCTCAAGTCGATTGACGCCTGGTCCCTGGGGGACAGCAATATTTATCATAGCTATAACAAGAAGGCCGTGGAGGCCATGATCGCATCCATGGAGGAGTATTCGCTGTTTATTGAACTTCTGGGCAGTTCCCCGGAGGAAATCCAGGGCGCGCGCGCGGCCACCGCCCAGATGAAGGCGCAGTTGGAGCAGATGTATTATTGATGGGTTGTTTCTTACGATGTCGTTCCGTCGCGGACTATTCAATACTATGGGGTACAGAATTGTTTATAGTTTTTTTCGGGTTTCTCTCGGGGTGTTGTCGGCCGTCGGCTTTCTGGCGGGGCCCGCCGGCCCGGAGATTCCCCGGCGCGTGTCCGTGCTTTTTGTCGGGAACAGCCTGACGTATGTCAATGATATGCCGCGCATGGTTGCGGACATGGCCGCGGCCAGTGGGTATGAGATGCGGTATAAGGTTTATGCCCCGGGTGGAAGGAAGCTGTCGCAGCACGCCCAGGATCCTGTTCTTCTGGCGGAGATCGCGCGGGGGATATGGGATTATGTTATTTTGCAGGAACAAAGCCAGATGCCTTCCCTGGAATATTTTCAGCTGGACAACGAGGTGTATCCTTCAGCCCGGTTCCTGTCGGACAAGGTCCGGGAAGCGAACCCGAAGGCGCGGGTGGTTTTTTATATGACGATGGCTCACCGGGACGGGGACGCGGCGAATGCCCGTTATGTTCCGGAATTGAAGACCTACGCGGGCACGCAGGAGAGGATTAACCGGGCCTATGTTGCGATGGCCGAACAGAATAACGCCCTGCTGGCTCCGGCCGGAGAGGTCTGGCAGCGGGTCCGGACGACAGCCCCGGAGATCAGTCTTTACGCGGATGAGGCTCATCCTAACTTGGCGGGAAGTTATCTGGTGGCGTGCGTGATTTATGCCGTTTTGTTTCATCGTTCTCCGCCGGGGCTCCCGCATCCGTCCGCTCTTCCGGAACAGGTGGCGGAGTTGATCCGGGATAATGTTTATACAATCATGTTTTCCCGCGTTCGGCCCGGGGATGGGCGGGAAAAGCAACAACGAACGATGGGTCACGGGGCGAACCAACCGGGAGAGATAAATTAAGAAGGAATTCGCCAAATCGGCGCAACATCATTTTCAGAAAGGAGCAGGAATGTTCAGATTAATCATTCTAGTTTTGGCGGCCGGGATCATGGCCGGCGGCGCGGCTTTCGCGCAGGGGGGGCCCGGGGCGCCCGATGCCAACCTGGCCGCGGAGGCGTTCTATAATAAAATTGACACAACCACGGAATGGGGGAAATGGATGGTGGGCGTTTTCAAGCCGTATGCCGATAAGTTAACGGCAGAGGCCCTCGTCACGATTTTCCCGGTGACACAGATTGATCCGACCGGGTTATCCCGGGAGGAACTCATGAAGAAGGTCACGGCCGGTTATGCGGATTATTATAATGCGCTGCAAAAGATCACCCCGCCTGAAGAGCTGAAAGCCTATCACAGCAAAATATCGGAACTCTATGTTGTGATATCAAAAAATATTCCCATGACTCCCGAGCAGTCCCTTGATATGGAAATTACAATAAAGAAGTTATATGAGGAAGCCATGCAGGAAATCGTGAACGTGTTAAAAAGCCGGGGAGTCCCTCCGGACGTTATTGAGGAATTTACAGAGACGCTGTAGGCCTGCAAGGATACGGGGCGCGGGATAAAAAGAGCCGCAAGTTATTTTAAAATGATAATTTGCGGCTTTTGTTTTTATGCTAAATTAATAAGGTGTTTCCTTTTTTGGCGAAGATTTTTCAGGGGATACCCATAGGCCGGGGGAAGCAGAATAAGAAGGGATTTTTTCCGGTTTCATACCCTGCCGCTTGCTGCGGTTCATGGAGTCCAGAGTTTGCTTTTGGGTTTATACCTTTTATTTACAAGGAGCGTGTCATGGAAGAACCTAAAAAAGGTCTCCCGGGAGAAGGATGGGTGATCGCGAGCCATGTAAGCGTTCCCGCGTCATTTTTTCTGCCGATCCCTTTTGCTTTCATCCCGTTGTTTATCTGGGCGATGAAGAAAAAAGTCCCTTTTGTCCGGGAACAGGTGAAGCAAACATTTAATTTCCAGATTTCACTCCTCCTGTATCTCATTGTATTCTTCGGCGTGGCTTTTTTGATCTGTTATTATTCCCGGGACCCGAACCTGTTCGCCGTAGGGTGGTTTTTCCCTATGATGTTTTATTTTGTGGAGTTTTTGTTCTCCGGCTTTGCCGTTCTTATGAAGATCGCGAATTTAGAGACATTCGATTATCCCTGGACCATCGAATTTATAAAAGAGAGAAACTGGCGGTTGTTGAAGGCGGATTGATTGTATTGATGAACAGCGGTTTGTATAACTCAACCTAGGAGGTTTTTATGGAGGCTGTCAGCGTCAATAAACCCATGAAGATGGTGGCCGTGACCGGGTTCTTTTTTGCCTGTCTTGTTTTTTACTTTGTCAATTCCATGTCCTCCGACGGTAATTATTTCGTCCAGCCCGATAACCGGGCCGCGCTGCTGGCGGTGGGAATAGTTTTTATGATCATAAACGCCGTGGTGCATACCGGTTTTTGGAGAGGGAAAAAGTGGGGATTTTATTTTTATAGCTTTTTTTGGATGTTTTTGACTTCCATGCTGGGGGACACGGAAGACCTGGGCTCCCGGCCGGACGCGTATGTGCAATGGTTTTCCGTTTTATTCCTGATTGCCGGAGGCTTTATTGTTCTGCCCTGGCACCCCGCTTTCCGGCTTAAGTTTTTCCCTGACAGGTCGTGGCCCCAGTTCGTCGTTAGCTACATGGTGTTATTCTGTTATGGGGTGGTTGCGCTGATGGGAGTCGTCGGCCTTTTCATGACGGGAATGTTAATTTTTTATAAGATTCTTGGCGTCCCCGTGCTTTTCTGGCAGATTCTTCTCATGGGGGGAATGTTGGGGGGCATCTCTGTTCTGTTCTGGCTTCTGGCGAGAGGACTCTCCCGGCGTAAGCGGTGGGCGTATGGTATGGCCATTGTATACTTTGTGGGGTTGTTATCCTCTATCTATTTCAATGATATGAAATGTTTTTCTTTCTCTTCCTGGCAATATTATTTTCCGTCGCTGCTGTTCATGGTTTTCGTGGGTGGATTCCTGGGCTTTTTCTTGGGCGCTCCTGTCCGCGGCCTGTTTTTTAAGCGGCCGCAACCGGACAGCCCGGCCGCCGGGACCGGTTCTCTCCCCAAGGAAGATACCTCCGGGACAAAGCCGCATATTAAAAGGATTTCTACGATCGCAGGCATGCTTTTCTTGGCGGCCGGCTTGGCCATCACGGCGATCTTGTTATGGAAAAAAGACAGTATAGCCGCTGTTTTTTTTCAAGAGCTTCTTCCTGGGTTGAGCCTGGAGCAAAATTCCGAAGAAAGAGGCGTGCCGGAATTCCCGCGGGTCTTGTCGGTGGACAAGAAGAAGGGAACCGTGAAACTGAATATTGGGGAAGATTGGGGAATGAAACCCGGTGATTTTTTGAAGATTTACAGGAGGGAGAAATATAAGGGGGAGATAACCATCACCGCGGCCCTGGCTCAAGACTCTTTGGCCAGGCCTGTCCCGCCGTTGACGGTTAAGGATATCCGCGCCAAGGATGACGTTGTTTCCGACTCCCCGTTATTTTATTACAAACGGGGCGATGTTTACCTGGCGTTGAATCAGGAAAGCGCGGCCCGGGCGGATTATGAAAAGGTGGCCCAGCGGGAGGCCCGGTCGCCGTTGCACGCTTTAGGGTTGGGCAAACTCGCTTATACCAGCCAGCAATATTCCCAGGCGCTCCCTATGTTGGATCAGGCCATCGCCGCTGACCCCGGGCTCGCCGAAGCCTATTATCAGCGCGCTTTGGTTTTTTATGCCATGCAGGACCTGGCGCAGCCTTTGGCCGACCTTTCAAAGGCTATAGAGCTGAAGCCGGACTTTGTCGAGGCGTACAGGCTGCGGTTGGAGATCAATCTCAAGGCGAGCCGGTTTGAGGAATGCGAGGCGGACATCAGCCGGTTGGAGGAGCTGCACGCCGCAGTCGATCCGTCCCTTCTTCAGCAGTTAAAGATCGATGCCGGCAAACTGCGCGTGACCCAATCCCCCGGGGCGCGAGAAAATTTGAAGGCGCAGGCCAACAATTCCAACGCGCAAACGGTCATCTTGCCCAAAGGGCACGTTTCTCCTGCCGAAGATCCGGCCGGCTGGCGGCGGGTTTCTTTTAGCGAGGCGACGACAGGGCACCTCGTCCCCATCAATCTTGAGTTTATTGTCCCGGACAGCTATGTTTCCGCCTCGGGGGACTCCTGGTCTTTGTGGGGGGATCCTCATGACATAAAAAGAGTCTCAAAAGACATGCCAGACCCCGGTTCTTTGTTTTATGCTGACAAGCCGTTATTTGATTTTTTTTATTCCATGACCGTCGCATATTTCGAGGATACCGGCAGGTTCAATATTGAGCAAAATAAAGGAAGCTCGAAAGCATCCGTGGGTTCAAAATGGCAAAGGACATCCATCGGCGGGTATCCGGCTCTGATTTCGATGGACGATTATAACGGCCGGGCTTTGTATAGCTGCCACATCGCCACGACGATGGCGACCAATGTCGTGACGTTTTCCGTGGTTTCGGGGAAGTCTTCCTCCCCGGAAGACAATGAATCGACGTGGATGACTTTCCTGAAAGGGATCCGGAGGCCGCGGTTCAAGGCGCCGCCCCTGGAAGGGGAAGACGCCGCGGAAACCTTACAAAGGGTGAGGGCCGCGTTAATTCCCGAAGGGCGGAAAGCGAAAACCCGGATCGCGTTAAAGATCGTGGCCGGTCCGGAAAGCGCCGCTAAACGTCCGGTCTTTGAACAGGATATCCTGTTGGCCCAGGGGGAACAGGGATTCGAACAGATGGACATCCAGGGCAGGGTTTCCGGGAAGGCCATCGTTACCCGGCAAGGAAATGTCTCCAATATTGAAGCGTGGGAATTTCCTGTCCCCAAGATTGACGAAGAGAAAATTATCCGTGAAGGGGATCGGGTTAAGGTAGAAGTGACTAATGACGGCCAAAACTTTTCCAGGGAAATCCCTTTCCAGGAATTCGGAAAATATTCTCCGGCCTTGGCCTTGCTGGGCGCCCAGCCTTTTGCCGCGACGCAGAAGGAACTCGTTGAGGATTTGCTGGATATGTATGATTTTAAACAAACGGAATCCGGTCATAAAATTATTTTACACGGTGTCGGTAATAAGGACCGTTTGAAAAGAAAGATGCCGGACGGGACATCCGGGGACCTCCCCGAATTTTATCATGACGTGGATTTGGCGGAGGAAGCTCTGCGGAATCACGGGAAGATCACGGTCACCATTAACCGGAAAACGTATGCCGTAGAGGAGTGCCTTATTGACGGCGAGCTGATCATGCAACCCATACAAACTATGATTCGTTTCCAGACAGGAAAATAATGAAAAGAACGATTCCGCCGGTGTTGACCTTGTCTTTGATTTTATCCGCGCTTGAGATAGCAGCCTATCCGTATCCGGGGCTCCTGTCTTGGCTGGCCTCCCGGTGCTGGCTGGCGCACGGCGCGTTTTATTTCTTCAGCAGTATCGCGTTGATTTATAAAACCCTGCGGCAGGATGTCCGGGAAAAAAATTTCCGCGGGCTGGTGATCTTTTTCCTGTTTGGCTGGATGATTTTGAATATCGCGGGGTCCCGGGGCGTACTCATTAACCATGAAAGCACGCAACAGGTGGCTCAGGGCTGCGCCTTTTTCAAGCTGCCTGATTTTAATTACACGCAGACAGGGTTTTTTGGGTATCCCGCGCGCCAGTATCTTATCGTCGCCCTGCCGTCTTTGTTTTTGGGAAGAAGTCCTCTGGCGCTCCGGTTGGGGTACTCCGGGGCTTTCCTGCTCGGGATTATGGTATTTTATTGCGGATTGAACCGGTACTTTTCTGAAAGCAAAACAGGGAGGACCCTGATCGCTCCGTTGGTAACGCTGGCGCTCCTGGGCTTCCCTGTCGTCGTCAACATTATGGTGGCCAGTGAACAGACCGTTTTGCCCATATCCTTCACGCTTCAGGCGGCGGGGTGGTTTTTGTTATGCCTTAAAGCCGCCATGCCCGGGCGGGTGATCAGTTTGGCTTATGTCGGAGGGATTCTGGCGACATCCTATACCCCGGGGCTTGCCCCGTGGCTTTTACTGATTGTTTTGATGGGCTTGCGCGTGAAACAGGACTTGCAGTTGAAACAGTTCGAACGCATGGCCCTGTGGTTGGGCGGAGCGGTGTTCGTGGCCGCTATCGGCGGCGCGTCATTCTTCACCCGGATAGATATGCTTGCCCGGCAAAGCGGAGTCTGGGTTCCCGCTTCCGTGCGATGGTCATATCTGGTGGCCGCCCTGAGAGAGATTCTTATCCCTTTGTTCTACGCGTTCTTGCCTTTGCCTGTTGTGATTTATGTTCTGTTGTCCTTGCTGAAAATGTTTCGCCCCCGGGACTTCTGGATATCCCTTTGGGCGGTGGTGACGATTTTTTTGGCGACCCAGCTCGGCGGGCTCGCCAGCCCGGCCCCTCCGTACAGTTTGCACAGGGCGTTGGTGATTATCCCGCCTCTTTTGATATCGTTGGCTTTAACCCTTGAGCCGTGGCTGGCCAGGCGGGGGAAGATATCTCCCAGGATTCTTGTGCTGGTTTTGGTTTTTGGGATATTAATCCCGGCGAAGAATTTACGTGAAGGGCTGAACCTGTGCAAGAGCGGGATCCGGGATAAGGTCGTTTATGACACCCTGGATGTGGTGCATACGTATGGGATTGATCCCAACGGTCCGTTACGGTTTATCATCGTTCCGGAGAATGTTGAATATTCCGGCCTGCACGATTGTTTCCGGTATTTTTATCCCCAGGTTGAATTTTTATGGCGGGAGGATCTTGTCCTGACGATGGGAATAGCCGATGTCCCGACCTTGGTTTATCTTGACGCGGAGAGGCCGATTCTCAGCGTCATGGAAATGCTTTGGAAACAGCGCGCGGACCTGGCCGTGGTTCAGTTTTCTTTTCTGGAACAGAAGGCGCGTTTTCTCCGTGGGGTTTATATCCCGGCTAAAAAATAAAAGTTGCCGGATTTAACTGAATAAGCGACAATATTTTTATGATCCGATTTTTTATCACCTTTCAGATGTTCCGGGGCATTTTCCTCGGGGTGCTTTTATCTTTGTTGTGCTGCCTGAAGCACACGTGTGCTGTCCGGGGACCTCGGATCAAGATGGTTCTTTGCGCGGGCCTGGCTTATTTTGCTCTCCCTTCGGTGTTATTTTGTTTTTCCCTGCCTTTGCCCCTTTTGCACCGTGTCGCGCTCTGCGCGCTGGTGATGTATTGTTTTTTCAACGCGCTCACAAGAGTGAAAAAGAGTGAAACCCTGATACGACCGGATCACGAATATATATTAAGGCTGGACCTGTTTCTCCTGAGCCTCGCGCTATTGGCTTTGAATCACGGGGCGGTCTTTTTTGACCTCAGTGTCGTGGGGGATTGGAATAAGCACCGCAGTGTCCTGATGAGTCTGTATGATGTCCCCTGGGATCCGCTGCTGTGCACGGGGTTTGACTGTTCCGGGCAGGTCCCGCCGGGCACGCATTTGGTTTATTACTATGCGCTGTACCTGCCGGGCGTCTATGTGTGTAAATTGCTGGGCGGGCTTGTTTCTTCCTTGCCGGTGCCGGCTCTCTGGGGGGCGCTGTCCGCTTCTTTTATCATATGGAACCTGCTGGGGGTCGCGATCATATTCCTTTTGCTGCCGGTCGTGTGCCGGGATCTTTTCCGGCCCGAGGACAACGGGCCCTGGGGCGTTTTTTATCCCGTCCTTGTGTTTTTCGCCGGCATGGATTACTGGTTTATATGGATTGCCAAGAAAACCTGGCTTATCGGCCACGCGGAGTGGGGGGCGACGCCGTATAACGCGCAGATCAGTTCCTTTATCAGCGCCTGGTCCTGGGTCCCTCATCAGCTTGTCGTCGCTTTCTTGGGCGTCATCTTTCTTGTGCTCTTTAGGAAAAATTTCTCTTTGTTCCCGTTCTGTTTGTGGAGTGTTTTCCTCCTGTCCGGGGCCAGCCTGGCCTGGGTCGGCAGCCTTCCGCTTTTGGCTTATTTTGGCGTGGCCCGGCTTATCGGGGTCCGGCGGTCGTTATCCATCAGACAGTTAAAGGCATTTTTCTCGGAGAACCTGGTGAGCCTTTTGTCCGGAATTCTTATCACCATCACCATCTTTTTGTTTTACAGCACAAAGGTTGAGGCCGAAGGGTTTGTCCGGTTATTGACGCGGTCGAATCTTCGGGATTTTTTTCTGTTCCATTTCATCGAGTTTTACCCGGCGTTTATGATTTCGGTAGCTTATTAC
>JAGOJP010000090.1 GCA_017995055.1 Candidatus Omnitrophota bacterium
GGATTCACATGCAACGGCCCAACTCAAGACCCCTGCCTCATCGAGTATTCGGTCGGGCGTCCAGCCGCCATCCGTTAGTTTTTAAAATTTGATATCCGGGAATAATAAAAATTTTATAAAGCAGAGAAAGACATAGAAAAATTATGGATGCAAAAATTAATAAAATCGGCTTCCGTTTTGGAATGGTTGCTTTTGCTGCAAACCTGGCGTTTGTGATAGCCCAAACATTACAGCTTCTGCGGGTTCTTAAATATCCTTTCGATGAAATCTTGATTTACGGATTTTCACTTTGTATCGTTATTCCCTTTGTCCTCGAAATGCTCGCATTCTATTACATGACTCCCGATGATAAAAAGTATTGGGCGCATGCAGCGCTTATCTTTACTGTAATTTATGCAATATTTGTTACAGCGAATTATGTGGTGCAATTGTCTACTGTCATCCCCATGAGCCTTCGAGGAACTGCTGACGAAATTAAAATGCTTGTTCAAACTCCGCATTCTCTGTTTTGGGATTTTGACGCAATAGGTTATATATCAATGGGGGTTGCGACACTTTTGGGGGCATTTGCCCTTGAAAATCATGGGTTTCAACGTTGGGTAAGATTTTCCTTTTTTGCTAATGCGGCTGTTACGCCTTTGATCGCTTTTGTTTATTTTTACCCGGACTTTACGGAGACAATACTTCTTTTAGGTGTCCCCTGGATGATAACCGCCCCTGCTGCCATGCTTCTTCTAGCCGTGCTGTTTAAAAAGAATGGAAAAGGAAAGACCATAAGCCAACATTGCATTGAGCCCAACGCCGCTCTGCAAGGGGCGGAGGGGGAAGCTGAAGGGAAGGGGGCGGCCCCTTCCCGCGGGCTCTAGCACTCCCGAGGAGAATGTTAGAGCGGTAAATATGATAATGAAACGATATTTCGTATTATTGATTCTGTTTTTTATGACTGCCGGCATTAATCCCGTATGCGGGGAGTCCGATATATCAAAATCGGATCAGGATCCCGTTAAGAAAATCACTTTTGATATCAGCAAATGTAACGATGAAGGATTGAGCGGGCCTCCGGATGGTTTAGTCGCCCTGAGTTATGAGTTTTGTATCCCGGCCGGGAATGATTATATCCAAGAAGTCAAGGCCATTGATCCTACGGTGGAAATTTATGAGGGCTCTTCCGGGAGAATAGGGTGTTCCCCGGAGGAATATCTTTGTATTGGTAACACGCATCAAAAAGATTTTAAAGCTGTCTTATATAGATTAGCCGCTTTATTATATGTCAAGCGTATCGATCAGTGCTTTTGGGAATAAAATAATTGAAAAGGCCAGTCCCCCCAAAGGGACAGGGTATAAGGGCTTTCGCTTGACTTCGGTCGTGACGCGCCTTTGCAAGTGAAGGTTGGCGTTATATAAGGCCTTGATTTGCCTGAATTTCTCTTGCGGGATCCCGGCACTTGGTTTATAGTAAATAAACTTGTGGCCCGGAGGGAAAGAGTTCCTGCCGCCTATTTAACCGTATAAAAGTATTTTGATAATGGATATTTATGAAGCCTGGGCGAAAGCCCTGAAAAACACGGAAATCCTGCGCGCCAGGATCCAGAACCTTCTTGTTTTTGACGACACGGTTGTTCCGTATATCCTGCTGTCGGAATCCAGCATTAACGCCGGGGACACGATCGTCCGGGCCGGGGAAGTGGTGGTGCAGAAGCCGTCGTTAATCCTGCCGCCGAATCATTCCCAGTTCGCGGGGTTTGAGTTTGACCCGTCCCGGGCGGCCCAGGACGGGCTGCTGAATTTTCTGCTGATCCGCGGTATTCAGATGCCGTCGCTGAATTACAACAACCGGACGTCGTCTTTAAACGTGTTTGAAGGGGATTTGAGCAAGGCCGTTTCCTATTATCTTGATTCGATGCAGCGTCAGGAAAACGTTCACACGGGGTTGATCACCGGGCCGGAAGACTGCTGGCAGTTCTCTGTGCTGATCTACGTCTGCACGCAGGTCGCCAGGAATTCCGCCCGGGACCTTGTCCAGCTCCTTGAGGAATATCATAAAAAGAAAAAGTAATAGGAGAATGACCATGAAACGATGGATTATAGCGGTGATCGTGCTGTGCCTGGGGCCCATGACGACGATGACAACGGGGTGGGCCCAGGAACCGGAGTTGGGGCCTGACGCTATTCATATTGCCACGCAGAAGCGCGTGCTGGACAACGGCCTGACGGTGCTGGTAACGGAAATGCCGGCCAGCCATTCCGTGTCGCTGTATGCCATGGTCAAAACCGGGTCGGTCATGGAGGGAGAGTTGCTGGGAGGCGGGATGTCGCATTTTATCGAGCATATGGTTTTTAAGGGCACGGAAAAAAGAGCGGTCGGGGATATTTCCAGGGAGATCCAGGCCATGGGCGGCACGATCAACGCCTCCACGAGTTTTGATTACACGGTTTTCACGATCACCGTTCCCGCCCCGGCGTTCGACGAAGCGCTGGAAGTGCTTACCGACATGCTGATGAACGCCCGTTTTGATCCGCAGGAGATGGAAAAAGAGCGGGAAGTCATTATCAAGGAGATCCGTATGAGGAATGACTGGCCGGGCTCTGTGTTGAGCCAGAAGGTGCTGGAGACCGTTTATACGGTGCACCCGTACCGGATTCCGATTATAGGGTATGAGGACCTGTTCCGGAAAGTCAGCCGGGACGCGTTGCTGAATTACTACCGGGATTTTTACCGGCCGGATAATATGATCTGGGCGGTGGCCGGGGCGATCGATGATCAGGAGGCTTTTACAAAAGTGAGCGCCGCTTTAAAGGATTTTCCCCGGGGGCATTATTTGAGCCGGAACATGCCGGAGGAGCCGTTTCAGATGAGCGCCCGTCGTTATGAGATGGAATATCCGACCCCGCTGACAAGGATGTCGCTGGCCTACGGCAGCGTGGATTTCTTGAATGATGAGATGCCGGTCCTCGATGTGCTGGCTATGATCCTGGGGCAGGGAGACAGTTCCCGGCTGTATCAGGCGCTTTTTAAGGAAAAGCATCTGGTCCAGGCGGTAACGGCCTCTAACTACACGCCCATTGACAAAGGGGTTTTTGAAATTGCCTGCACTTTGGAGTACGAAAAGATCCCGGACGCGGTCCGGGAAATCGACGCCCAGATCACCCGTATCGCGGAAAAAGGGGTCACGGCCAAGGAACTGGAAAAAGTTAAGCGGCAGGTTTTAAGCGAATATATCGGTGAGTTTCAGAAATCCGGGAGCGTGGCTTTCCGGAGCGCCCTGGAGGAATATATGGCCGGCGACCCGGAGTTTTCCAAAAGATATCTGGCGATGATCCAGAAGGTCACCAGCGAGGACCTGGCCAAGGCCGCGCGGCAGTACCTGGACCCGGCCAGGCGGTCCACCGTGATCCTGAAACCGAAAGGAATGGAGACGGTTGAGGGGGCCGCGGATGAAAAAACAGAAATCGGGGAAATTATTAAAAAGACGCTTCCGAACGGCATCACGGTGTTGTTGCGGGAAAACCACACGTTTCCTCTGGTCACGATGATGGTTTCGTTGCACGGCGGCACCCGTTATGAAACCGAAGAGTTGAACGGCCTTTCGGAGCTGATGGCCCGTGTCTGGGTGAAAGGGACGAAATCCCGGACCGCGGACCAGATCGCCACCCAGGTGGAATCACGGGGCGCCGGATTCGGGGCTTTTTCCGGGCGCAACAGCTTGGGGATCACCGCGTCTCTGCTGTCGGAGGATTTCCGTTTCGGGCTGGATCTGGTGCGGGAAACCGTGCTGGAGCCTTCTTTTTCGGTTGATATCCTTAAAAAAGAAAAAGAACTTCTTTTAACCGCTATTCTGGCCCGGGATGACGAAATCTCCAAGGTGACGATGGAGGCGCTTCAGAAACGGTTGTTTTCCTCTCCCGGGTTCCGGTTGTTGTCCCTGGGGACGAAGGAGTCTGTGGAACGCATCACCCGGGACGATGTGGTGGCTTTTTACCGGCGGGTTTGTTCTCCCGAGGATATGGTTGTTTCCATATATGGCGATATTGATGCTAATGCCGTTTTTAAGGACGTTGAGGCCGCTTTTTCACCCTTGAAAAAACAGGGCCAGGACAGGCTGGTTTTCACGGAAGAGCCGTTGACGCAGCCTCAGGAAGAGACGGTGACGGTTGACAAAAAGCAGGCCATGATTATGGTGGGGTTCCGGGGCGCGACGATTTTTGAGGAAGACCGCTATGGCCTGCAGATCCTGACCGGTATCCTGGGGTCTTCGTTCAGCGGGAGGATTTTTAATCAGATCAGGGAAGAAATGGGGTCCGCCTACACCCTGGGCGGACGGTATGTCCCGGGGCTGGACACCGGCCTTATTTATTTCGGCGTGCAGACGACACCTGACCTGATCGGCCCGACCAAAACACGTCTGCTGAAAATCCTGAAGGATATTCAGGAAGAACCGGTGTCTGATAAAGAATTACAGGACATGAAAGCTTATATTAAAGGCACGTTCCTGATGGGGATGGAAACCGACGGGGAGATGATATTCGCGACCTCCCTGGATGAACTTTACGGATTGGGGCACGCGCGGTACAAGGAATTTGACCAGGCGATTGAAAAGGTGGGGATCGAAGAGGTTCAGCGCCTGGCGCGGAAGTATCTCGACCTGAATAAGGCCGTGATTATCACGACTTTACCGCGAGAGGAGGATGGCGGGGCCGGCGCGCCGTAGCGCCTGTATCCGGAGACTTTTGAAGGAATGTGTTTACACTTTTGGGTTTTGGTGGTAAATTTATTTAGTTTTTGATAAAGTATTTTTTATTTTACCGCGAGCCAGGGATAAAGCCATGGAGAAAAAAGAAAAGATCAAGTTGTCGATGCTTTTGCTGGAAAAGACGTACGGGAAGTTCCGCGTGATGCAGGATTATGCGGAAAAAATCCAGATTATCCGTAATGCGTTAAACGATATCCTGAAGAACGACACCCCCGGCCAGTTTAAGCGGGCCAAAGAAGAACTGAATGTGGAGGAGGTGCAGCAGAGTTTTATCAATGAGTTCCTCTCTTATGACCAGATCGATAAATTTTTGGGGGATTTCAACTGTGAAGACATTATTATCAACTCCCTGAACCCGATCTACATCCACCACGGCTCAAAAGGCCTGATTGCGACGGACAAGAAATTCACGACCCTGGATGATTTAAATTTATTCATTAAGAAGCTGATTGTGTTTTCGGGCCGGCAGACGTTTGACCCGATTATGAATATTGAGCTGCCTAACCTGGAGGGCCGGGTTAATATTGTGAAGTCCCCTTTCGGGCCGCAGCTGACGATTACAAAAGCCAAATCTACCCCGTTGAGCATCATTGAGCTCATTGAAACGGGCGCGATGTCTTATGAAGTCGCCGCCCAGTTGTGGCTGTACCTGGAGGGGATGGCGATCCGCCCGGCCAACATGATCATCGCCGGCGGCCCCGGTGTCGGCAAGACCACGCTTTTGAACGCGCTGTTTTCTTTTATCCCCCAACGGGACCGCATGGTGATTATGGAAGACACGCTGGAACTTAATAGTGATTTTGAGGACAGCTGTTCGCGCCTCGAATGCGGGGAGGACTTTGATCTCGCAGACCTGGTGAAAAACAGCCTCCGGATGCGCCCGGAACGCATCGTGATCGGGGAGGTCCGCGGGTCGGAGGCCCGGGACATGATGACGGCCGCCAACGTGGGGAAATACTGTATCGGGACCATTCACGCCCTGACGTCCCGTGAGGCGATCATCCGTCTTCAAAACGAGCCGATGAATATCCCCGAAGACCTGATCCGTCTTATTGATGTGTTTATCGTTTTAAAGCGCTATCATGTGGAAGGAAAGGTGTTCCGGGTCGTTGATGAAGTCAGCGAAACAAGCGGCATGGAGCAGGAGAAAGTCCTGCTTTCGCATATTTATAAATACGATTATGAAACTAAAACTATAAAAACGATGGCGACCAGCACGGTGTATCGTGACCGGTTAGCCAGAGGCGCCGGCCTTTTAGGCAAGGATATCCTTTTGGAAGTGCAACTCCGGGCTTTCCTTTTGCAGCAATTGGCGGAACGCGATCTGAAGACGATCCGGGAAGTCACTTCTTTTTGCCGGGCGTATAGCGTCCAGCCGGACGTTACGGTCCGGAACCTGGGATTTGACCGGGCTCAGCTTTTGGGCCGGAAATAAAACGTGTTAATATTTTGAGCTTTGCGCCTGTAGCTCAGCTGGATAGAGCACCAGTCTACGGAACTGGTTGTCGGAGGTTCGAATCCTCCCAGGCGCGTTTTTTATTCAATGAGCATTTAATTTACACGACCAAAGGGAGTGTAAATTAGAAATGCGAATTGATCCTTCAAGCGAGTGAACGAAAGCGAACGAGCCGAAGGATTTTGACTTAATGCCCCGATCAGGGGAGTGTAAATTAGAAATGCGAATTGATCCTTCAAGCGAGTGAACGAAAGCGAACGAGCCGAAGGATGTTGACTTAATGCCCCGATCAGGGGAGTGTAAATTAGACATGCGATTGATCCTTTAGGCGAGTGAGCGAAAGCGAACGAGCCGAAGGATGTTGACTTAATGCCCCGATCAGGGGAGTGTAAATTAGAAATGCGAATTGATCCTTCAGGCGAGTGAACGAAAGCGAACGAGCCGAAGGATGTTGACTTAATGCCCCGATCAGGGGAGTGTAAATTAGAAATGCGAATTGATCCTTCAGGCGAGTGAGCGAAAGCGAACGAGCCGAAGGATGTTGACTTAATGCCCCGATCAGGGGAGTGTAAATTAGAAATGTGAATTGATCCTTCAAGCGAGTGAACGAAAGCGAACGAGCCGAAGGATGTTGACTTAATGCCCCGATCAGGGGAGTGTAAATTAGAAATGCGAATTGATCCTTCAGGCGAGTGAACGAAAGCGAACGAGCCGAAGGATGTTGATATAATCCCCCGCAGCTTACTGCGGTTCATTGAATCCAGAGCTTGCTCTAGGGTTTATACCTTTGATTATGAAGGCACGCACACATAACCGCAAACAATCTCCTCGCCCCGACGGTGTCTTGGATAACCCGGTCTCGCCGTTTCTTTCCCAGCTCGATTTCCCCCTTTTTCACAAGATTATTGACAATATCGGCGATGAATTGATGCTGATTGATAAAGAGGGCCGCATTATTTTTGTCAACAGTGCGACCGTTAAAGGGCTCGGCCTGCCTCGGGAGGAATTGCTCGGGAGAAGGGTCACTGATTTTTTTAAGAAGAAAACAAGCCCGCAGCGATGGCAGCAGACGCATTATAAAGATTTAAAAACCAGCCAGCAGCCGATATCTTATCAAATCGAACGCGTGAATCATAAGGGCGAAACCGAAACAATCAGCATAACGGCGGTCTACACGACGTTTGAAGGCCAGGAATGCGTACTTTCCATCGCCAGGAATATTACCCGGATGGTGATGCTGGAAAATGAGCTGAAAGAAGCCGTGAATTTTTATAATTTAATCAGCGACGGGGCCGGGGATCCCATCTTTATCTTTGACGTTAACGGCTATGTGACGTATGCCAATATTGTGGCGGAAAAAACCCTGAATATCCCGGTTTCAGACCTGATCGGCCGGCATTATAAAGCCATCCTTTTAGGCGAGTCTTTAAAACCTTTCCGGACCGTTTTCCAGCAGAGTCTTAAGTCGCCGGGGCAGTTCCGTGTTGAGGTGAAGGGGTTGAACGCCAAGGGGGTGATCATACCCGCCGAAGTGACGGTTTCCGGGATTGTCCATCATAAAAAAGTCGTGGCGGTTCACACCATCGCCCGGGATCTCCGCCCGCGCCAGGAACTGGAACGGCTGGTCATCGAGTCGGAAAAGATGAAGGCGGTTCACCATTTCCTGACCGGGACCGCCATGGAATTGCGGAATCCTCTGCTGGGGATTTTGAAGAAATGCGAAATTATGGCGAGCAAATACCGCGACAAGGATTTTGAGTATATCGGGTTCCGGGAATTTTCCGAGCTTTGTTCCACCCTGGACAACGTTCAACAGCAAATCAGATATTGTGTCGAAACGACCGAGCACCTGCATAACTTGAGCCATAAAAAATTTTTTAAACGGTCTGCGGGATGCGATCCGCATGAGGTCATCCGGGATTTGCTGGCCAAGAAAGAATCTCAAATGAGTGCGGCCGGCGTTCGGTATCAATTGTCTTTTATGAAAAATGTCCCGGTGATCAATGTCAGCGCGATTGATTTTTATCAGATCATGACCAGTGTGGTCAATAATGCTGTTGAGTCCATGTCGGCCGGCGGCACGTTTATCGTACGATCCGTTTTTCAGGCCGAAACGAATATGGTCTTGATTGAAGTTAAAGATGACGGTGTCGGGATTCCACAGGATGTTTTGGGGCATATTATCAACCCGTTTTTTACGACGAAACAGCAGGGGAGTAATAAAAATTCCGGGCTCGGGTTGACGATTGTTTACACGTTGATTAAATCCTGTCACGGGACAATGAATGTGAGCAGTGACCTCCGGAAAGGGACGACGGTTCAGATGCACTTCCCCGCCAGGAAACCTTCGGCCGCGCGCCGGGCTGTCCGGCGGAAATGAGAACCGCTGCCCGGCCTTGTCCCGGGGAGGGTCAGAAAGACGGCGATCATGGATTACGACCTGATGTTTATGCGGGAAGCGCTGAAAGAGGCGCAGGCGGCTTTTGACAGAGAAGATGTCCCGGTCGGCGCGGTGATCACGCTGGATAATAATATTATCGCGCGGGCGCATAACCAGGTGGAATTGCTCAAGGACCCGACGGCCCACGCGGAGATTCTGGCGATCACGCAGGCGGCCAGCCATTTAAAATCCAAGTGGCTGTTGGGGTGCAAAATGTACGTCACCGTGGAGCCGTGCAGCATGTGCGCCGGAGCTCTGGTTCTGGCGAGAATAAAGGCCGTGACGTTCGGGGCGGCTGACCCGAAAACCGGGGCCTGCCGGTCGGTGTTTCAAATCGCTTCCCATCCCGCCTTGAATCATCGGGTTGATATTGAAGCTGGACTTTTGGCGGAAGAATGCGGGGCGCTGATGAGCGAGTTTTTTTCGGCCAAGCGGGCGGCCAGTAATGGAAAATAATTCTTGATTAATTGTACTTGATGCTTTACGCTATTTCTGAAATTGCATTTTTAAAATGCGCCTGATTTTAGCCGTCACGTCAAGATGTTGGATAATTAAGCGGAGAGATGCCGGAGTGGTTGGCCGATTGCTCTGATAAAAAAGGAAATCGGCACATTCTGGAATACGGTTTTTCGCGGTTAAGCTGTCACGTCAAGATATTGGATAATTAAGCGGAGAGATGCCGGAGTGGTTGGCCGATTGCTCTGATAAAAAAGGAAATCGGCACATTCTGGAATACGGTTTTTCGCGGTTAAGCTGTCACGTCAAGATAATGGATAATTGAGCGGAGAGATGCAGGAGTGGTTGGCCGATTGCT
>JAGOJP010000006.1 GCA_017995055.1 Candidatus Omnitrophota bacterium
GGACACCCCCCAGGATTTCCAAAACTTAAGACGGGTCCCGGCGTTGAATTGATACACCGGCACCCAGGGAATCTGCTTAGACGCATAGGACCCATCTTTAAATGTCGCGTTCTAATAGGTATAATTCATAAAAATATCCCACTGCTCAACAGTATCGTCCTCCACCCAGTGCAGCATGTTGACCGTCTGCCCCAATTCCAGCCCGACGCGGCGGGTAGAGTCGTAGTTCTCATTGGCAAAGATCGAAGGGTCATAAAAAAGCTCATGTTTGATATCCATCACATACGCCGTAGCGTCCAGCTGAAGGACGCGGTCAAAATCATGACGGATCCCCACTTCGTACTGCAGGCCTGTTTGCGGGTCCAAGGACGTGTTCAGCCCGCTGAAAGAGCTGTACCATTCGTCGGTGGATGGGAAACGGAATGTCTGCTGGACGGAAACATTCACGTTGGAACCGGGAGCATATTCATAACGGCCCCCTATCTGGGAAACACTTTCATCCGGACGCTGATTCTCGTAAAAAGGGGTTCCGCTTTTCTGGTCAAATGTGTAGTGCGCTTTCTGATAACGGGTCCCGGCCAACAGGAACATTTTGTCCGTCAGGCCGTATTCCGCGGAAACATAATATCCTAATTCCCTTTTGGAAATGGTCAAATCGTCTGAATTCCCGGCGCTCCCCAGGATATCGTTATCAACGTCATAATAATCCAGCCCGAACACCCCTTTCCAAGGGAGGTCCTCTTCCAAAGAACCCAGGACATAACGCGCGTTGATCCCATAACTATCAATCCCCCGTTTCGTAGCGAAATCCCCAAACTCGCTGGTCAGCATGGCATAGGTATCCCGGTTCCGGTAGTTAAAGTCCACAATCGCGTTCCCGCGCGCCCAGCCGTCCACGGGAGGTGCCCAGTCCCAGGACAGCTGAAAATTCCTATCCTTGGTCGAAGCGTAATTTTCTTCATCAGCAGAGCCCCTCCGGCCCAGCCGCTGCAGTTCCTCTTCATTTAACCCTCCCGGCATGCCGTAATCATCCTCATGCCATGAGGTGTTCACCGTCACAGAAATATCCTCGGAAAAACGGTAGCCCACGGTATTGACAAAATCTTTATACAAAAGGTCGCCGTTGGAACGGTAGCCTTTTGTATCAAAATATTTCGTGAGCAAAAAATAGGAAAGCGGGCCCCGGCGCCCGGAAACCGTTAAGTCTTCGCTGGTCGTATTATAACTTCCGTGATTGACCCCCAAAGCCCCGGAGATTTTGCCCTCTCCTTCCTTCTTGGTTATAATATTGACAACCCCACCGACCGCGTTATCTCCGTATAAAACCGAGCCGGCCCCGCGGGTGATTTCCACGCGGTCAATGGCTTCCAGGGGGATCTGCATCGGGTCAAATCCGGAATTATCAATAGAGTTCATTTTGCGGCCGTTCAATAAAAACAAAATATTATTCTTAGCGGTATCTCCAAACCCGCGGATATCGATGGTCGACACCTTTAAAGCGGTTCCGGGCTCATACATAAATATGCCGGCCTTCTCCTCCATGACCTCGCTCATGGAACGGCTGGGCGATTGCGCGAGATCTTCAGGCGTGATCACCGTAATGTCTGATGAAACAGCGTCCGCCTGTTGCTCCATACGGCTGGCGGTGATAACGATCTCGCCCAGGTCCATGTCCCGGCCGAATACGGCCGAAGGACTCCCTCCGAAAAGACATACGATAAAAATAATTAAAACGTTTTTCCGAAACATTCTTTTTCTCCTTTCGTGCAAAAAAAAACTCTCAATCGATAAACCGATTGAGAGTGCACCCGTCTTACTTAGTCTCAATATATCCGTATTCCTATCCTGTCTAACGCAGCATAAAAACACTTGAATATACCGGCAGGTGTTCTGGCTTCCGGGCAACGCTTCGCCCCGGTTACAGCGGCGGGACCACTCCTGAATCACACAGGATTTCCCTATTTCATCTTCGGGTTTCCCTCGAAGACCGGCATAATAAAAAAGAACTCAAAGAACGGCTTCCCATAGAATGCGACGTGTCTGTGGTTCCCCCAAAACACGTTTTCTCCACCAGCGGCTGGAGAAAGATCCCTTTCTATTATGATCGGGAGGGCAACAAAATTGCGGCCAAGCGGGTATTCTTAACCGAAAACGCCACCGCTTCATACAAACCGCAAAACAAAACTGTGTACACGACCGTGCTTAAAAGACTATTGCGGAAAAACGGGATCGCGGCCACATAGCAGGAAATAAATCCTTCGGCTGTCTTGGGGTACATCACCAACCAGGCCCCGAAATTCGTTATGAGAAAATATAAGACAGCGGCTAAAACCCCGGCCCCCAGCAGGGTTGAAACATGCCTGCGCCCCCGCAGGGAATATCCCAGCCAGGCGATAAGGATAACGCTGCCCCAGGTAAAAAAGACAATCTCGTGCAGGCCAAGAATTAAATCCGAGATAACCATAAGAATAAGCGGGGTTATCCAGCCGCTCTTCTTGCCCAGGTAAAGCCCTCCAAATAAAGCTAGCGCGATCACCGGAGTAAAGTTGGGCCAGTGGATAAAAATTCTGCTCATAACGCCAAAAAGCAATATTGCGAAAGCCAACATATCCGTCCTCCTGAAATAAATTATTATAACAAACTTACGGGTTATTCTGTCTCATTGTCCTTCCCCCGACAAGGGAAAAAAACAAAAACTAACCTCCGCGCGTTAATAGATTTATTATCCTGATAAAAAATCTCAAAAAACCCAGGGGCCTTTTCCCCCGGAAGCCTGCGGCAAAATTATAACGGGTGAGAGAAAATAACATCCGCATTGGGATCCATGAACACGTTCACCCGTTCCCGGCGCTCGATAAAGACAGAGCGCACGATATCTAAAAAATCCGCCTCTGTTTCACGCTGCTTCTTCCCGGAGGTAATTAAAGTAAAGATATAAGTAAAATCCCCTTTTTGGGTTATATAAATCACGTACAATTCGTCATAATCCAGGACAAAAGAAAAGATCCCCCATTCTTTACCGCTGAATATTTTTGTATAAGGATAATCCCTGATGCGGAAGGTCCGGCCCTCCTTCTTTTCATACATATGTCTCACCCGGGGAAGAAGGCCGTAATAAGCATAATCAAAAGGCTGGGTCCCGTAAGGGTTGCCGACATCCACATGCAGCTTGATCTCCGCCCGGCCAAGATTTCTACTCTGCCGTTTCTTTAACGTTAAAACGGCCTTGTCCGCCGAAACAGACTTTCTCCAGGAAGGGGGGATAAGGACCTGATACCCGAACCGTTCATTATAATAAATATACGGCTTCGTGTTGGGACAAAAAAAAGGGAACAGAATCAGGACACACAGGAAAACCAAAAAAACAACATTCTTGTTTTCCAAGGCTTTCTTCACAAAGGGGCGAAGCTGGGGATATTGATCTAAAAAACGTTCAACGGCTTGCATCATAGGAATCACTCATGCTTTTTGTGTCCGGGGATAGAAATCCTGAAGCAAATCCGTTACATCATATCTCAATGTGTGTTGAAACACAATAAAAAACTTAAAGAAGCGTTCAGAAAAAAGTCCTATTGCCTGGGGCTGGATGGAAGGATAAAACAAAGGGATCTCGGGAGAGCAAAGGAGATAAGAAACATGAAATCAAGGGGATAAACCCCAGAGCAAGCTCTGGACTGAATGGTCCACGGCAATCTTCGGGGTATGAAACCAAGATCCTTCGACTCGCTTGTTTAGCTCACTCGCACTGAAGGATCAATTTGCATTTTTAATTTACACGTCCTTGCATCATGTAAACTAAATGCTCATTGAATCAAAACAGACCGGTTATGGAACCACGGGAATATCTTGCAACGGAAAAAAAGGGACGAATTCATTACATCAGGACGCCGAAACATTGACCTGCCGGGCATCCGTCACGCAAACATGTGCTGGATCCCGCACACCCGTCACGGAAGAAGTACCCGGGGTCGCACACGCAGGTATTCCCCACCGGATGCGAATGAGGTGGGCATTCACATCCCCAACCCGTGCCGGAAGGGACATATCCTGGATAACATTGAGCTTGGCACTCCGGTGGGTCAGTGCATCCGCCGTTGGGGACAAAAGTCACTATTGTGTTGCCTATCAGGTCGGTTTGATCATCAGGACAATACTCCGCAAAGTTCAGCATCAGGGGCGTGATAATGTTCCCGCCGGTGTCGATGCAATAAAAAATACAACTGGGATGAGGCGGGTCAGGACAGCCCACCGAACCCGCGCAGACATGCTGGCACACCAAATTCACCGTGGCCGGGCCGGACGCGTCTCCTCCGCATTCATTCCGATACTGCATCTCTCCATTCGGACAGCCAGCAAGAATCCCGCAAACTCCGGTTTCGGCCCAGTCAGTACAACAATAATCCCGGTACTGACAGTCCTCAACACCCGCGGGATATCCTGGAAGAAACATCTCACACCCCGCAGGGAAACAATCTCTTTTCATATACATCTGCCGGGGGTCGCACGGCCCGCCGCCGCATATTATATCAATAAGATTTGTACAAAAACATTCCGGGACTTCGATATTCGGGTCACCCTGGGCCATCTCTTCCTTAAATGAATCATCCAGATCATCTTCAATATTTTTAAACAAAGCGTTAATAGAGCGGGTCACGTAAGGCCCCATGACAAGAATGCCAATCATAACCAGGGTAGCAACAGTAACATACTCGACCATAGATTGGGCTTTTTTACTGCTCAGGCAGACCATAAAGAATGATCCTTATAGTAAGGTATAAAAATTATAGTTATAATAATTATAGCACACTTCCTTCTTTAAACAAAACAATGATTTATATTTTTAGACAATATATTTAACTTAATATTCTACAGGATATTAGCACGCCCAGCCCACGGGAAACATAAAAAAGCACGTCTCCTTTTAGCGGTAAGCGCAGATTCTTCTTAATGCGGCTCAACCAACGCTCGTATGGAACGGCTATAAAAAGCCTCCTCTTCTTTGAGGCCGAGTCTGCCACACACCTCCATAAGGGCCTCAAACCACCGGACAGGGTTCTGGTTCAGCCCCCACATTAATTTTCTCAGGCACACCGGGCAAAGCCACACCGGCCTTGCATCCGATTCCATCCGATGGTTACTCCCGTTCATGTTGCACTCAAAAAAAATACAATGGTGCATGGAAAACATGTGCCCTATTTCATGAACCCCGGTCTTAATCGTCCTTAATAAACATACTTTTCTGGCCTCGAGGCTCTCCTGAGGATCGCCGTTACGATAAATCGACCATACTCCGACCCTGTCGGGAAGCGAGGCCTGGCCAAAGACAAAATTCCAGCCCTCTCCCGGCCACAAATCTTGTGAGGCAAACCCGATCAGGCAAAAAGCATCATCAGGTTTTAATGGTTTCAGGAGAGACTCAATGACATACGTGGTCAAAATTTGCGGATCCCCGGTCTGGGGATGAACCCGCCGGGCCTCCGCCGGCACAGCGTCATTCCCGATGGCGGGCAGGAACTTCACCGGCAGCGTGTAATAGGCCCTGATAAACTCCGCTGTCTCCTCGAGGATACGCGTCCGTTCCGCATCAAAATCGCCGATCAGAACAATATAAATGACATGGCGAAGGGCATCCGGAAGCACCGGGCTGGAAGCGGTATAATCGCTAAAATCCTGTCCCGGCTCCGAATGAACCGCCAGCCAATCATACGGCCCGGGAGCCACCTTAAGCCGATGCACCGGGAACAGCCTTAAAAGAACATCGGTCGAATCCAAATTCCGCCCGGCATCATCGTGGGCAGGGGGCGAAGGGAGCAAGGCGGCAGGAGAAGACAAAGACCCAGCCGGAGCTAACGGCTCGGCTAAAACCATTTCGCCTCGAGGGGCCAAACAAAAACCAAAAGCGAAAAGAAGCCTATATCCCAGAACCAGGACGAAGACCAGCCCCCTTCCCTTTCGAAAGGTTTCATTTCTTCTATTAAGCCGGA
Source organism: Candidatus Omnitrophota bacterium (assembly GCA_017995055.1). Classification (GTDB taxonomy): domain Bacteria; phylum Omnitrophota; class Gorgyraeia; order Zapsychrales; family JANLHA01; genus JAGOJP01. The sequence goes on from JAGOJP010000006.1 coordinate 5,985, forward strand.
CAGCGCCCAAAGCAAAATTCCATCCCTTCTCATATCCTACAATTTCAATGACCCCAGACAAAAAACCCGGTTTTATTTTAACAGCAACTTCAGGGTTTCAGCCAAATCTTTATCAACCGTCAGCAAAAATTGATATTCTCTTTTTGCAGAATCAAAATCTTCTATCTTGACATAAGCAAAACCCAGCTGATAATGGGCCTGCGTGTGGTCAGCCTCCACGGCCAGGATATCCTTAAAAGAACGGATGGCTTCCTTATATTTTGAAAGCTTAAGAGCAACCAGGCCCAAGGAAAAAAGAGCCTGGATATTCTGAGGTTCCAAACGCACTGCTTTCGCGAAAGACGCCCCCGCCTCCTCAAATTTCTCTAAATGCTCCATCTGGATATCTCCCAGCCGCCGATAAAGGTCCGCCGCCTTATAGCCGTGTTTGATCGCGTCCTGAAAAGAGTGTTCCGCGTCCGCCATCCTCCCGGCTTTTTGATAAGCAACGCCCAGGTCATAATAAACTTCGCTTTCAGATCCCCGGATATGACAAGCCTTCCGGAACGCCTCAGCCGCTTCCAGCGCGCAGCCCTGGCTTAAAAGCGCACGCCCCATAAAAACATACGCCTGCGGGTGAAGGGGATCCAGCGCAATGGTCTGCCGGAACAGCTTAACTGCCTCCGACCAATTTTTCATCATCAAATACGTCCGGCCGGTCTCGAAAACAAATTCCACTCTGCGGGGCTCTTCCGCGATGGCCCGTTTTAAAAAATGCAGAGCATCCGGATAGCGCCCCAAATGACGATACGCCAAGGCTAAATTATAATACCCCTTGGCGTTCGCCAAGGGCGCGTGCTGTCCCAGGAATTTCTTCATCACAAAAACAATTTTTTTAAATACAAAATCAGAAACAAACTGACTCCGGACTTCCTGCATCGTTAAGAACCCGACATAAGATCCGACCGCGACCAGGTTGAAATAAAGACGGAAGCAATACTGCAGCATAACCACATACCAATGGCTGAGTTTCATCACCACAATCATGGATAGAATGATGCAATGAATAATCCCCAACACGATAAAAGACATCCGCGCCCACTGCCGGCGCTCAAAAATCCCCCAGGAGCAGATCATAATAAAAACGATCCAGCCCACATGCGCGGTCCAGTGGTCGACGAGGTATGTTTGATAAAAATCAAACGGAAACACGGCCAGGGTGGAAACAAAAGGAATCAGCCAGGGGAAAAGCTGTTTATGGATAAAATATGGCAAAGCATACTGCAGGGCCAGGACAATAAGATTGGACATAAAAAGCAAAAACGCCACCGTTCTGATACCAACAATAGAACGGCTGGCACGCATGCCCTCGGGGCGCCCAAGACTGTATTGTTTTGATAATAACGGCATGGTTATTCTTGTTTTGTACTTGCGTTAGGGGGAACAATAGCATGAACGGCTGAAGAACCCTCGGCACCCAAACCGTTTCTGCAACGCCTGCCTCATTATACTCTCAACCCCTTCTAAACGCAGTGCTGAAATTTTGTTTTTTCTGCTTCCCTTCAGAATAAGCACACTCTCTAAGACAGAGATTCCCCTTCCCGTCAGGCCAAGACCTCTTCCCGTTTTCCTGGAAGGGCTAGAAATCAGGACTTCCTTCCTCCTGCGGCTCTGAATTTTTCCTCTTCTTTTCCAGCACCTCTTCTATCACCTGTATCAGCAATTCCGTCGCAAAAGGCTTGGCGATATAATCATCCACCCCGTACGCTTCACTCAAAGTTTCGGCGCTGCGCCCTTCCGGCAAAGAACCTCTTTCGGCGACAACACGCCGGTTCGGCTCCCATTTAAAAGTATCCTGCTTTTTATGGTAAACCATCTCGCCGCGGCCAGAAACCATAATGATGGGGATATGTTGGGTTTGCGGGTTCTGCTTTAAGGCTAAAGCGATATCGCTTCCCTTACGCTGGGGCATCACAACATCCAACAAAATGACTTCCGGTTTTTCGGCTTCAACCAGGGCTTCAACGTTCAATGGATCATTCGAAGCCACAACTTCAAATTTCCCGCTAAACTCCAAGTTCGATTTCATAATCATCGTTAAATCCTTTTCGTCGTCAACCATTAACAATTTTATCTTATCCGCCATCCCCCCCCCCTTTCCTTAAAATTAAATATATTAACATTTATAATAGTATAGAAAATTATAAAAATAAAGCATTGCCTTTATTAATTACATGAATTCATGGCGTTATTAACACCCGGCAGCGCCATTTGTTCTCGTTAATCCCAAAAATGTATTGCGCCCCAAAACAATTTTTGTTAATGTCTTCCTCCCCGTGGGGGCAAAGACATGGTTTTATCCGAGAACTCCCGATCTGATCCTTCCCTCTGGGGCGATCTTTACGGGAATTATCTTTACCGTTATGCTTTGAGCCGCCTCAGAGATGAGGATGACGCCCAAAATCTTGTACAAGAAACTTTCTTAGCCGCGCATAAAGCCACAGATTCTTTCACAGGGAAATCTTCCGAACGGACATGGCTCGTCGGTATCCTGAAGCACAAAATCATTGACCCCATCCGCCGGGCCTACCGGGAGAAACCGGTTTCCGCCCTTCAGGAAAACGAGGAAACGGTCAACCGCTTCTTCGATATCACTGGCCACCCCAAGCAGTCCCCTTCCTCCTGGATTCCCAACCCGGCAGAAATACTGGAAAACAAAGAATTCTGGATTGTGCTTCGGGCCGGCCTGCAGAAATTACTGCGGATTAATCAGGACGCTTTCTTGTTGCGCGAAATAGAAGAAATGCCTTCGATCCTTATTTGTAAAATCCTGAAAATATCCCCCAACAATTTATGGGTTATCGTGCACCGCAGCCGGACGTAAATCCGGGCCTGCCTGGAATCCAACAGGTTTGAAAGCCCCCCCCATACCCCACGTAAGGGAAAGACCGGGACAACGACTCGCCCAAAGAGCCAAGAGGACAAAAATGCTGTCATATAAAAAAACATCCCGGTTCATGTCCGAAGGGCTGGACCATTTTCTCCCGCCTTGGAAAATGTTTTTTGTCCACACGCCCTTAAAAATATGCCGCGCCTATGGTTACTCCCGCCGACAAATCGTGGCGCTCAAAAAAATTTTCCCGCATTATCCCGGCCCCGGGGATTCCCATCTGTTTTCTTTTCCCTCCCTGCCGGGAAATTTCCGAAGGAAACTCAAACGACTCCTGGAGCAACACTCTTAAAAAGCCCTATCCCGGCTGGGTCTGGGCGTCTTTCAGGCTGGCACGTTTCATTTCCTCCGCCGGTATCCCGAACCAGATTTGCCTTCGCCCGACTTGGGTGTCCTTCAAAAGAACTGCGCTGGCACCGATAATAGCCCCGTCTCCGATTTCACAGCCCGGCATAATCGTGGCGTGGGATCCGATCGTCACATTTCTGCCGATCTTCACTTTCTTAAGCTTCAACAGCCCCCTCTCCACGATGTGCCCGATGATGATGGCGCCGCCGCCCACCACGGTATTATCCCCGATCTCAAGAAGCGTGGCATCAAACACGAATTTAGAATTAAACTGCACATTCCGTCCGAGTTTAGCGCCCAGCAGCCGGAACAACAGGTTCGCAAAAGGGGTCAACAGGATAAAATCGATAAATGTAAAATTGATCATGAGATATAGGGAGCTGATAAAAGCCCACTGCAGAGCCTGCCCGGAGAATAACGGATAATTGCCTTCTTGAAGGCGCAGCCGGAACACGGTGCGGAAAGCGCCGACCAACAGGATCAGGGTGAGGCCAAAAATAAAATACCCCGAAGCGAGGCTGCATCCCAGAAAAAACATGCGCACAAAAGGCGTTGTCATTGCCGTTGCCTCCCAGGCCCTGAAAACCAGCGTCAGCCCCGGAACCAGAGCCAGGCCGAAAAATAAAGCGCCCATACCGTACATCAAGATCGTAAAAATCACCTGCCCCCCCACTATCATCCAGGACTTCATATACACTCCTCTCTTTAACGATTCCCCGAATTCACAAACAGCCCCCGCCGCAGAAGGGCTCGCTCACAGCGTCTTCTGCCACCAGGCCCGCATCGCCGCCACGGTTTCCTTTTCGTTCTCTTTGATCAGATATTCCGCATGCGGGCCGTTCTTAACAAGCAGCATTTTTTTAGAAGCGTTTGTTTTATCAAACAAAACCTGCGCGTGCCAGGGTTTAATAAGCCAGTCAGCGTCCCCGTGTATATAAAAGACCGGAATAACAATCTTGGGGACGACCTGCGCCGGCTTTTCTTTCTTAAGCCAGAACGGCCCCGGGCGCACCCCTTTCCCGATCCGCCCGTCGCCGATGAGATTATAGACAATATCCATTTCCACGTTTAACTCCCAAAAACGGTAGTCGATTTTTTCAAATTCCGTCGGCGCGCTCACCGAAATCAGGCTATGAATGAGATCCGTCCTGGAGGCGACAATCAGGCTGATGGCCCCGCCCAAGGAAAAACCGATCACCCCCAGCCGGTCATAGTCCCGCGCTGCCTGCCGGAGAACCGCTTCCAAGTCCATAGGCTCTTTGGTCGTCCAGTAAAAAAGCCCCCGGCTTTTCCCGTGTCCGCGGAAATCCATGATAATCACATCATACTGGTCGTGATGAGCCTGGCCCAGGCGTTTAAGCAAAACCGCTTCCTTGCTGTTAAAAAAACCGTGGGCAATGATCACCGCCTTTTTATGCCCGAAGCGGTAATGGTCATAATGGACATCCTGTCCGTCGGCAGCGCGCACAACGCAATGCAAAGGTTGCGGGAGTGTCATAGGGTTCCCTCCTCCTGTGTCAAGGACAAAGCCAAACGCTTGACCGCTCCTAAATCCAATTTTCCGGAACCTAACAAAGGGAAATCCTCCACACGATAAAACGCGGTGCGGGCCGGGATCCACAGCTTAGGGACGTCCGAAGCGTTGAGCTCTTCCAGGACACGATCCGCATCCAACGCAGCCCGGCACAGCACAATCAGGCGTTCGCCCTTCTTGGAATCCGGGACAGCGGTCACGACGCAAACCGGTTCCTCCGCTTTTAAAGCCATATGAATCCTCTCTTCCACTTTAATGTGGGGGACCATCTCCCCCCCTATCTTGCTAAACCGGCTCAGGCGGTCTGTGATCGTAATAAACCCATCTTCGTCAAGCTTAGCGACGTCACCGGTCATATACCAACCATCGCGGATAACCGCGGCCGTCTTTTCCGGCTGATTCAGGTACCCTTTCATGACATTCGCCCCCTTAACCAGGAGGAGCCCTTCCTCATCCGGTCCCTTGCCCTGCCCGGTTTCCTGGTCCACGATCTTCACTGCAACCCCCGGCAAAGTCATGCCGATGGTTCCTGGTTTGTGAGCTTTTTGAACCGGGCCTTTGTCCTCATAGTCCGGCAGATTCAGGGAAACAATAGGGGACAATTCTGTACACCCGTACCCTTCCATCGGTTCGAGGTTAAATTTTTCACGAAAAGCCTGCGCGATACTCTGTTTTAATTTTTCCGCCCCCACGACCACCAGCCTCAAACTCTTAAAATCGTCTGCCTTACAGCGACGGGTATACGCGCTCAGAAACGTTGGCGTACACATCATAATCGTGGCCCGATACCTGCGGGCCAAGTCCCCGACCACTTTGGCGTCCAGAGGATTGGCGTGATAGGTGACACCCATCCCGCAAACGAGAGGAAACCAGAGGGCCGCCGTAAAGCCAAAGGAATGGAAAAACGGCAAAATGCCAAGCACCGTGTCCCGGCTGTCAACATTAAAAACCTGATAAAGCCCCTCGAGATTGCTTGTGATATTCGCATGAGTCAGCATCACCCCTTTGGGGTCACCCGTGCTGCCGCTGGTAAACATGATTGTGGCCAAATCATCGATCGAACGGTTTCTTCTGCGGCCAAAAATCATCTGAAACGAAATCCACCGGGGATAAATAATGGACTTAAAGACCGCCAGCGCTTTATGTTTCAACCGGATGGAAGACAACACGTCCTCGATAAACAGCGGCTCCGCGGGGATCTCGACACCGGTCTTCTCGACAAATTTCCGTGAGGTGATAACGGTCCGCATGCCGCACTGCTGAACGATGGAGCGCAGCGCCTCTCCCGAGCTTGTATAATTCATATTAACCGGAGCTTTTCTCAGCATGGACACGGCGATATTCACCAGGGCCGCCCCGACTGAAGGAGGGATCAAAATACCAACAAACTTCTCCTTTTGAAACCGGGATTTTAATCTGTCAGACAGGGAAACAGCCGCCACCAGGGCCTGGCCGTAAGACAAAACCCGTCCTCCGGAATCAGACATACAAAACTGATCCGGATGATACCGGGCTTCGCGCCAGAAGGCTTCCGGCAATGTCCAACGCTCCTCAAGCCGGTAAGGAAACGCATCGGCCCCCAACTCTCTCACCCGATTCCGCACCTCAAAGGCTGTTGTCTTGGCCGGCAGCGGCTTCCCGAACGTCACCGTCAGAGGATAAGGGATAACTTTAGGGATCTTGTAATAATAACGACCTCCTTCAAAACTAAAAATACTGCCCCAGATGCGGTCCAGATGCACGGGCACGATCGTGCAGTCAATGCCGTTCATGATGTATTCCAGGCCTTTATTAAACTTGAGGATATTGCCGATGCGGGTCAAACGGCCTTCCGCGAAAATGCACACCAACTCCCCGTTTTCCACCGCTTCCCGGGCCAAGCGCAAGGACTTCAATTGTTCTTTAGGCCCGTCGGCGCTTGAGATCGGTATGCTCTTAGCCAGGCGGAAGAGCGGGTTAAAAATTTTTGTCTTATAGACATCCCGGCCAATCATAAACCGGACAGGGCGCTGAATCGAAACCAGAATGACCAGAGCATCCACCAGCGAAACATGATTGCTCACCAACAACGCCCCGCCTTGCGAAGGCACATTCTCTTTATGAACCACGCGTATCCTGTAAATCGTGTGCGTAAGAAGCCAAACCACGAAACGGACCAGGGCATAAGGAAGCAGCCGACAGATATAAACCGCGCCGCAGGCCGTCAAAAGTCCCGCGACCACAAAAATATGGGCGGCATTAAAATGAAAGATATCCCGGAAAACATAAATCGCCAAAGATCCCACAAGGATGGCGGAGAAAGACAAAAAATTATTTACCGCCAAAAACTGGCCTCTCCGGTCTTTGGGGCTTTCCTGTTGAATCAGGGTGTTCAACGGGATCATGTAAAACCCGCTGGACAGCCCCAAACAAAACAGCGTCCCAGCGACAGCGACATAAGAATGGTAAACAAACCCGAGTTTAAGCGAAAAGACAACCAGGCCGATTGCGCCTAAAGGGACCAGCCCCAGTTCTACTTTTTCATCAGAAAACTTTCCGGCGAGGATACTGCCGGCTCCGATCCCGGCGGCGAGGACGATCAAAAGGATGCTTGTCGCCAGATGATCAATCTGCATAATTTTTCTGGAATAAAGCAGGATATTCAGATGAAACAACGAGCCCAGGAACCCAAAAAATAAAAGCCCCAGGATGGAAAGATAAATCGTGCGGTTGGTCCTGATCAACTTCAGGTTAACGGAAACGTCTTTCCACATGTTCCATTCAAACGCCCGCCGGGCCCCGGAAGCCGGCACCGGGCAAACAAAGAAGCTGGCCGCAAGGCCGATCACGGAACAGGCCATAAAAACCCAAGAGGTGTGGTACACATCCGGTTGCGTCACGTAAACAAGATATCCTCCCCCGGCCTGGCCCAAAATAATGGCGGCGTACGTCCATAATTGAATAAGCCCGTTACCTTCGGAAAGTTTTTCTTCTTCCAGAATTTCCGGGAGGATCCCGTATTTAGACGGGCTGAATAAGGCGCTCTGCAATCCCATGAAAAACAGGACGGTCAGCATCAACGCAAACCCGCCATCTTTCAACGCAAAAAAGCCAAGCACCATAATGAACAGCTCCAAAGCCTTCGTCGCCACGATGACCTGTTTTTTGCTGAAACGGTCCGCCCAATACCCTGCATAAGTCGAGAACAGCAAAAAGGGCAAAACAAAAATGGCCCCGGAAAGGGACAGATACAAAGACCCGCCTTGCTGTTGAGCGAAATGGTCCACGGCAATAAAAGCGATGACAAGTTTGAAAGCATTATCATTAAACGCGCCTAAAAACTGAGTCAAGATCAAAGCATAAAAGCCCTGTTTACGACAGCCTTGTTTCATCATGGCTCACACTCCCTTTCTGGGTGATTTTTTATATTATAAATGGCGTATTCCCGGTTTTAAAATAAATCGTTGAATATAATTACTCTTTTCAAAACACATGTTTTTCCGGATAAAAACCTCCTTTAAAAAAGTCCCTTCCTTTTAGTATGGCTTGGACGACCTTTAATCTCCCCTGCTTAAAAGGAATCCCCATTAAAAGCAGAAAAATTATGGCGAGCCTTTGAGTTTTCATCACAATCAATGTATCTGTAAATATTTGAATGGTTAATTTTATAAGCAAAAAATTATCCCCTTTCCCGGGGCGTGAATCTTGATCCACCATAAAGTTTACCATTCAATATTTAATTTGTCAACCTTTTAGCCGGGCCCGCAAATGATAAACGACAATCCCGAAAGCCACGCCGACATTAAGAGAATTTTTGATCCCCGCCATATAAATATCAACGGCGGCATCCGCCCAGGGGACCACCTGTTCATCAATCCCCTCAATTTCATTGCCGATGACTAACGCCACCGGGCCCGAAGGCTGAAATTGATGATATTCCACACTGCTATCCATCTGTTCCAAAAGGACAATCTGGTATCCGGATTGTTTTAACCCACGGACCACACTCAACGCGTCAGAATGATATTCCCAAGGAATCCGGGATTCCGCGCCAAGCGCAATCTTACAGATCCCGGGATGAGGGGGGCAGCCGGTGATTCCGCACAGCCATATTTTTTCCACCCCTGCGCCGTCCGCAGAACGGAAGATCGACCCCACATTATACAAACTCCGGATATTCACGCAGACAACCGTCACGGGGAGTGCCGCTTCACGGCTCCGCATGGTTTGACGTTCAACAATTTCCTGATGGGAGAGTTTTCGCACGAATAAAATCCTTAAACAGGCGAGGACATCAACCCGGGAGCGAGGCCATCCCTTGTTCCCGTTTCTGCCGTCTCTTCAGCCGGGGCCAGTATTTCTTATCCAGGATATACCCCACACAGCCTTCGGACCCGCAATTGCACCGGTGATCCTCATATTCATCAAAATCATACCCGTAATTATACGTGAGCTCTTCCCCCGGCTGAATATCTTTAATAGAAATGATCCAAACATGCCCCCGGACATTCTCGGCTTCACAGTTGGGCTCGCACGCGTGATTAATGAACCGGGCCGTATTATAAGGGACATCACCGTCCAAATCCTGTTTTTTATTTAAATCAAAGATATAAACAGCGCCGTTTTTTTGATTCTTTTTATGCCGCCCCAGGGGAATTTCCGCCCGCCGCTGAGCTTCCGCTTTGGATATTTTTTCCCCTACATACTCAATAATTTTTGTCCCGGCTGGAATGGAAGTCTTGGCATAGACCCCCTTATTATGAATTTTTGAAGCTTTAACAATAATATAGGGACTCGTTGTTTTTTCTGGTTGATGACACGGCATCCTTCCTGTCCTCCCTTTTAATGATTAAACCACCCTTAACCGTTCCGACTCAACGGTCACCCATCTGTTGCCTCCTGAATAAACTGGTTAATACAGGCCGAAAGACGATCTACGTTCAGCAAAGCCAACGGCAGAAGGTGCGCTGTTCCTGGTTGATTTCTCCAAACAGACGGTCATCCAACTGCGAAAGGCTCTCGTGGATCACGGTCATGGGTGTCCGCAAATCATGCGACACCCTGGCGATGAAATGCTGTTTGAAACGGGCCGCTTCCCGCAAGTCATGCTCCTGACGGGCGACCTGTTTTTGAAGTTGATCTAAAAGCATTTTCAGTCGCTGGTTTTCATTTTTCAAGTTCGAGGTCCACCTTCCTGTTTGCCTTCCCCCCGGCCCCCCGGCCCGGCTCAAGCCTCGTCATGACCGGCCAGGCAAAAACTGATGATTCCGAGTCAAAAACAGGCTCCCCTTGGGCCCTATAAGCCATTCGCTTCGCCGGGATGATCTAACGTGTTAACAGACGTGCGAATATCCCTGAAGCCGAAGGCCTTATTAACCTCTCGCATTCACGGGCCTGTCCGTGGCCTTCGGCGGAAACGGATAAACGCAGGGGCTTTTTATTCTAATAAGCCGAAAACCCTTTGACAAGGCAAATGTTTTTCTCTTTTGGCTCCCCCGTCCCGAAAAGGAAAGGGGAGCGGCCCTTGCGCCGCTCCCCCAAGAAAAAACATCCGCCTCATCGACGTTTAAACAGAAGCTATGTATTTAATCAAATCAACAACCTTGCAGGAATATCCCCATTCATTGTCGTACCAGGACACGACTTTGACGAAGGTGTCGTTCAAAGCGATGCCCGCGTCAGCGTCAAAAATGGACGTGCGAGAGTCGCCGATAAAATCGCTGGAAACCACGGCATCTTCGGTATACCCGAGAATACCCTTCATGTCCCCGGCGGCGGCTTTTTTCATGGCCGCTTTAATCTCGTCATACTTAGCCGGTTTGGCCAAACGGCAGGTCAAATCCACAACGGAAACATCCGCCACAGGCACACGCAGAGCCATCCCCGTCAGTTTACCGTCCAGTTCCGGAATAACCTTGCCGACAGCTTTCGCGGCACCCGTGGAAGACGGGATGATATTCTGGAACGCCCCCCGGCCCCCGCGCCAGTCTTTTTTGGAAGGGCCGTCCACCGTCTTCTGTGTGGCTGTCACCGCATGGCAGGTTGTCATAAGCCCCTCAACAATACCCCAGTTATCATGCAAGACCTTGGCGACCGGTGCGAGGCAATTCGTCGTACAGGACGCATTAGAAATGATATTCATGTCTTTTTTGTATGTCTTGTTGTTCACGCCCATAACAAACATCGGCGCGTCTTTAGACGGGGCAGATATGATAACTTTCTTAGCCCCCGCTTTAAGATGAGCTCCCGCCGTTTCCATGACAGTGAAAAGGCCGGTCGATTCCACAACATAGTCGGCGCCGATTTCATTCCACTTCAAACTCGCCGGATCCTTTTCAGACGTGACACGGATCTTTTGCCCATTGACAATCAGCTGATTGCCGTCCACCTTGATCTCTCCCTGAAAGGCCCTCTGGGTGGAATCATACTGCAGCATGTAGGCCAAATATTCGGCGTCAAACAGGTCGTTAATCCCGACGACCTGCACATTCGCATCCTGCATAGCGGCCCGGAACACCAATCGGCCGATTCTTCCAAAACCATTAATACCCACCTTAATTGCCATCGTCCTCCTCCTTCATTATGTTTATCCATTAATTTGTCTTGCTGTTTACGCCAGATATCAATCCGGGGGGTTATGGCGCAGGGCTTCCGCCGCCACTCCTGGTTCGGTGTGTACGACATAGAAGCCGGTCCCCCATTCAAAACCGGCCACGCGGCTCAGCTGCGGCACGATCTCGATATGCCAGTGATAACTCTGATTCTCCTGATAATTCACCGGCGGAACATGCAGATAAAAATTATACGACGGGTCGTTCAGCGTTTTCTTCATCCTCTTTAAGACCTCCCGCAAAGCAGCCGCCAGCTGATAGCGGTCATGATCGGACAAATAGCAGAAATCCGAAGTATGCTCCGTCGGCAGAATCCACGTCTCAAAAGGATACCGCGGCACATAAGGGCAGAAAGAGATAAACGCGTCGTTCTCCACGACAATCCGTTCCTTCTCTTGCCGTTCCTGGTCTATGATATCGCAATAAATGCACCGGCCGCGGAATTTAAAATAATCCAGCGAGCCTTCGAGTTCTTCGAGGACATCCCGGGGTACAAGCGGCAGAGCGATGATTTGACTGTGCGCATGTTCAATGGTCGTCCCGGCGGACTGCCCGTAATTTTTAAAGAGCATGATATATTTAAACCGCCTGTCCTTGGCCAGGCTGATCGACCGGTTTTGAGCAAGCCGCAGGACGCCCACGATTTCGTTAACAGACAGATCCGCCAAATCCCGGTCATGATCCGACGTTTCGATCAAGACTTCATGCGCGCCGATGCCGGTAGAAACATCATAGAGACCATACCCCCGTTTGTCCAGCTGCCCTTCGATGCGCAAGGCAGGGAACTTATTCGAAACAACGCGAGCCGTCCAGCCGGGTTGATTCGGACCCGACCCGGGATGGCGATTCGCATCAACTTCCGGCGGCGTCTGACTCTCCCGCCCCGGGCAAAATTGACAGATGGCTTTGTGCTTGCGCTCGTGGACTTCCTTATCATAACGGTCGGCGCCCCAAGACTCCTCCTTGTCCGCCACGATCGCCCAACGGCCGATAATAGGATCTCTCCGAACTTCGCTCATGGCAGTTCCACCTCCCGCAGGAATTCCGCGGTGTTTTCAGGGGGGATCGAGCAGATGTGAAATCCCGATCCTTTCTCAAACCCCGCCACCCGCGTTAAACGCGGCATCACCTCAATATGCCAATGATAATCCTCTTCAATCGTCGGCCAACGGACCCCGCGATCCTGACTCCGGAAAGGAGCGGTATGAAGCACATAGTTGTACGACGGGTCATCCAGGCCTACTTTGAGCCGGGTCAGGACCTCTTTAAAAATCTTCGCCAAATCCCCTTCCTTCCCGGCAACCCCCTTGACAAAATCACATTGATGTTCCTTAGGCAACAAACATATCTCAAATGAAAAACGCGGAGCATACGGGGTGACGGCGATAAAATGCTCTGATTCCGTCACCACCCGGGTTCTGTCCTTGCTTTCCTGCCGGATTAAATCGCAGAACAAACATCGGTCATGATAATCAAAATATTTTTTGGCGCCGACCATCTTTCCCTTGACCGCCAACGGGTTAACAGGGGAAGCGATAATCTGGGAGCGGGAATGTCCGATATTGCGGCTTCCGGCCGCCCAGCCATAATTTTTATAAGCGATCACATAAAGAAAATTTTTATCCTTACTCAATTCCCGCATACGGGTTCTGTAGACCTGAAACACGGCGCTGATCTGCGCTTCGCTCAAATCGGCCATATTGGCGATATGTTCCGGCGTTTCAATGACGACTTCATGCACCCCGTAATCATTGATAACATCATAAAGCCCGTGGCCCCGGCGTTTAAACTGCGGTGCCATTTTTAACAGCGGGGTCCCGCTGGGGGTGACCCGGACTTTCCAGGGGCTGGCCACGCGGGGGTCATCGTTGGGAATGGCGTATATTTCTGGATCCTGGTTATGACAAAAAGGGCAGGGCGCATTATCATCGTCCATGGCCTCGCGCTGCGGGTCAATAATCGTCCCCGGACGCCTGGCCCGCTCCGTTGATATAATGACCCAACGCCCGACCACCGGATCTTTCCGTAACTCTGGCATAATTCAAATAATTCCTTTTAAACGATTTATAATATCAAATCCCTGCCGGCGGATCCCAAAGCCCTCCCGCCAACGGTCCTCTCCACAGGCTCCACCCTTAAAGTCAACGAATTATATCATAAAGGGAATATCATGCAAACAAAAAATCAGGAGATCACCCCGCCCAGAAAAGATATCTTCCCCGTCTTCCGTATAGACCCCGCGTCAGGAGACCCCTTTATAAAGCGGCCTGCTTTCTTTTCATCAATTCTTCCCGCTCCGCTTTAATTTTCTCCGCCAGATGGAAGGGGACTTCCGAATAGAAATTGGGCTCCATCGAAAACGACGCGCGCCCCTGCGTCAGGGAACGCAGGGCATTCGCGTAATTAAACATTTCTGACAAGGGGACATCGCAAAGGGCGGTTTTCTGTTTCCCCTGAACCCCCATATTGACGATCCTGGCCCGCCGGCTGTTTAAATCTCCAATGACCGCGCCAATAAATTCTTCCGGGACCGAACATTCCAGCTTCATGACCGGCTCAAGAAAAACCGATTTCCCGCGGCGCAACCCTTCTTTCAGCGCGGTTTTAGCGGCCAGCTGAAAGGCGATGTCGCTGGAGTCTACCTCATGGAAGGACCCGTCAACCAAGGTGACCGTAAAATCCGTCACCGGGTACCCGGCCAGAATACCGCTGGTCGCCCCCGCCCGGATCCCTTTCTCTATGGAAGGAATGTATTCCCGGGGAATCACCCCGCCCTTGATTTTGTCAATAAACTTAATGCCGTCACCAGGCTTTTCACTGGGAGCAATATCAATCACGCAGTGCCCGTACTGCCCGCGGCCGCCGGTCTGGGAAATAAATTTCCCTTCCACATGGTCCACGCTTTCCTTAATAGTTTCCCGGTAGGCCACCTGGGGCCGCCCGATATTGGTATCTAAATTATGCTCGCGTTTCATCCGGTCAATAATAATTTCCAGATGCAGTTCGCCCATCCCGGACAACAAGGTCTGGCCGGTTTCATGGTCATACGACACCCGCAGGGAAGGGTCCTCGTCCAGGAACTTCTTTAAAATAAACCCCATCTTGTCCTGGTCCGCCTTGGTCTGCGGTTCAATCGCCATAGAAATAACCGGCTCCGGAGCCAGGATGCTTTCCAGCAGAATCGGATTGTCTTCGGCACAAATCGTATTCCCGGATTTGGCTTCTTTCAAGCCGACCAGGGCGACGATCTCGCCGGCGCCCGCGCGGGATATGATTTCCTGTTTGTTGGCATGCATCATCACGATTTTGGCCACCCGTTCCCTTTTCTCAAGGGAAGAATTGTAGATCGTCTTCCCGGATTCAATGACGCCGGAATAAACCCGCGTGTAAAACAATTTCCCCACGTAAGGGTCCGAGGCGATTTTAAAAATCAGGGCGCTCAAAGGTTCTTTCGCGGACGGATGACGTTGGACGGGGGCCCCTGTCCTGGGATGCGTTCCGGCCACCGGGGGCACATCAAGGGGAGAGGGGAGGTAATCAACGATCGCGTCCAAAACTTTCTGCACGCCGCGGTTTCGCAAAGCGGTTCCCACCAGGGCCGGGAAAAAGGCATTCTTTACAACGCCCCGCCGGATGGCCGGGATGATCTCTTCCGCCGGGATATCCTGCTCCGACAGCAGCTTTTCCATAATAATATCGTCGCATGTGGACAGCCTTTCCAGAAGAGTCCGGCGGACCTCCTTTGCTTTTTCCTGCAACGCGGGCGGGATGTCCTGCTCTTCCAATTTCAGGCCTTCCTCATCTAAATAATGGATATATTTCATGCGGATCACATCTACAATGCCTTTAAACTGATCCTCTGTCCCGTCCGGGATCTGAACAGCGGCCACGTTGGCTCCGATACGGTCCTCAATCTGCTGCAGAACACGGAAAAAATCCGCTCCCATACGGTCAATTTTATTTATAAAGAAAATCCTCGGCACATGGTACCGGTCCGCCTGCCGCCAGACGGTTTCGGTCTGAGACTGGACCCCGCTCGTGGCGCAAAGCACAACGACCGCCCCGTCCAGGACCTTCAGCGACCGCTCGACTTCCACGGTAAAATCCACGTGTCCCGGGGTATCGATAACATTAATTTTCTTCCCCTTCCAGAAACAGGTCGTGTTAGCTGACGTGATCGTGATCCCCCTCTCCTGTTCCTGTTCCATCCAATCCATCGTCACGTTGCCTTCGTCGACCGTCCCCATTTTGTGAATAGCGCCGGTATAATAAAGCACCCGTTCGGTCGTCGTGGTCTTGCCGGCGTCAATATGGGCGATAATCCCGATATTCCGTACTTCAGCGAGCGCCTCATCCCCGCCCGAGCTGACGGCGGCCGGTTCGCCTTCCGCTGGCGTTTCCTGCCCGGCAGGCTGCCCGTCACCTGCGGGCGCCTGGAGGTCAGCCGCAACCGGCCCGGCCGCCTCAGCGGCCAGTTCCGCCTCCTGCAGGGCCTCAACCGGAGGCTTTAATAATTCCTCCTCCCACATCCGGATATCCACGCCAAGCTGTTTCCGGACAAAGGCAATTGCATCCTCGCCTTTCTCCTTAATACGCGCAATAAGATTCAAAAGCTTCTCGCTTTTGTCTGCCACCAGTTTTTCTTTCTCTCGGATCTTCTCTTCCACCTCCGCGGCTTTCTTTTGGGCCATCTGCACGTCCAGCCGGCAGTTTTTGATCCCGATCTCGGCGTCACGAAAAGCGCTTTCCCTCTGTTTGATGTTCTCCTCCAGAAGATTCACATTGTCCAAACACTCCCGGGCCTCCTGCTCCTTCTCCTTCAGCCTCTCCTGAAGAGCCAGCCGCTCTTCTTTAGCCCGGGCGATCCCATCATTCAGATGATTGCGAATATGATCAAATTCCTGAATGGAACGGCGTTCACCGCGCAGCGCTGCGCTGGTATTTTTAATGATCCTTTTCTTGTCCGTTATCAACGCTTTCAAATGATGGTGCTGCTCGGTACACTCGCGCAATTTCCGGTCCAAATCATCGTGCAGAATCGACAACTCCAGGGCCCGGTTAATGTCCTCCGTGGCCACACCCTCATATTCAGACAACACGTCCGCCGCCTCCTGGGAAGGGGCGCCTTTCCCTGCCTTGACAGACGCTTCTTCCGCGCGGATCCCCACCCGGGTCAACAATTCAGACGTCGTAACCGGCTGATTGTAGACCGGTGACGCACGCCTCCGGACAGACTGTTCGACCTTTTTCTCTTTCCACATGAACCAGGCGATCGTTCCCAGTCCAACAACAATGCACATTGTTCCTATAAAAAAAATAATCATAGTAGAAAGTCTGATTTATTATCAAAAAGAGAACCCGGGCCCGAAGGCGTGATACTTACAAACAATTCGCGACATGGAATGATTTGACGTCTTAACATGCGTGCGGACATCCCCGAAGCAGAACCCCTTGTTAACCTTTCGCTTTCATCCCCGGGCATGCCCGGGGTCTTGCGAAGGCGGTACAAGGTGGTTTCTGGAAAAAACAAGCCGGCCTGACGAAACCAGACCGTTAAAACCGCGTTCCCCGTTCAAGCCGGTGCCCCCGGATAAAATCCTGCGCCCGCATGGCTTTGCCTGAAGCCCAATGGACCTTTTTCACACAAAGGCCCTGCTCCCCGGTCTGGACAACAAAGCCGGAAGGGACGAACCGGACAACTGTTCCCGGACAGCCCTCGCAGCCAGAGACAACTTCCGTTTCTAAAATTTTTAACAACCGCCCTTGATAATACGTGTACGCTGACGGCCAGGGCTGCAGGCCGCGCACCAGGTTATGAATGCGTTGTGCCGGGTGATGCCATTCTATTTTCCCGAGTTCCTTTGTCAATTTCGGCGCAAAAGACACTTTCTTATTGTCCTGCGGGACACAGGGCGCCCGACCGGCCTGCACCGCTTGAATCGTGTCGCTGAGCAAATTCGCCCCGAGGCGAGCCAGCTTCTCGCGTAAAGTCACGGCGGTGTCCGTGTCTTCTATATTCAAACGGATCTGGGACAAAACGTCGCCGGCATCCACGCGGGGATTCAGCTTAATAACCGTGACCCCCGTCTGCCGTTCCCCGTTAATGATCGCCCAGTTAATCGGCGCCGCTCCCCGGTATTTTGGCAAAAGCGAGGCGTGGACATTCACGGAAAAAAGCCGGGGGACGGACAAAAGCGACTTCGGCAGGACTTTGCCATAAGCGATCACAACAAAAAGATCGCTCTGAAAGCCCTGCATCTCCCGGAGAAAGAATCCGTCGTCGAGGGCCTCCGGCTGAAAAACCGGGATTTGATGCTCCAGGGCGCACTCTTTTACCGGTGGGAAAGAAGTTTTCAGCCCGCGCCCCTTCTCTTTATCCGGAGGGGCGACGCACGCCATCACCCGGTGCCCGGACTTTATCAAGGCCAGCAAATTCGTGACGGCGAAATCATCGCTGCCGAAAAAAATAATTTTCATACGTTCTTCTTTCAAAGACATGGGAACAAGCCTTCCTTAAACCCAAAAAACATCAAATCCTCCGACGGCGCCTCCCCCCTCAAGGATCAACCTGCACGGTCATGATCAGACGGCCGCGCCTTTTTAAAGATCTCTGGACATCCCTGATTAAAGCGTGCGCCTTTTCCAAAGACAACGTTTTCAGCATGATCATAAAACGGTATTGATCCCGCAATTTCGGGCGGAAATCAGGCTGCGGGGCCAGGATCTCAAGACCGGGTTCCTGCCTCGCCAGCAGCTTTTCATACAGAAGCTGTATATACTCCCGCACGGCGTCTTCTTCCCCCCCCCGCAAAGTCACCTCCACCAAATGCTGAAAGGGCGGGAGAGCGGTTTCCTGACGGAGTTTTAATTCTTTTTTATAGAACGCCTCTGAATCGCTTGTTTTAACCGCCGTAAGAATATAATTATCCGGCTGATGCGTCTGGATAATAAGCCGGTGTTCTGCGGATTTCCGCAACCGTGTCAACAGGCCGAATGCCTGCTGGCCGCAGCGGAAATCCGGGCGGCTCAGTTCCGCGTCAAAATCAAGAATCACAACGGTGTGAAAATTCAACTCATCCAGATATCGCCAAATAGCCTGAGTTGCGACAATAATATCGCCGCCTTTGGGAACCCGGCTGGTGTCTTTGTCCACCCGCACAACCCGGGCTTCCGGGAATATTCTGGCGCATTCACTCTCGAGTTTTTCCAGGCCAACGCCCCAAGACCGCAAATATTTCCCCTGACAAGACGGGCAGGCTTCCGGCAAAGGGGCTGTCCAGCCGCATAACGGGCAAACCATGCTCTTGCGCTCAAAAAGATATGGTACAACAATGTCGCACCGCTGGCAACGAAAAGCCTCCCCGCAAGCGGAACACCGGGTCACGGTGTTAAAGCCCCGGCGGTTAAAATAAAGCAACAGCCGCCCTTTCTGTTTTAAGACCTCCTGAATACGGCTCTGCACCGGATAGGATAAAACCGTTTTCCGCTGTGGCCTGTAATTGGATAAATCGACAACCTGCACTTGAGATAAAAAATCCGGCAAAAGGGATATGATTTCAAAACTCCTCTGACGCGCCTCATACATTAATTCTGCGGAAGGCGAAAAAGAAATGAAAACAATCTGCGTGCGCTCTATCGCGGCCCTCATCATAACAATATCCCGGACATGATAAAACGGGGTCTGTTCTTGCTTAAAAGAACGGTTGTCATCCTCAATCACCACGATAAGCCCCAAGTCCTGAACAGGAGCAAAAACGGCTGACCGCGTTCCAACCACAAATCTCTTGTCTCCGCTTTTAATCCCGGCCCAGATGTCCAGTTCTTTTTTGGCAGGAAGCCGCCGGTCCAGCAATATAATATCGGCTCCGAACTCTTTTTCCAGCCGAAGCTTAATTCTTTGTGCCTGCAATACTTCCGGAGCCAAAACCAGGACACCCCTTCCTTTTTTCAGGAACGGGCCTATCCGGGTGCAGAGCCAGGCCCAGCCACGCTCATCCAAAAAGGCCTGACACACAATAGACTGTTCTTCTTTCTCAAAAAAAACAGAGTCCGGGACTGCCGGCACGCCCCCCCCGCCATCCCAGCGGGCCTTTTTCCGTAAGGCAGCCGGCAAGATTGTTTCTATCGCTTCCCCAAGGGAACACCCATAAAATCGGGAAAAATCCCTGGCCAGGGTCATGGCTTTGTGATCCAAAGACGGAATTTTATCAAGAAGCTGGCTGACCGGCTTTAAAATTTTTGACACGCTATGCGCTTTAAACCCCACCACAAAACCCACAAGGGAGCGGCGGCCGAAAGGGACAAAAACCCTTTGCCCTTCCGCCATACTGTCCGCCATGTCCGGGCTGACCGCATAATCAAAAGGCCCTTCGACCGGAAGAGGAACGACAATTTCGGCAACAGTTCGCTTCATAACTTTCCTGAGTTAAAAACACCCATGATCCCCGTATAAATACCGATATAATACAACACGGCTTCTGTTCTTGCGGCTATCGGGAACAGGCTTATTCCTAATAGAGCAAAATTCAAAAAACCTTTTTGTGTTTATTCTGGCAAAAGATGAATAATGTCTTTAACCGCCCCTGGCCTCGCCAGCAACTGAACCCGGGCCTTAGCGGTGTTCAATGTTTGGGGGGCGTTTTTGAAACCATGGAGGGTTTGCGCAATCTGATCAACAGTCACACAGAGCCGGCCGACCCCGTAAGTATCCAGAACCTTAATATTATTGACTTCCTGCCCCGGGATTGCGTTAAAAAAAACGAGCGGCAGACCAGTGACCAAGGCTTCTGAAATCGACAACCCTCCCGGTTTGGTCACCATAACATCCGAGACCGCCATCAGCTCATCCATATTGTCAACCAGGCCGCATACTTTGACAAGCGTTTTTCTCTGCTGGTTCAATTTCTGATAAAGGACTTTATTATGGCCGCAGACAACAACCAGTTGAAATCCGGCCAATTGTTCAATGGTTTCTTCAATAGGCCCTATCCCGAACGAGCCCGTAGCGACCAAAACCGTCATCACCCCGGGCTGCAAAGCCAGCCGCGCCTTGAGCGCGTTAATGTCTTTGGGCTGAGAAAATTTTTCTTCCGTCGGGATACCCGTCACCGCGATCAATGCGTCCGGGACACCCAACCGTAGCATTTTCCGTTTGGTCCAGTCTGACGCGACCGTGTAACAATCCACCCCCTCGCTGATCCAAATCGAGTGGACATCATAATCGGTCACGGTGCAAACAAGCTTG
Organism: Candidatus Omnitrophota bacterium; assembly: GCA_017995055.1. Taxonomy (GTDB): domain Bacteria; phylum Omnitrophota; class Gorgyraeia; order Zapsychrales; family JANLHA01; genus JAGOJP01. The sequence goes on from JAGOJP010000006.1 coordinate 26,630, forward strand.
GACGAAATCTTCCCCTTCCTTTTTAAATAACTCGCCACCTCACAGGGGAAAAAATGCGTAGAAAAGACGCAGTCAAACTGTTCCTGAATAAGGAACCTGGCCAGCGGCCGGGCATGAATCGTGTTTTGAAGACGCCGGAGAAAGCGGACCAAAGGCAGAAGAGCCGGGATGTCCAACAGGGAAAACAATATCCCCCAAAGCCAGGGAACCCGGCTGATCAAAAAGGTGTATGCTTGAATATAAATGCGCTTATAAAAACGGCTGGTATAATCCAGGGCGTCAACCGTGTGAACCTGGTGAGACGAAGAAAGCCCCTGGGAAATGGCTTCCGCGGCTTTTCGATGCCCCGCGCCGGCCGTAGCATAGATCACCAAAATTTTCATACGTTATGGGCACGCCTTATTGATAACAGGAAAATGATTATTTCCTTTTTGCTGTCGCCGGCTTTTTGGGAGGTTGGGAAGCCGTCTGCGCCGGTTTAGCCGGTTTCTGAAAACCGTTTTGACCGCAAATGATTTTAGCCGCGTCGTAAAGATCTTTGACAATATAATCCGGCTTCACGATCCAGCCATTCATATAGCGACGGTTTTCCCGCCCGGAAAGCACAAAAATCGTTTTGCATCCGGCATTATATCCGGTTTCAATATCCTGTTTGGTGTCGCCGACAAAATATGTTTTACGGGCGGAGTCCAACGTCTTCTCGACCGATTTCAGGGCGCGGCGGACCGACCCGATATCGGGCTTGCGGCAGCTGCATCCCGCGTCCGGACGGTGCGTGCAATAATAAACTTTCCTGATCTGGGCCCCCGCCTTTTCTACCCCGTTTATCATTTTGCGGGTGATCCTGTTTAATTTATCCTGGGAAAAAATCCCCCGGCCAACCCCGGCCTGATTCGAAACCACAAAAATCGTGTATTCTGCGTCCGAGAGCATTTTCATCGCATCCAGAGACCGGGGCAGAAAATGAAAGTCCTTAACCTTGGTCACATATTTCCCGTGCCCCGGGAAGACATTAATAACTCCATCGCGATCCAGAAACACAATTTTTAATTCTTGTTCAGACACCGGCTATCCTTCCCTTTCAGTCAAAATTATCAGGGCGCTGTTTCGCTCCTCTTGATTTGCCAGTATTTGGCATAACTCATCAACTGATATAACGCGGCAAAATAAGCCACCATAAACCCCATAAATCCGTCTTTATAACCTCTTTTCCGGAAATACGACCGCATAAAACGATCTACCGTACGGCGAACCGCCCGGCCCAAAGGCATATGAACCCCTGTGCGGACCCACTTTCTGGCTTCTAACGTTGTCTGACGGTTCAAACTGCCTAAAAAATGCTCAAAATCAGGATATCCCCGATGAATAATCGCCTGTTTCAGTTCTGCAACCGGGCCATCGACATAAGCCCGGGGATGAACCTCCGCTTCTTCGTAACGGAAAAAATCTTTATTAAAGAGCCGGATTTTACTGGCCGGATACCAACCGGCATACCGCACCCAATAGTCTCCGATATAAGTTTTAATCGGAATAGCCCAGGCTTTTATGGCTCCGGCTTTATACTGCCCTGAGCAAAGCTCTTCCCGAAGCTCTACAGAAACCTGCTCATCCGCATCCAGGCTCAAAACCCAATCATATTGAGCCAAGGCATAGGCCCAATTTCGGTGCCGTCCTTCGTTAAGCATGGTCTGAGTATAAACCCGGCTTGTATATCGCTTTACAACATCAATCGTGTGGTCGCAACTGTTATCATCCACCACAATGATCTCGTCAGCCCAGCCAAAAATACTCTCACAACAGGCGCCGATGACGGCTTCCTCATTCTTGGCAAGGACTACAACTGTTAACGGAATTTTGGCCATTTTGACAAAATCACTGTATAAGTATACAAAACGGCAAGATGAGAATCAATGCAAATAGCGTTTTTTTTAATGCGGGAAAAATAAGCAAGAAAACCGGCAAAAACCGGCCTGGCGGACAGGAATCAATCATTCTCCCTTTTTAAAACAACTCTTCTGCTAAAAAAACAAATAAGAAACAGACTATGCCAGAGATATGGATCGCCTAAAATAGAAGGAGAGAACAATCTCTTAATAGAATCGCAACAATCTTTTATCCCGCCATCGCGTCCTTCAAAGACTGGCAGACATACTCGACCTGCTCTTCTGACATGTGAGGGAACATCGGGAGAGACAAAATCTCATTGGCCACGCGTTCGGCGACAGGGAAATCGCCTTTTTGATAACCGGCATCCTCGTACGCTTCCTGCAGATGAACCGGTATCGGATAATGGATCAAAACCCCGACGCCCTTTTTCTTCAGTTCTTCCAAAACCGCATCACGGTTTTTAATTCTGACGGCGAAAGTTTGAAAGATATGCGTCCGGTCCGGACGGGTCTGCGGCAGCGCCACCCCGGGGACATCCCGCAGGCGGTCCTGGTACCAACCGGCGACCGTACGACGCCGCTGGTTCCACGCATCCAAAAATTTAAGTTTAGCGGCCAGGACCACGGCCTGTACCGTATCCAAACGGGAGTTATACCCCTTAATTTTATGTTCATACCGGCCTTCCCGGCCATAATCCCGCAACATAAGAAGCTCCTTATAGCAGGCTTCGTTGTCCGTCACCACCATGCCTCCGTCTCCGAAAGCGCCAAGGCTTTTGGTCGGATAAAAACTAAAGCAAGCCAAATCAGCCAGCGCCCCTACCTTCTGTCCTTTATAAACAGCGCCGTGGGCCTGGGCCGCGTCCTCCACGACCGTAATGCCATGAACCCGGGCCACGGCCTTGATTTCATCCATGTCAGCGGCTTGTCCATAAAGATGCACGGGGATAACAGCTTTAGTCCTTTTCGTGATCGCTTTCTGCAAAGACGCGCTGCTCATGTTGTAAGTCGTTTCGTCGACATCAACAAAAACAGGCGTTGCCCCGGCATAAGAGACGCATAAAGCCGTCGCGATAAACGTATGCGTGGGAAGGATAACCTCATCGCCTCCCCCGATATCCAGGGAAGTCAAAGCCAAGAACAGCGCATCCGTTCCGGAATTCACCCCGACCGCGTACCGCGCCCCGCAGTATCGGGCAAAATCCTCCTCGAACTGTTTTTCTTCCTGCCCCAGGATAAAGTTCCCTTTCCGGAATACGGCCTTAAGATTCACATCGATTTCATCTCGAATCGCGTCATACTGCCCGGAAAAATCGACAAATGGCACATTCATGGATTTCCACCTTTCTCTTCAATAAAACTGACCAACCACGCCCCGGCAAGACACCGCCGCCCGGAAGAGCAACGGCGTTACGCCTGGTTCAGCCTCTTATCCCTCGAGGCAGCGGTTGCTAAAATTTTTTCGATTTTTTCAAACACGTCATCCGGCGAAATGCGGCTCAGGCAACTCACATGCGCGCAATCCGCCCGGCGGAAATACCGGTAACAGGGCCGGCAGATAATATGACAAGTAACAACCTCATGCCCTTCGCGGGGATACGGGCCATATACAGCTTCAGGAACCGGCCCGAAAACAGATACGGTCCGGGTGCCGACAGCCACCGCCATATGCAGCGGCCCCCCGTCATTCATCACCGCGACGTCACAGCGTTTCAATAAAGCCGCGGTCTGCAAAATGGTCGTATCCCCGCACGCATTAATAACCGGCCCGGCAACCGTTGCCATCAGGTTGTCCGACAAGGCCCGGTCTTTCCGGTCCCCCAACAGTATAACTTTCGCTGAAAATTTTTCAATCACTTTGTTAATCAGCCCGGCGTACGAAGCCACGGGCCACTGTTTAAAATAAGCATCCTTGCCCCAGGAGGCGCCTCCGCCCGGGAAAAAAGCCACAACCGGAGCGTTTCCGTTCAGCCCCTCTTTTTTAAAAAAGTCCTCGGCCCATGACCGGTCCTCAAAGGCGAACGGCAGTTCCATATGCCGGGACACGTTTTTCACGCCGGCCGCCTCTCCCAACGCCAGGTAATAATCAACGACATGCCGGTCTTCATAACCCGCCAGAGGGAGGGCCTGATTCAAGAAACAACTTCTTTTCTTGTAATTGTATCCGATAATATTCTTGATGCCGCAGCACCATAACAAGAAATTAATGCCGCCATTCAAAGACAGGTCAAAAGCGATATCACACTGCTCATTCCGGATGGCTTGAATAAAAGAAACAAGCTTCAGCCAATACCGCCGACGGGATTTCTTTAAAGCCGCGACAAAGTCACTGCGCTCATAAATAATGACCCGGTCGACGCACGGGTTCTGGGCCAGGGCTTCTGAGGCCCGCCGGTTGGCCACATAAAGGATCGAACAATCCGGATAGGTATCTTTTATATTACGCAGCAGGGGGGTTGTAAATAACACGTCCCCGATGCCGAAAATATTGACAACCAATACTTTTTTTACGAATGGCGCCATAGTCAAAGGACTTCTTCCCTAAAAATCAAAAAGCAGGGGGATCCTGCCTCCCAAGGACGCGGGTATGCGGCCCGGTGAGCCACACACGGCTAACGCGCACCCGCTCCCTGTTGTTTAAAAACCTCCGCGACCGCGCGCACCTTCTGGGAATCTTCTCTCCGGCAGACCAAAACGGCGTCACGCGTTGAGACAATCACGATATCCTCCAAACCAATCGCCGCGACCGGGCACCCTTCCGCGCGGATAAAAATATTCCGGCAGTCCCGTTCCACAGCCTCGCCGGATATATGATTTCCTCTCTTGTCCTTCGGCAGGATATCATACACGGCTTCCCAACTCCCCACGTCAGACCAACCCATATCCGCCGCCGGGACGGAAACAACATTCTCGGCTTTCTCCAAGATGGCGTAGTCCACGGAAATATGCGGCAGCCGTGACCAGTTCGCAAGCACAGAGGAATCCGGTTGGTTAAACAATGTGTTATAAACATCGGGCAGGCAAGCGGCATATTCCGTCAAAATATTATCCGCCCGCCAGACAAAAATCCCGCTGTTCCAAAAATAAGTCTTCGCCTTGAGGTATTGCCGGGCGGTCTTAATATCCGGCTTCTCCACAAATTTTTCAACCGCCCAGAGGGTTGTCTTTCCCCGCCGTTGTTTCCGGCATTTCATATACCCGTACCCGGTTTCCGGGCGGTGCGGCACAATCCCCATCGTGACCAGGTATTGCTGCTCGGCCAGAGCAAACGCCTCTTTTAAATGACGGCAAAAAGCCCTGGGGTTAAGGATCAGGTGGTCCGCCGGAAAGACAGCCAGGGCCGCCTCGGGATTCTTTTTAAACAGCTTGGCCGCCGCCCAACAAATCGCCGGCGCGGTATTTTTCCCGCTCGGCTCCAGCAGAATATTCCGGGATGGGATCTTATAAGGCCGGCTCTGCTGACGCACGATTCTTTTATAAGACACGCCGGTCACGATATAAATTCGCTCCGCCGGGATCACGAGGAGGATCCTTTCCAGCGTCTTCTGAAACAATGTTTTCTCGCTTGCTATATTCAAAAACTGTTTCGGCTTTTGCGGACGGCTCAACGGCCAAAAACGCGTTCCCGACCCGCCGGCTAAAATGACAGCATACGTATTTGTATTTCGATAGCATGACATACTCAACCCCTTCATCAATGGTTTAATATGAAAAACACGCCGCCCAGGATATCCCCCGGCCCCGTATTCCCTTCCAAAACACCCGGGGGACCAAGACCTTTAGCACGGATCTTCTTTAAGGCCGATATATTCCGCGTTGATCCTGGCCACGCTGTTAAAAATATTGCTTTTAATATTCGTGCCCGGCGTCTCCTTCTGCAGCTGATAAATCATCTCCTTCATACGCCGCCTTTGAGTTTCTTCTCCAAAAGGGCACCGGTGGGTCTGCATCGGGAATCCGTTCTCCTCCGAGAACCTCCGGGTCATCCGTTCCTCCACATAACACAAGGGGCGGATAATCACACACTGTCCCTTAAACATCTCCTGCCGGGGCTGCATCGCGGAGATTTCCCCTTTATAGAAAAGGTTCAACAATATTGTTTCCACAATATCGTCTTTATGATGCCCTAGGGCCACTTTATTGCACCCCGTTTCCGCAGCAAGGCTAAAAAGCATCTTACGCCTGTTCCACGAACACCAGAAGCAGGTTGTGCTTGCGCTCTCGTCCAAAACCTTCATGGCGCGGAAATAATAGGGGACACAGAGGGACGCAAAGATGTCCTCCAATTCGGGCTTCGGCACCGCTGTGCTACAGGCCATATCGGTTTCCACATGCGCGGCCTTAATCTCAAAATAAACCGGCGACCAATCCCTGCGGGCCGCCAGCAAGTGGAGAAGCGTGAGGCTGTCTTTCCCGCCAGACACCGCCACGAGGATCTTATCCCCTTCTTCCACCAGGTTATAATCCCCGATAGCCTGCCCGATTTTCGAAGAGATAATCTGCCCCGTACGGGACATCTTGGACCGGGATCGTTTCATAATATTAATTTAATATTCATCGGACAAAGGCGAACCTTGGCCTGGCCCGCCCAAAACCCGCCCTCCGGGCCAGGGGAAAAAACATGCCAACAAACCTGATACAAAAATCATGTTCTTGTTGTATAATAGACCCATTAACCGCTTCAGGCGCAGGGTGTTTTTGTTTATTCTGTATATTCTCGTTCCAGAAGAATTTATATTATAACAAGCTTTTAGCGTTTGGGATATAAATACTTCCAAGCGATCCACGCATATGACACGGTCTCCTGGGGGCACACAACTGACTTTTTGGGATTTCGTTTCGCTGGCTTTTTCCGCCGGCTTCTTTGCCGTCACATACCTTTTTTTTGTAACTACGCTGGACAATTTCGTAAGCTGGCTCGGGATGGAAGACATTTCCGGGCTCGAATTTATTTTGGTCGATGCGATTCCTGTCTGCGCTGCGATCTGGCTGAGTCTCTTGTTTGTCAAAAAAAAGATGAAAGTCCTGGCCGGGACGTTTTTCATCAGCCTATTATTCCTGGCCATCCTTTACTTTGATATTTTCCGCAATACTCAGGAACTGTTTGAACTCACAGAAAGCATGATGCGTCTCTGCGTCACCGCCATCGGAGCATTTCTCGGCCTTTATGTATCCATGACATCCAAGGGCGAACCAGCGGGGGATCTTCCGGATGCGTCTCCGCAGAGAGATTTCGCCACCCACCCGCAAAAAATCTCTATTTTTCTTTTTATGTTTTCGATCCTGTCTTTCCCCATGGTCTATTTAAGCTTCATCATATTTATTCTTTCTCCTTTGTGCCTGGCCTTATGGCTTCTGTTCCTGGGGCTGAATGCCACGTTTATGCCTCAAATTCTGTGGATCCTCCTGATTGCGATCCAAACCGTGTGCCTTCTCATCACCTTTCAGACCATTCATACGACATTTATTCTCCAACCGCCGATTCAACCCGGCCTCCTCATTGACCCTGAAATGAACTCCTCCCTGAAGGCCGTCGTTAAGGACGTCTGCACCGCCCTGCGGGTTCCCGAACCGGATTTGCTCATTCTTCATGCCGAGCCCAAAATCATCATTCGGAAAAACAATCTTAACACATTTAGCGGCCTGCTCAAACAGCGCGCCCTCTGTGTCGGACTCCCCCTGCTTTATATGTTAAATCCCGGAGAGCTGAAGGCCTTGATCGCATTCGAGCTGGCCCCCTTCGCCGGGCAGGACAAGCTTTACAGCGAATTCATCCAGCCCAGCTACCAGATTTTTGCCGACTCCTTCGCCCAGATGGACAACGCCCTGTTAAAACTGCAGCGGGGCAAAGCGCAGCAGGGAATACTCAACTTTATTCAATTCCCTCATAAATTTTTTCTGCAGATCATTTCGGGTCAATTCGCCCAGCTGGATAATTTCCTGACCCCCGCCCGCATGCGGCGCGCCGCTGTTATCGCCCAAAAACACTCCGATCCCGAAGATCTTAAACGCGCCCTGGCTAAAAAAGAACATATTGAACGGTACTTTAAAGACACATTCGGGCACATGCCTTTTAGTGAAGCCAATATTTTCCGGCAATTCCATGCCATGATGCAGGAACATTTCCAAGGCACCCTGGATCTTAACCAGGACCCCATCATGAAAGACATTTTAACTGAAATTGAACCGCTCGAGTTGAAGATATCCCTTATTTACCAGTACTTCCGTCACATCAACCGCTATTACAAAGAATTTTATCATCTGCTCAAAGAATTCCAGGGCATAAACATCCTGGAGAAAGAGCCGGCCGGCAAAGCTCCGGCCAGCCGGAAGAACAAAAAATCATGAGACACCCGGACAACATTCTAATTCTTTTTGTGTGCCTTCTCCTCCTCCCCGTGCGTGTCGTTTCGGGGCAGGAACCGCCCTCCGACGGCTGGTTCACGATTTACTTTGATAACGGAGAAGTCCGGAAAAGAGGGAAATACACGGCGGGGAAACCGGACGGGCAGTTCGTCGAATTCTATGAAAACGGCAACCAGAAAACAGTCGCCCATTACACCGAAGGGAAAAAAAACGGCCGTTTTAACGAATATTACGAAAACGGCCAAATCAAAGAATCGGTGGAATATCAAAATGACATTCTCACCGGCGTCATAAAAAAAGCGCTTCCTGACGGGCAAATCACGCTATTGGCGGAATACAAAAAAGGAATTCTGGATGGGCCATATAAAGAATTCTATGAAAACGGGATCAAGAAAATTGAGGGGGATTATAAAGGGGGCCAAATCTTCGGCAGCTACAAAGAATACTATGACAACGGTAATCTGAAAACGGAAGGATTTTACAACATGGGAGAGTTGAACGGCGTTTACATGGAATATTTCCCAGACGGGTCCCCGAAGCTGAAAGTCCGCTATAAAAACGGGCAGAAAAGCGGATCGGAAAACCGCTATTATCACAGCGGGGACATCGATTTTTATAATTACGATAAAAATGTCCTGGAAGGAGCGGCGAAAGTCGTGGATGAGTCCGGGCAGATTTATATGCAAATGCATTATTCGGAAGGGAAATTAATGGGGTATCGGATCTTTCACAAAAATTTTGCGCTCAAAGAAGAGACTCTGCTGAAAGACGATCAAATTCATGGAGAAAGAAAATTTTACTACCCCAACGGCAAGCTCAGACTCTACCTCAATTACACCGAAGGGGTTTTAAACGGCGTCATGCTGGAATATGATGAGAAAGGGCAAATGATAAGAGAAGCGAATTACACCAACGGCCACCTGGAAGGGCCGTTTAAAGAATACTATGGATCCGGCGTCATAAAACGGGAAGGCACGTACAAGACCGATCTCTTGGACGGGGTCATAAAAGAATACTACACCGACGGTTATACTCACTACGTCAAATCCTACACGCAGAACAAAGTCGAGGGTGTTGTGTGGGAATATTACCCCCAGGGAGCCCCTAAAGTGCAATTCACGTTTCAAGACGGGCAACTGGACGGCTCATTCAAAATGTATTACGAGGAAGGGGCCATTCTGCAGGAAGGCGCTTTTCAGGACGGGAAACTGCATGGCCTGGTCAGGACATATTATAAAAACGGCTTCATCAAAACAGAAGAAATTTATAATCAGGATACCCTGGTACAAAAGCTGGAATTCAAAGAACGTTGGCAGTCTTACCTATGGGAACAGCTTGTCAATCATGTCCAATCCCAATGGAAAGAAAGCCGCGCTGCATTATCCACCCTGCCCATTCCCAAGTCCCCCTCACCCCAAAAGTAGCCAGACACGCTCTTATGCATCATCCGAACCGCGTCCTCTCAGGGGGTTCGCACGGAAAAATCTTCCACCCATATCAATTCACAAGCCCCCCAGCCGATATCTTCCCTGGTCAGGGACGTGGTCCAGCTCCAGCCATCCTCCCCCTTGACATTCACGAGGTATCCTTCGAGAGAAACCACCTGGCCTCGTTTAACCTTTTTCATCTCCCGCGCAACCTCTTCCCGGGCGGGAATAAGATGCATGTTGGCGCTGTGAATCTCCACATCACGGCGCTGAATGATGGAGGTTCGCGTCCACCAGTGATAAAAACGGTTATATTGATGGATACCGATTTTCCTCACAATCCTTCCGTCCGACATCGGGCCCCATCCCAAAGCCAGATCAACGGGGACCAAGCGGCCGGTTCGGCCCCAGCTGTAATGTTTGGCTCCCAAAACAAGGGCTTCCAGTTCAAAAGAGGCCAGAGGGGTGATACGATACCCTCCCTGTTCAAACGATGGCTCCCCGTCCAGGATTTTCTGCCGCGGGCAATCCGGCGCCACTTGCCCGTCTTTAAACTTAACCGGCTGAAACCGATACCACACCACCGCCAGAATAAGCAGCGCTAAAACTAGGGCCGCCGCCTTCTCAACAGTCAGATGCCCGATCCGGTTTGAAATCCGATATGATCGCCCAGGGATCATCATCCCATACGTCTCCTAAAAATTAATTCATCAGCCCGCCGGCCATTTTTGTATTTTAACATAGCCGTGGCCTGAGAATAATCATCTTTTCACGCGAAAAATCCGGTACAGGCTGTTTTGCCATATCTCGTCGGACGGAAGGAACCCGGCCTCCAGGGCGGATAGTAAATCCGCATCCATTCTCCTGTCCAAAAGAAGGTACCGGATATTCATCCGGGCTATCCGCTCAGTCAGATGCCCCCGCTGAGACGGCTGGTTCCAGCGGTCAGTCCCGACGCGCCCCGTCATAAGAGCTAACGTCCGCGGCTGCCAAAAAATGTAATGCCCATCCGGAGGAATATTCTCTTTCACCCAAGAAAACAATTCCTGATTCGCTTTTCTATAAAGAACGTCATCCTGCCGCCGGTGCGTTATGGCCAGCGTACCGGCGTTGACCAAAATCATAACAACAACCCCGGCTTTCATAAACCGTGAAAGGGCCTCCCCGACAGGCCGCCGCCCACTCATGCCCGCCCCCGCCTCAACCGCCGCCCGGATCATAACAAAAAGTAAGACACCCCAAACCGGCAAAAGAAAGCGTATAAATTCCTGGGGAGCGTTATCAAAAGCTGACAGGACGAAAAGCATGCCGCAATAAAAGGCCAAAAACGTTTCCTCAAGGGTCAAAGTCTTCGCAAAAGACTTTACCGCGAAGGAAACACACAGGCCGATATAAAACACCCCGGCCGCTCCATCCAGCAAAGGGACCACTCCCTGATAGAGAGCCCGCATGATCCTGGTTTCAATGGGAAAACTCGCTATCCACAAACTCCGGGTGATCAACGGCACATTGGCTAAAACAGCCCGTGCCGCCGCCGCGGGATGTTCCAGCAGGACCTGGAGATCGCCCGGGGAGGAACCGATCGTGACGGCCAAAACAACGGAGAGAGACAGGAAGGCCGTTCCTAAAATCCCGGCTGCCCTAAAATTCCTCCGAATCACCGCGAAATAATAAAACATCGCGCCGGCTAACGCAACCCCGGCGGCTCGAATGCAAAACGCGGCAAGCGTCAAGACCACCGCCAGCATCAAGGCGGCGGATGCTTTCCGCTGGCGGCCCTGCTCCCGCTGTTGTTCATAAAAAGACGCGGCCGCCAGCGCAGCCCATACAAAAAAAGCAAACGGGATGTCGGATAAAACATTCTGTTTAAAATTAAAAAAATACGCATTCACCACAAAAAATAAAACGCTTAACCTTGCGGTGGTTTCCCCAAAACTCGCCCGGAATTTATCGTAAAGAAAAACCAGCATCCCGTACCAGAAAACGACATTCCAGATTTTTAACAATTGGAAATTCACACCGAACACGCGTATCAACGGGACCAGCAACACAGGGAAACCCGGGGGGAACAGGACGGGATTATCAAGCATAATGCCTTCAGCGTATCCTCGCCCGGCAAGGATATTGCGGGCATGCATAATATATTGCGCGAAATCCCCTCCCCAGTTATGCCCCGGATGAAGAGTCAGCAGATGCCACACAAACGTCAACGCACAGGCTATCATAAACCCACGCCGGGATATTAAGCGTTCACCGCCCGATTCAGCCATCCCGCGCAGCCCGCTTAATCTTTTCAATAAGGTTCTGTTTGAAATGGCCCGGCTGCTGCCTTGTTGGGCCCGCCGGCAACACAGGATCAGAGCCCCCGCCGGCGGGATGCTGGGCTTTCAGGGAGGAGGGGGGAAGAAACCGGCCCTGTTTTTTATGCCAGATCACCTTTTTTTTCTTTTGAGACATACGTGTCATCACGGCCCGCTGTGGGGACGGAGTAAAACGGTTTATAAAAAATCATATTTATTATCGTCGGTCACCACCCCATCCGGGCCATCGCCTTGGGACATCTCCTTTTCATACTGCAATTCCTCATCGACAACCGCGTGTTCCATCAAATAACATATTTCATGAAAGGTGTCCGTGTGATGAAACTCAACATAATCTTGGATGAGTTTTTCCCGGATTTCGCACCGGCACACATCATTGACAATAACCCGGTAATCCTGGTAATCCTCCCGGTATACCACTTCATTCAGAGAGCGTTTCAGGTTCGCTTCCTTGATTATCTCCTGAAGCAATTCTTTAACTTTATCTTCGCTTAAAAACATAGCAGACCTCCTTAACCCTAAGCCACAGGTGCTGATTGAATAGCTTATCGAAATGCCCGGAATTTTTCAACCAAATTTATCGCCTCCCGAATGAAACATACGGCAAATTCCCTGCATGTTCCCCGGCTCTCCAGTCCGTCAATCCCAGGCAACCACGACCGGTGTCGGCCCAGGCAGGATGTCCAGCATGATGTATGTCCCGCGGATCATTACCGGCAGTTCCTTCCCCTCCCTCCAGGCGACCGCGGAGGAAGGCTTCAAGGGAGAGGCGTTCACAACAACAGTTAAAGGCATCCTGTAGACCGACTTATCCAGATTGTGATCCAAGACGAAAACAAGACGCCCGGGTTGGGATTTCAGGACGCTCAGACGGCTGGCCCGGCGTTCCGCCATATAACAATAGGTGTTGGCAAAGGTATCCACCCATATCCGGTCTTCCTGCTCTTGAATATAGGACAAATGGTCTTCCAGAAATTCCATGGTAATCGGCTTGAATGTCATAACCTCCTCGGTCTGAACAGCGTGGCATTCAGCGATCACCCACAGCCGCTTGATCAGCATGAAATCAATAAGCTTTCGGCCGATCGACGCGGAAAATTTATCCCCCCCGTAAACCGGCAAGAAAACATTATCATCAATCTGCGATAAATAATGCCGCTCCCGGACGGCCGGATGAAGCCCCGCGACCTGGCGGACCCTTTCCGGGGTTGACTGGTCAAAAGGGAAAGCGAAAGAGAGCGGAGGACAGCCGATCTTTTCCGTAATCAAGCGGTAACTCTCCCGGATCTCGCTATCAAAAACATCATCCGGCACCTGCATCAAATAACGATGGTTCATGGAATGGTTTCCGATCTCATGCCCGCGCCCAGCCGCGTCTTTCCATTCCCCCCAACTGCCGAAATAAGCATTGTCCGGCTGATCCGCGGTCCCTCCCGGGTTAATCAGCACGGTTGCTTTATAGCCGTATTTATCAAAAACCGGCAAAATCCTGGTATAGACGGTCTTAGACCCGTCGTCAAAATTAAAAGATACCGCGCACTGTTTATTATCTTTAAACCGCGCGACAGACACCAGAGGAAGCGCAGACGCGTTCCTGTCCTTGTGCCGGAAAAACGGCAGGGCCCGGTCTAAAAAACCGTAGACCCGGTCCCCTTTAATCTGGTACCGGCCCGCCTGTTCTAAAATAGCAAGGGCATCCGCGTCTTCTCCCCGCCAAAAATAAATCTGGGCTAACAGGGAATACGCCCTGGAATTATTCGGCGCGTAGGCGAGAGCGTCCCAGAGGATCTGCCGGCCGGCCTCAAGATCCCCCTGCCGCATGAGTTGAACCGCTTTTTGAGTTAACTGGCCGGAGTGATGACTGCGTCTTAAAAAGACCCCCTCACGGAGCGCTTCTTGGGAATAAGGAGCGTCGGGGCCCTCTTGTTCCGGCTGGCCGTAAGTAAAAAAAACCTGTTGCGAAACCCCCTCGTTATCAGACCATCCGGAAGAAAGAGTCCCCCCGGCATCCGGTATCCCGGAAGGGGATTGAGCCAACGCGCATCCAACGGTTAAAAAACACGATAACACGGACGCCAGGATTTTCCCGCCGCTCAAGGCCGCTTTAAAAAATTTATCAGACAGCATAAAGATAAAATTTCAGCCGTTTTCAGGACAGACTTTTTTTAAGACGTTTAAACGTTTTGTACCGGACTTTTAAAATTTTCATCGGGTGCCACCAGAATGTCCGGTTAATGCTGCGAAGGTCGGCCCGGCTGAGCGTATGAGCCAAGACCTTATCCCTCATCACCGCGGGATGGGGCCCGAAATAAGCGGGAAACCTGGATAAATCCCCGAACGAATACATATCCCGGTCATCCTGCGGACTCAAAGATGCATACCCGATCTCCTTAGCGTTGCTCCGGCGCTGTGCCATAACGGCTTCGGAATGCACCCACCCGTAATGATAAAGGAGACAGCCCGTATTTTTCCGTCCGAGGGGACGGCCGTCTTTGCGCCGGAACCCGTAGGCGTCACCGAACGACTCAACCTGCCCGTTATTGCGGATAATCCGGTCCTGTTTTTGATACCAGCCCCTATCGATCCGGTAGCGGTAATAACTCCCGTAAAAATGCAGCCAGCGGAACCTTAAGGCGTCCACCCCAGGCTCGTTCAAACAGGCTTTCATGCACCGCCTCAAAGCCGGCAAATCCTTCTCATGCAAGACCTCATCCGACTGCAAATACACCGCCCAGTCGCCGCGGCAAGCGGCCAAAGCCAGATTGGTCTGCTGGGAAAGGACCTCTTTGCCTAAAGACATATCCCAGCGGTTTTGCAGAATCTTGATTTTGGGATCACGGACAGACCGGACAAGCCCCAGAGTATCGTCTTCAGAATCACCGACATTAACGATCATTTCATCACACAACGGCAGGGCGGACCGGATAGATTCTACCAAGGGGTATTGGAATTTGACCGCATTGCGGGCAATCGTAAAGCCGCTGATTTTCATGACTTTCCTCCTGCCTGAAATGGTTTCAGGAATGCTTGCGACGATAACCATACCACCCTAAGGAGCCAGGCCTCTGGTCAAAATTCAAGCAGCCCGCGCCCCTCTCTTGTTCTGAAAAAAATTCAAAAGGAAAACTTCAAGCTGCGGAACCCGCATGATAGCCCCAGGCCAGAGCCCGCTTAACATGACGTTGATCTTTAAAAACCTTCTGATACACCCGCAATGTTTCTTCCGCTGTCTTACGGAAGGAGAAATCCTCGGCTCTTTTTAAAGCGGCGGCTTTAAGCCGTCGCCGGTATTCTTTATCTTGTATAATGCGGCCGACAGCTTCTGCGATCGCCTCCGGTGATTCGGGATCAATCATTTCCGCCGCGCCGGCGGCCACTTCCTCACAGGCCGACCCTCTTGAGGTGATCACCGGCGCCCCGCAACAAAAGGCTTCCAGGACCGGGAAGCCAAATCCCTCGTAAAAGGAAGGGAACACAAAAATATCCGCGCAATTATAAAAACAACGCAAGTCTTCGTCGGATACAAATCCCGGGAAAAGAATATCCGCCCGCGCCTTCATGCCCGACAAACGCGTTTCCAACTGGCCCATCATCCAACCCGGCATTCCGATAACCACCAACTGGCCGTTAAAAATCCCGCGCCCCTTCACCCGTTCAAACGCCTCCAAGAGATGGACAAGATTTTTCCGCGGCTCCAGGGTCCCCACAAAAAGCAGAAAAGGCCCCGTTACCCCCTTGGCCTGAACGGCCCTCCAGGCAGCCTCCAGCGACTGACCCTGCAGCGGGAAAAAAAGGGTTTTATCAACCCCCTGATGGATCACCGACAACCGCTCTTGATCCACAGGGAAATACCGCATCAGGTCATTGGCCGTTACCTGGGAGCAGCAGATAATGTGGTCGGCTTTACGGACAATTTCCTGCATCTGCCGTTCGGAAACATCCCGCGTCTGGGGTGTATGCGCCTGAGGGAAAATTTTATAAATCAGGTCATGAACCGTGACAATGACTTTCCCTTGCGTAAAATCGATAAAATCAAGGCTCGGGGAATGGTAAATATCCGCTCCGCGCAGGACCGCCCCCGCTCCGCGGTTGAAATAGTCGGCCTTGACCTTAAAATTTTTAAACGGGAACCGCGGCGTCCGCCGCCGGAAATCCAGGACTCTTTTCCGGACGTAAAGCCAGTATTCATTTTCCCGGTCCATCTCTCCCAGGGAACGGACAAGGTTGAAGGCATACCGTCCGATACCCGTCATATTCTTTTTTAAAAACGACCGGCCATTAATAGCAATACGCATAAAGATATTCCCTGATTCAGGGATAATCCGGGACACACCCGCGTCCCCGCAGGATCTCACACAGAAAATCCTTTGGATTTTAGAAAAGCCTCTATCCGCTCCACGACATAATCGAGCTGCGCCAGCCCGATATGCTGATGGATGCCGATATGAAACCCGTGATCCGCGCAGTATTCCGATTCCGGGAAATCCCCCAAATGATGCCCCAAGAACGCGTAACTCGGGCACTGCGTCGGCATGGAATAAAACAGGTTACGGGAATCAATCCCCTGCTGGTCCAGGTAGGCGACAATCTCGTCTTTGCTGAAATTCAACCCTTCCCGGAGAATGATCGAAAAGGCGTGCGGGCCGATCTTCTCCCCCTCGTCTTCTTTGATGCTGATAAAATAGTCGTCGAATTTCTGGAACCGTTCGATCAAATACAGGAGATTACGCCGCCGCGCGCCGAGGATATCCTCAAAAATTCGGATATTCCCGATCCCGACCGCGGCTTCTATTTCATTCATTTTGGCCGAAAATCCAATGCGCCGGAATTCAAACTTATTGACAATGCCGTGATTCCTCAACGAGCGGACCGCCTCGGCCATCTGCTCATCATC
>JAGOJP010000091.1 GCA_017995055.1 Candidatus Omnitrophota bacterium
GATTATACCCTTCCGCTTTAGCGTCGAGGACTTTCTGAATCCCTTCCGCCTCAGCCGAATTGACAGCGACAATCGCGTCCGCCTGCCCCCGTGCCTCCCGGCGAATCCGCTCGGCTTCCGCTTCGGCCGCTATTTCTATCTTCCGTTTCTCAATTTCCTTCACGACAATCTCTTCCGCTTCCAACCGCTTCGTTTCCGCCAAAGCCTTTGCCTTCTGGATTTCCGCGATGGAATTCTGCCGGGCAACCTGCCCACGGCGGTCCGCGTCCGCGGCCTTTTCCGCCAAATCCGCATTATAATTCGCTATGTTCGCCTGAGCGACATTCTCCCCTTCCACAGCCTCCGAATTATACTTCGCGACCTGAATCCGGCGCTCCCGCTGGGCCGCCGCGGCGCCAACATCCCCTTTTTTCTCCTGTTCCGCCACATCAATTTTGGCCTGGTTGATCGCTGTGGACGCGGCCTTTTTCCCGATGCTCTCGATATAACCTGACTCATCGGCAATATCCGTGATGTTCACGTTGATCAGGGTCAACCCGATCTTTCTCAACTCCGGCTCGATGTTGTTCCGGATCGCCTGTAAAAATTTCTCCCGGTCCTGGTTAATGTCTTCAATCGTCAATGTGGCCACCGTGAGCCTCAATTGCCCGAAGATAATCTCCGTGGCCATTTTTTCGATTTCCTGCTGGCTCAATTCCAGAAGGCGGACGGCTGCGTTATGCATGGCTTCGGTTGACGTGTCGATCGCAATCGTAAAAGTGCTGGGGACACTAATCCGGATATTCTGGAACGACAAAGCGCCCTTGAGCGGAATGCTGATCGTCATGGGTGTCAGGTCTAAAAATCTTGAATCCTGAATAAGGGGCCAGATAAAAGTACCCCCGCCGTGAAAACAGGTCACGGATTTCCCCTCCCCCACCTTTCCGTAAATCGCCAGTATTTTATTGGATGGGCATCGTTTATAACAGCTGGCCAAAAACAGGATTAACGCGAACAAGAAAAAGACAAAAATCAAAACAGAAATCGCCAGTAGACTCATAGCCGCTCCTCCTTTATATTTTTTTTACCGCTACAGTTATTTGATCAACGACCCTGACAACTTCAACGGTCTGAAATGAATCGATCGCCTGCTTATCCTCTGCGATGGCTTCGATTTCCCGGGTAATATCATTCAATACAACGTTAATTTTCCCCCGGCCGGCCGCCGGAATTCTCTGATAAACAGCCCCCCGCTTGCCCACCACCTGGTCCAGCGAAAAGAGATCCCCTTTGCTGACGAGCTTCCTGGCGAGCTTGAAAAGATAGGCCGTTATCAGCATACAGCCCACCCCGCCCAGCAATCCGATGACCACAGAAAGGCCCCCGTTTAAAAGGAATTGTTTATAACACGTCAGGCCTATCCATCCGAACATCATGAAAAAAGCCGTGATGGAGTTTACGGAAATAAACTCAAAATGCGTATCCGAAACTGTCCCGTCATGGCCGGCGTGCCCCATGTCTACAGGCCCATGCGTTCCTAAATCCGCGTCCACGCCGGAGTCCAGTCCTCCGCCTATCACCATTAATAAAACCCTTAAAATAAAAAAAACCGTGCCGGTAAGAGCACAGAACCAAAAAAGCGCCTCCAAAGAAGTGACTTGCTGAAAAAAGCCCCCGTCCATTGAACACCTCCTTTTAATTAGAAGACCCGCCATAACACCCTGGCTAAATTATAACAGGCAAAAAAATCAGTGTCGATTATAAAACCGAACTGATTCTGTAACTCACCCGTCTTCCGCTGTACAACAATGGCCAGTCCGCCGTATATCCATTCTATTGTCCGCTCTACTCGGACAACTTGATGATCACACCGTTTTTACGCGCCTGCATAAACGCGCGTTTCATAAACACAAGCCCTACAACAAGATAAACGATAATTAACGTGAATCCTTTCCAAAGCACATGGCGGAGAACCGGCTCAAAGCCAAAACTTTGCCGAAAATATTCCAGGAAATATGTGATAGGGATACCTTGCGCGCAATAGTAAAAAAATTTCGGCAATGTATTAATAGGATAATAAATCCCGCAGACCAGCATGAAGAGATACGCAAACATCCAGGCGGTTATTTCCGCTTTCTGGCCAAAATAAAGCAGAAGGTAACACACAAGTGTTCCCAGAAGAAGCGCGGAGCCGAAGATCCCCAACAAAAAGATCCCGGTCACGGATAAAGGCGGGAAGTGAAATCCGAAAAAACCCATGGCGGCACAGCCCAAGATCCCGAAAATAATCACGCCTCTGACAATGCCGATCACCCAAGACCCGAAAAGATGCTCGCTGATCCCCACCGGCGTCAGAAAGGTGTGCTTTAAACTTTTGGCCCACACCTCATACAACAGGCTGTAGGCGACATCCAACTGTGTGACCTGTAAAATGCCCGCGGTCATCGCGCCCGTGATAACAAACGCGAGCGCCCGTTCTTCCATCTGCAGAAAATCCCCCATAAGCCCGATCGAGATCAAGCTGACGATCGGCCAAAACACCAGTTCCATAAAAGCGAAAAAATTTCTGATCGCGTAAAGCATATTCCGGTACGTAAACGCAAAACAGCTGTTCAACCACTTGGCCGCATCCCCGGCAAGCGAGCGCGGCCCAACGCGCATTTCCCTCCGGATCAAGACTTCGGTCGCCTCCGGCTGCGGCGGGGAGGCCGTGATCGGCTCTTCTGTCTTGCCGGCCAGGTCGATAAAGACATCTTCCAAATCCTTCTTGCCCTGCCGTGCCTTTAATTCATCCGGAGTCGCCAGCCGGATAAGTCGCCCCTCTTTGAGAAAGGCGATCCGCTGGCACATCTTTTCCGCTTCCGGCATATAATGCGTCGTCAGCAGAATCGTCGCGCCCGTCTTTTCATAAATATCCAAAATCAGCCGGCGGATTTTTACCGCCACATCCGGATCAAACCCCACCGTCGGCTCATCAAGAAAAATAATCTTAGGGTTGTTGATCAGGCACTTGGCCAAGGCAAGCTTCTGCTTGGTCCCGCTGGAGAGTTCGTCAAAACGAAGCCGCGCGGCCTGTCCCAGTCCAAACATGTCAATCAGGGACGCCACGCGCTGTTTTAAAATTCTTCCTCTGAGGTTATACAACCGGCCGTAAAAGAACAAATTCTCTTCCAGGGTTAAACTCCAGGGGAAGTTAGGGTGCCCGGAACACATATTAAAACTCTGCCGCAATTCGGAATAATGGGCCGGGACCAGTTGTTTTCCCAGCATCGTGACCGTTCCGCTGTCAGGCAAAAGCAAGGTGGAAAGGATATTTAACAAAGTCGTCTTGCCCGCGCCATTCGGCCCCAGGACTCCTAATATTTCCCCCTCCCGGATATCCAGGGAAACATGATCCAACGCTTGAATGCGCACATGTTTTCCCGCCTGAGAAACAAATGTTTTGCTGATATTGTTAACGGAAATCAATGTCTTCATAAGTATAGGAACGTGTCCCGCAGGCAGGGCTTCCGGAAATTTTGGAAAAGCATCCCCGCTTCTATCCGGATAACGGACCGGCTAAAATTTTCCAGCTTATATCAAGGGCCGACTTCAAAACATATTCCGCGGCTTTTTGATTTGTAAAATACCCGGATGTCCGGGTTGTCTTCTGCCTTATAACAAGCACAACCACATCCTGGGCCGCTTTTAACTCAAGCGTAATATTCCGGGGGGCGTCTTTTATAAAAGGGTCGGCTTTGTCAAAAAATTTATGAGATTTCCCTATCAAAACACAATATAAATAGGGATAATCCCGGCCTTCCACGTTATTAATGGAAATCTGCACCTGCAACCCCAGGCATTCGGCTGGCGCAGGGATAAACCTTAACATCAACCGGGCGTCCGTGGGCACGCGTTTTCCGTCCTTCGTCGGCTGGGTCGCCAGCATGGGCAGGACATGCACATCGCTCGGGGAGGATAGAAACCGCATCATCTGTTCCAGGAGTTTAATCTTGATAATAAGCTGATCTTTTTTAAGATAGCTCCGCACCCCCGTGACCCAATGCGGGGCAAAAAGGACAAGCGTATCCCAGGCCCAGAACCCAGCCAGCCGCTCCTGCCCGGAGCCCATCATGCCAATCCAGATGAGAAACCCCACGCCCGCGCACAAAGCCGCACAAAAAAATCCCAGAGGATTGGTGATATCAAAACAATCCTGATCCCATTTCTTCAACTGCTTCTGCTTCAACTGTACTTTTTGATATTCATCCGGGGTGACCTGATTCCATTCCTCCGGTCCGTTCGACTTCGGGTGGGCGGAATATCCTTTAATGAGCGAGAGGGCCGTGGCCGCCGCCAGAAAAAACAATCCCCCCCAGAATTCCACCATCAGTTGCACCAGAAGCCCGACGGTGAGCAGGGCTAAAATCAGGAACAAACGGCCATGATAAGGCATCCTCTTGGCCAACAGGAAATGGATCTCCCCCCGTCTTTGCGCATCCGGCAGCCACTTCATGCACCCACCTCCACCGGTTTGTGCTGCAGAAGCTCCGCATACCCGACCTGCCGCCAGTACAGCGGGCAGCCGCCGTTGCAGACGGCCAGATCTTCACACGCCTGGCATTGCTCATGAGCGAAACGTTTACGCTGAAAATATTGAAAAGCCGGGCCGGCCCACAACTCCCGGAAACGGCCCTGCATATCCAGGATATTTCCCATAGGCAGAGGGAAACTCGAACACGGCAGGATATCCCCATTCGGGGCGATGCTGAGCAGCCCGTCACAGGCTGCGCATCCCCGGTTCCCCAAGCCATGCACGATCGGGTTAAAAATGCATAATGGCGTGGGGGAATACCACATAAATTCCAACCCCAGCGCGACGGCTTCGCGCTGAATATCCAAAACAACCGGGCCGATATCGGAATACCGAACCAGCACCTCTCCCAAATGCGCGGCCGCCGAGCCTTCGGGCATAAGCAAGTTCATGGAAAATTTATTAAAGCCCTCCTCACGCACCAGGGCCAGAACCGTGTTCAAATGATCCTTGTTCAGGGCCGAAATAGTTGTGTTGGTGTGCACCCGGATCTTCGCGTCCCGCAAGGCTCTCAGCCCCACCAGGGTCTTCGCAAAGGCCCCGGGAGAGCGGACAATCCGGTCATGCAGGCGCGCATCCGCGGCCTCCAGGCTGACCTGGGCGGAATCCAGCCCCGCGGCTTTTAAAGTGGCCGCCAAGGCGGGCGTGACCAACGTCCCATTGGTAATGAGATTCGTCCACATTTTTAACGACTTGGCGAACCGTACCAGTTCCGGCAAATCCGGCCGGAGCGTGGGTTCCCCGCCGGTAAAGCTGACGGACGGCACTTCGGCCTCTTCCCGGATCACGGTCAATACACGTTTCAGCTGATCAAGGGAGCATTCCTCCGCCCGGAGATCCTTACGGCAGCCGCACCCCGCGTAGCAAAACTGGCAGGCCAGGTTGCACCGGTACGTGACCGCGATCTCGCTTAAAACCGGCAGGGTGTTAAACGGGAGCTTGAAAGGATACCGCTCGACCGCTTTACGGCCCTCCCGTTCATGATAACAGCCTTTTAAAAGCGCCATGATATCACAAAAAAAATAATGCAGATCCCGGGCGACCCTTTCTTTATCCGGATACCGGTCCACGACCGTATAAATACTGTTTCCCTCCAAAAGTGTTTTCAAAATAGACACTCCCGAAGCATTAATTTTATGTGCCTCGTTGGGGATCTTGATGAGCAGGTGATCGTACTCCCGCACGTGGATATACGGAGAAACCCGTTTAACATATTCGTCAACCCACCGGATGTTGGAATAATATTCCATGACAAACTCCGTTAATGCCCGCTGCTCACGCATGCCCCATGACAGGCCCCGTGGCAGGCGGAATGACACGCGGAATGGCAGGCGGAATGACACGCAGAGTGGCACGCGTCATGGCAGACATTCTGCAAAAACGGCCCTTCATAACAAAGCGAGGAATTCCGGAAAGAAGAAAAGCCTTCCTTGACCTGGGGCACGTTCACCTCAAGCGCCCGTCCGATGTCCTGGCTCCGGCGGTAATAATCCCGGTCATGATAATACATCCGGCCGTAATAATGATGGTAATACCCATCCCAATAATAACCATGATCCGTTTCCCGCCCGGGGTCCTGTTTCTCCTGTTGCAGGATGGCGTCCATACGTTTTTTATAATATTCTTTCGTGGCATCCACGTCGCAGTCCCAGATTTTTTGCTCAAGCCCCGCAGCCATGGTATGGAAAAGGTTATTGATAAATCCCTGCGGGATATTCCCGGACATATCAATCGCGTTTAAAATATTATTTTCATAAGGGTCATCCCCGCCCGCCGTTCCCAAAACCCGCTCGACCTTCAGCGGATCATGGCTGATTATCTTAAGGAGGCCTTTGCGTTCAAGATTCTGGATCATCAAGCCGGCCAATGTCCCCAAAGGGATATCCAGCAGAAGCCCTGCCTCCAACGCCGTCAGGTCCTTGTTGATTTTCCCGTCCTTCCGGAAAGACCCGACCTGAATTTTCGGAGGCACCCATTCGTCCCCATCCCAGCGGATCGGAGCGATGCCGTCCTGAGCCGACAGCATGGACACATGCTTTCTCGTCATAATTAAAAACGGAAAAAGAAAAAAGACAACGCCTCCGAACAGCAACAGCCCCAGCAGACCGCCGGCGGAAAGAGGCACCACCGCCAGGACGCTCCCGGGGAAGTACCGGTTGAAAATATAATTTTCTTCCGCTTTCCGGAATCCGGGGGTGTCTGCCCAGGGTTGGGAAGCGGCCATGGTCGTGAGATTGAAATATTTCGCGTCGAGATAAGTCTGAATCTGGAAATGATACCGTGAGGGCAAATCATCACGGTGAAAGCGGACCGTGAACACCGGATTCCCCTGCGCGTTGGTCGCCGCCGGATAATCGATCTTATAGCTCTGATTGACATACTTCTCGGTTAAAAAGTTAACGGCTGATAGGTCCTCGGGGGAAACTTCGGGCGTGTTCATAACAACAGGGTAATGAACGGTTACCGTTTCATGCTCCAAGGCGTCACTCCACTGAACCGGGGCCCAGTTAAAAACCGCTAACCGGCCGTGCGGGCTTTCGGTCAGGACGACATGGCCGCTCTCCTGCAAATCAGTTTCATAATGAAAACGGTAGGTAATCTCTCCGTCATGAAAAGCCTGCCCTCCCGCCAACACGATATCATATTTAGTCGACGACAAGTATGTAATATCAAGGGGATACTGCGTGCCGTTCTCGTCAACGGCGTGCGCGTCCAGATCATTGAACCGGGGCACCCCGGCAAAACCTTCAAAATAAAACCCATGCAGGTCAGCCCCCCGGCAGGCCCAACGGACCGCATAGGAAACCCGGGCTTTCCCATCCGGGTCCAAGACCACATCCACCTCAACCCAGCGCATTTTAAATGACCCGCACCAGGCTGGAGCAGCCAGGCTGACGAGAAATATCAGCGTTATGAGGAAAAAAATTGTTTTTTTCTTAAACATAAAAAATTTATAAGGGGATAATAATAAAATTTATTATAATAACTCTTCTGCCAGGTGTCCAGAATCCAAATATAAATTAATGGCTATCAAAAGACAAAAAATAACGGGTCTCAAGTGTCTCCGGGAACCGCTTTTATTATTTTTTGCATTATCCAGGTTCGTTGTTATAATGTGTTTTATTATTAAACTTTAAGGACCCCCCCATGCGGATTACTTTTGTGGCTCTTGGCTGGGAGCAACTCAGCATTTCCATGCTGACCGCCCTGGCGAAACTCGACGGGCATGAAGTGAACCTTGCGTTCAGCCCCGGATTGTTCCATGACCGCTATAATCTGCATGTCCCGTTTTTAGCCGCCATCTTCGATGACCGGGCCCAGGTCTTAAAAACAATCGCCCAACAAAAACCGGATGTCCTGGCCTTTTCGGCAATGACCGGAACCTATCAGTGGATGCTGGGAATCGCGCGCGACGCCAAACGCATGAACCCGAACGTCAAAATCCTGTTCGGAGGCGTGCACGCCTCCGCCGTTCCGGACCGGGTCCTTCAACAAAAATCGGTCGATTTTGTTTGCGTCGGGGAGGGGGATATGGCTTTCCGGCTTATGTTGCAGGCTATCGCCCGCAAAAACTTTTCCGACCCGATCCCCAACACGCGCTACAAAGCACCCGACGGGACGATTGTCCGTGGCGCGCAAACCGGTTTTATCCAGGATTTAGACAGCCTCCCGGGCTTTGACAAATCCCTCTGGGAGGACCATATCCGTCTGGGGGACATTTATTTCACCATGGCTTCCCGGGGCTGCCCGTTCCGCTGCACCTACTGTTTTAATAGTTTCTTCAGTCGGTTAGGCGGGCCCGACAAGACAAAATATGTCCGCCAGCGCAGCGCCGGACATATGCTGCAGGAGCTGCGTTATGCCCGCCGGAGATATCATCTGCGGCTGGTCGAATTTGAAGATGACATTTTCACGTTTAACAAAAAATGGCTGAAAGACTTTCTGGACCAGTATAAAAAAGAGATCGGGATTCCTTTTCAATGCCTCTCCCACCCTTCCTTTATGGATGACGACGTTATCCGGTGGCTTTCCGAAGCCGGCTGCCGGTTTGTCCAAATGGGGATTCAAAGCGCGGACGAAGACTTCAAAAACCGGATGATCAAGCGTTACGAAAAGACCCGGCACATTGAGCGTGTCATGCAAACAATGCGTAAATATCATGTTGAACTAAAAGTCGACCACATGTTTGGGCTCCCGGAAGAACCCGTGTCAGCCCAGGAAAGCGCCCGGGAACTCTATGCCAGAATCCCGCCCTACCGGATTCAGACATTCTGGATGAATTACTTCCCGGGCACCGAAATGACAGAATACGCCCTGACAAACGGGTTCCTGTCTCCGGAAGAGGTCGAAAATCTTAAGGACGGAAACCAGCCTGATTTCTACCGCAACAGTTCGAGGGTCATGGCCCCGGGGAACCGGAAGCTCTATGCCGCCTATGAAACCATATTCAAACTTCTGCCGATCGTTCCTCCCGCCCTCCGGGACCACCTCCTGGCCCGCTCCTTCCGGAGACTCCCCAAAGTCCTGAATTCCTGGATCAGTTTTATGGCCGATGTTGTCAGCGGGTTATGGAGAAAAAATCCTGATCATATCGGTTACGCGAAATACTATTTTTATCATATGACCCGGTTTATCCTGGCAAAATGCGGGCGCACAATGCCCCCGGCCACCCGGACGCGCGGGCTCGAACGTTCTTTCCCCCGCCTCCGGCAAAACTCAAATCCCGTTCCAGACCGGG
>JAGOJP010000092.1 GCA_017995055.1 Candidatus Omnitrophota bacterium
GGGATATGGCTTCCCCGTTAAAGGCTGGGGAGGGAAGAGGATAGCGATGTATCAGAAAGACGTGCTGGATAATGGGGCGAGGATTGTGACCCATGATATGAAGGAGCGGGAAAGCCTTTCGATCGGGGTCTGGATCGGGGTGGGGGGGCGTTATGAAGATGATCAAGTGAAGGGAGCGGCGCATTTCCTGGAACACCTGGCTTTTAAAGGCAGCGCCCACTATTCCTGTGAAGACATCAAAGGCCGGATTGAAGGGGTGGGGGGGAGCCTGAATGCTTTTACCGCCGAAGAGCAGACGTGTTATTACGCCAAGATTCCGGCCCGGTATATGGAATCGACCCTGGATATTCTGCTGGATATCGCTCTGGAACCTTTGCTGAAGAAAAAAGATGTTGAGCGGGAGCGGACCGTGATCCTGGAAGAAATTAAGATGTACAAGGATCTCCCGCAGTATTATGTGGTGGATTTGTTGGAAGGGATGATGTGGCCGGGCCACCCTCTTGGGAAAAATTTAGCGGGAACCCCGGAATCGGTCGGGCAGATGTCTCACCGGGACCTGAAAATGTTTCATCATGATTATTATGTCCCCACCAATGTTGTTGTGGCGGCTTGCGGTAAAGTGCAGCACAAACGATTTGTGGCCGCCGTACGTAAAAAAATCGCTGCATTTCATTCTGGGAAAAAATTGTCCTGCCTCGCGGCGGATAACAGCCAACGGCCCGCTGCGGTTCTGTCTTCTCCCCGGCCGATTGAGCAGATGCATCTCGCGATGGGGATGCCGGGTTATCACGATGATCACGCGGATAAATATATTTTGAATATGTTGCATGTTATCTTGGGGGGGAATATGTCGAGCCGCTTGTTTAATGAGGTGCGTGAGAAGCGCGGCCTGGCTTATTCCATTTCCACGTCTGTCAAGGCGCTGTCCGATACCGGTATGTTTATGGTGCGGGCCGGGGTGGATACCCAGAAGCTTGAGCAGGCGGTGGAGGTGATCCTGAAGGAATTGGAAAAAATCAAACGGCGGGGTGTTTCCGAAAGTGAGTTTCAGAGGGCTAAAGATTATTATAAGGGGCAGGTCCTGATAGGTTTGGAGGACACGCTCGATCACATGATTTGGCTGGGGGAGTCTGTGTGTGCGCATGACCGGATAAGGACTTTGGAGGAGATTATGGGAAAGATCAACAAAATCCGCATGGAGGATGTTTCCCGGGTCGCCAAGGATGTCTTGCAGGCGCCCCGTTATAATCTGTCGCTGGTCGGTCCTATCTCGGATGCGCAGAAGGGGGCTCTTTCGCGTTTAGTCGGTTGCCCCGGGTAGTCTTCTGGCGGTCGAGTTTTTTCGGGGAGGGAAGAGAGGGCCGCGGCCCGTAGAGGTCTTTTTCCGTCGTCCATGGGGAGCGATTTTTCTTTTTTAATTTGACAACTTTTGTATTATCGGTTAGACTCAATCTAATTCTTAAACGTTATCAATTCCAAGGAGGTCAGCATGGAAGAATTGTCATTTTATGATGTAAAAACCAAAAATAAGTTTTCAACGAGTGATTATGAGGTTCGGGAAAAAAGCGGAAAATATTTTGCCGTAACAAAGTCCAAAGCCGGCACTCACGAATGCTGGCGGGTTCTTGGGAAAGAACTGGCTGAAAAGCTCAAAAAGAAATAGAGGTAACGGAGTTGAGCGGGACAGCCAGGATTTAGGATAATAAAGATTAGCTGTGACATCTCTGAAATTAGCCAAAACAATCGCAGAACTAGCTGCTGACAAAAAGGCAGAGGATATCCGTATCCTCAACATGCGAAAAGTAGCGAATTTTTGCGATTTTTTTGTTGTTTGTACGGGCAATTCAGATCGGCATGTTAAGGCGATTGCCGATGGCATTGATGAGGGGCTTGATCTGCATGACGTTAAAGCCCGGCGCGCTTCAGGATGGCAAGACAGCCGATGGGTGATTCTCGACTTAGGAAACGTGGTGGCGCATATTTTTGATCGGGAAGCCCGGGAATTTTACGGGCTGGATTATCTTTGGCAGGAAGCTAAAGTCGTTCCCTGGCCGAAATAGCGCGTCCTTCCCCCTATGAGCCGTCGTGTCCTTTACGCGTCAACAGGGTTTCCCGCCGAATGATGCAATATCCCGCTTGTAAAGAAAACAGCTGGTCTATTTTAGAAGGTGTTTTTATTTTTTATACTTATAAAAATATAAAAATAATATAGAAATGAAGTTATCAACCTTTAGACAGAATCTCAGTGAGTGTATTCATCATGGCGTTAGTTGTTTCTTTCCTGATCCCGATCAAATCCCTCCCATTATCCTTGATATCCCCCAAGATAAAATCCGCGGTGAATTTTCATGCAATATCGCTCTTCAGTCTGCCCGTATTTTAAAAAAGTCTCCGATGGAACTGGCGGCGGCGTTTGTTGAGGCGGTCAGCCGGCAAATTCAGACCGCCGGCCTTGATGACAGGATTGAACGGGTGGAAGCGAAACAGCCCGGTTTTATTAATTTTTACCTGGCCGACACGGCCTTCTATGATATCTTGGAACAGGTTTTTGCGGAAGGGGAAGATTACGGGCGTTCTTGTCTGGGGCAAGGGAAGAAAATTCAGATTGAGTTCGTTTCTGCGAATCCCACGGGACCGCTTAGCGTGGCGCATGCCCGGCAGGCGGCTGTGGGGGATTGCCTGGGAAATGTCCTGCGGTTTTCGGGTTTTGAGGTGACGAAAGAATATTATGTGAACGATGAAGGGAACCAAATTAATATCCTGGGCCGTTCTATCCTGGCCCGCGCCCGTGAAATTCTGGGCGATACACAATCCATATTCCCGGAAGACGGATATCAGGGGGATTATATCCGTGACATGGCCCGTGTCTTTATTGAGCAGGGCAAGGTTGTCTCCTTATCTGATTTGGAAAGCCGGCCGCCAGGGGACTTCTCCCGCTTCGGGGTGGAAACCCTGATGGCGGTTATTCAGAAGGAACTGAAAGATTTTGGCGTGCAGTTTAACACCTGGTCCTATCAGTCCCGTGTCGCCTCCCGTGCTCATGTGGAGAAGACACTGTCTTTTTTGGAAGAGAAGGGGTTCCTTTATGAGAAAGAAGGGGCGTTATGGTTTTCTTCGACCCGGTTTGGAGATGATAAAGACCGGGTTTTAAGGAAAAGCGACGGGGCCTACACTTACTTTGCCCCGGATATCGCCTATCATCAGAACAAGTTTTTGCGTGGATTTGATAAGGTGGTGAATATTTGGGGCCCGGATCATCATGGGTATATCCCCCGCCTGAGCGCGGCGGTCGAAGCTCTGGGGCAGGCTCCCGATGCCCTGAAAGTCCTTATTGTGCAACTGGCCACGCTTTACCGGGATGGGCAGCCGGTTTCCATGTCAACGCGCCGAGGCCAGTATATTTCTTTGCGGGAAGTCATGGATGAAGTTGGGATGGACGCCGCCAGGTTTTTTTTCCTGATGCGCAGCATCAAGGCCCAGCTGGATTTTGACCTGGAATTAGCCAAGAAAGAAACTCCGGAAAATCCGGTTTATTATATCCAGTATGCGCATGCCAGAATACACAGTATTGTGGCGAAAGCCCGGGAAGTCAATCTGGAGGCGCGGACAGAGGGGTTTAAGGCGCTGGTGCAGGAAGAGGAGCAGGATCTCATGAAAACGATCGGGCGGTTTACCGATGTCCTGCATATGTGTTGTCATCAATGGGATGTCTTTGCGTTGGTCAGTTATTTACTGGAATTGGCCACAGCGTTTCACCGGTTTTATGATAAGCACCGCGTTGTCGATGTGGAGGCCCCCGATTTATCCTCAGAAAGATTGGCCTTAATCGTTGCCACACGTATCGTCCTGGCCAATGGTTTGCGTCTTGTTGGCGTCAGCGCCCCTGTCCGGATGTAAGGCCAGGATGGCAAGATATTTCTCGCCGTTATTATTTTATTTAACTAGGAAAGGTCCATGTCGGAGCTGATGTTAACAAAACAATGGAATGTGTTGAAACCTGACAGGGAACGCCAAGCCTGTTTAAGCCGTGAATTGGGGGTTGATCCCGTCATCGCGCAATTGCTTATGAACCGGGGCATACAAAGCCTGGAAGATGCGGACAGGTTTCTTTTTGCCGGGCTTGATAAAATTCATGACCCGTTTCTTTTGAAAGATATCGATAAAACGCTGGCCCGTATCCGGATGGCACGGGAAAAAGGCGAGCGGGTCCTGATTTTCGGCGATTATGACGTGGACGGGATTACATCAACGGCGGTCCTTTATCATTATTTGCGTGCTTTAGGAATCGACGCCGTGACCCACCTTCCGCACCGGATGTATGATGGATATGGATTAAACGAGAATGTCTGTCAGATAGCCAGGGATAAGGGGGCGTCGTTGGTTATCGCCGTTGATTGCGGGATCACGGCTTTCAGGGAAATCGAATTGCTGCAACAGGAAGGGCTGGACTGTCTTGTTATTGATCATCATGAGCCCTCGGAAAGGGGCATCCCGCCGGCCTATGCGGTGATTGACCCGAAAAGGAAAGATTGCCCGTATCCGTTTAAGCACCTCGCCGCCGTTGGCCTGGTCGCTAAATTGGGGCAGGCTTTGTTTGGCGGTATTCAGGAAGATCATCTGGATTTGATCGCTCTGGGGACGGTCGCGGACGTTGTCCCGTTGCGGGACGAGAACCGGGTTTTTGTCAAGATGGGGTTGCCCAGGATCGGTCAGACCAAAAATAAGGGATTGTCGGCTCTTCTGGACGTGGCCCGTATCCGGGGTAAAAAGATGAAGCCTTATCATGCGGGATTTATTTTAGGCCCGCGGATCAACGCGACCGGACGCATGGGGTCGGCCCAGCAGTCTCTGGACCTTTTGTTGAGCGAAGATATCCATGAGGCGCAAACTTTGGCGCGGGTTATGGAGAACCTCAATAATGAACGGCAAAAGCTGCAGCGCGATGTCGTCCAGGAAGCCTTGACCCTTGTGGAACAGGAAGTTAATTTCCAGGACCGCAAGATTATTGTGGTGAGCAAAGAAGGTTGGCATAAGGGCGTGTTGGGTATCGTGGCCTCCCGCCTGGCGGAAATCTATTACCGCCCGACCATCGTGATATCTTTGCAGGATGGGGTGGGGACGGCTTCCGCCCGCTCGATCGCCGGCTTCCACCTGCATGAGGCCCTGGAGTCGTGTTCCGGGATGCTGGAAAATTTCGGGGGGCATAAACTGGCTGCCGGCCTGACGATCTTAGAGCCTAATATCGGGAAGTTTACGCAGTCAATCAATTATTTTGCCCGCCGGTATATTCCCGGACGGCACCTGGTTCCGGTTTTGGATATTGATCAGGACCTGCCCTTGTCTTCCCTGACTTTCAGTTTGCTGGAAACCATTGAGAGGCTGGAGCCGTACGGTGAGGGCAACCCCGAGCCGCTGTTCTGTTCCCGGAATTTACGGGTCAAAAGCCACCCGGTGATCCTGGGACGGGAAACTTTAAAATTTTGGGTTACAGACGGGGATATCACGGTTTCGGCCGTTGGGTTCGGCCTGGCAAAATACCGGGACCTGGTGAGGTTCGGAGAGCAGGTTGATTTGGCTTATCAGCCGATCATTGATGATTGGAACAAAGCCCCTACGATCCAGTTGAAGATCAAAGATTTAAAGATGAGTGAATAGAAACGGCGTGAGGGATTTTAACGGAATCAGGCTTTTGTGATTTTTTCAGCCTTGAGACACTTGGTGCAGACATGAATTCTTTTGGTGGTTCCTTTAATCAGGACTTTAACTCTTTGTAGGTTGGGGAGGAACTGCCGGGGAGATTTTCCCACGATCTTAGACCCCGCGCCGCCTTTCCGGCGAATCATACCTCGTCTTTTATATTGACGCCCGGAAGCCGGACCTTTTCCGCATATTTCGCATACTTTTGACATAATTGTTGCCTTTAATAAATAGTCTCGGATGATGGGTTAAAAGTTATTTGAAAAATTAGTATATCGGATTTGTGATATTTGTCAAGAATAATATTTTTCTATCCTTTAATGAATCGGGGGTCGGCATGGAACACATGACAATAGATTTTGGCAACATCCCGCCGTATCAAAAACGGTGTTTCGTCCCGGAATCGGCTCATCTCCGGGACAGGGAAACCGTCCAGGGGCTTTTTCAGCAATTGCTGTCCCGGGTTGTCCGGTCTGCAGAAGACCGGGACGCCTGGGTCTTGGCGCGTTCGGAAATGGAAGCGGCCCTGGATCAGGAAGCCGCAGGGCTTTATATCCGGATGACCTGTTATACGGATCATGAGCCGTTTGCGCAGGAATATAAAGATTACGTCGAAACGGTCGCCCCGGTTATCAAAAAGTTTAAGCATGATTTGGATCTGAAATTCCTTGCCTTAGCCGAAGATTTTCCTTTGGAGGCACCGTTTGACGGCATGTATGAAAAGGAAATCAGGGCGGATGTCGAATTATTCCGGGAGGAGAATATCCCGCTGGCGACGGAAATTGATCTTTTGTCCCAGGAGTATCAGGCGTTATGCGGAGGGTTGACGGTTTTTTTTGACGGGGAAGAAAGAACGCTCCCTCAGATGAACCGGTACTTGCAGAATCCCGATCGCCGGCTGCGCGAAGCCGCCTGGCGGGCCGCTGCCGACCGTCGCTTGAATGAACGGGCCCGTTTTGACGAACTGTTTGACCGGATGGCGGTGCTAAGAGGGCGGCAGGCCCGGAACGCTGGTTTTGAACATTTTACGCTTTATCAGTTCCGTGCGTACCACCGTTTTGATTATACTCCCCGGGAGTGTTCGGCTTACCACCAGGCGGCCCGGGACATGCTCGTCCCGTTATGGGAGAAAATTTTACGCCGCCGGCACAAGGCTTTGGAACTTGACGCTTTGAGGCCCTGGGACACAGAAGTGGATCCATTAGGACGCCCGGCCTTGAGCCCTTTTAAAGAGGTTGGGGAGTTGACGCTGGGGGTGGGAAATATCCTTAAGAAAATCCATCCGGAATTTTTCCGGGCTTTTAAAATGATGCTGGATAACGGGCTTCTGGACCTGGCCAGCCGCAAAGGAAAGGCCCCGGGAGGGTATCAGCATACCCTGGCGGAAGCCAGAAAGCCTTTTATATTTATGAATGCGGTGGGACTTGACGGGGATGTCCGCACCCTTCTGCATGAGTCAGGACACGCCTACCATGCTTTGGCTTGCGCGCATCATGCTTTGTATCCTTACCGGAACGCGCCGATTGAATTTTGTGAAGTGGCTTCTATGAGCATGGAGCTTTTAGGGGGGGAATTCCTTGCGGAGTTTTATAATGAGGAAGATCTCCGCCGTTCGCATGAGAGGCATTTTGAGGATATCGTGTGGACCCTGCTTTGGGTGGCCACGATCGATGCTTTCCAGCACTGGATTTACGGGCACCCCGGCCATACCCCTCAGGAGAGGACGCAGGCCTGGCTCGAGATCTATTCCCGGTTCGGAGGGAATCTTATTTCCTGGCAAGGATTGGAACGTTATGCGGAGGGGTTGTGGCAACGGCAGATGCATATTTTTGAGGTTCCTTTTTATTATATTGAATATGCGATCGCCCAAATTGGAGCGTTGAGGATATGGCTGGGGATGAAAGAGAACCGTGCCGATGTTTTGGGGAAATTTATTGAGGCCCTGGCTTTGGGAGGCTCAAGACCATTGCCGGAGCTGTTTTGCGCGGCGGGATTGGAATTTGATTTCTCCTCTAGGGCTTTGGCTCCGTTGATTCCCGCTATTGAGGGGGAATTGGGATTGTAAGCGTCAGGAGCCGGGGATAAAGAATAAAACTTGTTCCGGACTTTCTTTGCGGGTAAAATAGAAAAAAGCCAATTTATATTATTCTTAAATGGATATGGAGGCCTCCATGAATCGAAACTTACGCGTGATTTTGTTTTGTCTGGGATGGTTTACGGTGGCGGTTCCGCTTGCCGGGGCTGATGAGTTTACGGATCAGAAAATATCTCAACTTGAAGCCAAGGTGTCGGCGATGGAGCAGTACATTGAAGATTTGGCTCCGCGGTTGAATAATTTTTCAAAAGACCTCTATGACACGGTTGACCAGCGTATGCGTTTTTCTTCCGATAAGGTTGTTGTCCTGAATCCTATTTCAAAAAAGTTTGTGAAGATTGAAACGAATGGCGGGGATTTTTTGATCGCGGTTGAAAACATGAGTAAAATCCGCAATGGATACCGGCTCACTTTTCGTATCGGGAACCCCAGTGTGGCGACAATCAGCAACATTAAACTTCGTTTGCTTTGGGGGAAACGGTGGGATCCGAAGAATGTCCGCCCGACATATGAGGACTGGCGTAAATCTCTGGTCGGCGCGGAATACACATTTAACGGCACGATGGCTCCCAATGCCTGGACCCAGGTCAGTGTTGATGCGACTCCCGCCAATATACGCCAGTTTGATCATTTGGAGTGTGAGATGACGGTCGGGGCCGTGGAACTGATGAGTGTACAACAATAACAGGCTGATATCAGAATAGGCGCTGGCGCAGGTTTGGATTGCCCGATGAGGGAAGGGGGAGAAAATGAGACAGTGGAAAAAGACGTTTTGTGTCTTGGGGAGCCTCGTTGTCCTTTATGCTTGGGGGACTTTCTTGCCGGTTTGTTCAGGCGGGGATCTTGTCCTGGGGCTGGCCAGTAATACATATTATGATATTTATCTCGGGGGGGCGTCGGACAGCGGCACGGTTATAAAAAGCGTGCAAATTGTCGATATCCGTCAATATGAAGGGCTTATTTTTCTTGTTGTCCGCCCGGACAGCTTTTCTCTCGGGCAATCGGAAGGGCTGATCCTGCTGGAGAATGTTAAAGCCATTCTGCCTACGTTAAAGTTTAAAACCTCCTCTATTAAAGACGGAATTCATTATCGTAAATAAAGGATAGCTCTTGAACTCTCAACGGGCAGGAGAAAAAATTCTTAAGGCGGGGCGCTATATTCATCTTCTGGCTTGCGATACCTGGGAATATGTCCGGAGAGCCAATTGCAGCGGGATTGTCATCATCCTTGCTGTGACGGAGGACCAGCGCGTCGTGTTGGTGGAGCAGTACCGTGTGCCTGTCGGAGGCCCCGTGATTGAACTCCCTGCCGGTTTGGTCAATGACCGTCCGGGCAAGAAGCATGAAAGCTAGGCCGCGGCCGCCACGCGCGAGCGATGGGAAGAAACCGGGGACCAGGCGCGCCGGACGG
>JAGOJP010000093.1 GCA_017995055.1 Candidatus Omnitrophota bacterium
TTGGCGCTCCTGTCATGATCGAGGCCCGCTAGGCATGGGACAACCGGTTTTTCATCATCCTTCTGCGCTGGTCAGCCCTCGGGCGAGGATAGGGGAAGGCACCCGCATCTGGGCTTTCGCCAATATCCAGGACGGCGCCATTATAGGGGCGCAGTGTAATATCTGCGACGGGTGTTATATCGAAAAAGGAGCGGTGATCGGGAATCATGTGACCTTGAAGAACGGGGTCAATGTTTTTGACGGCATTACGATCGGCGATGATGTTTTTTGCGGCGCGCATACCGCTTTTATCAATGACCGGAATCCGCGCAGCCACCGCGATGATCCGTGGAGGCTCGAACGCACGACAGTTCAACGGGGCGCCACGATCGGCAGTAATTCCACGATCCTGTGCGGGATTACAATCGGAGAGTACGCTTTTATCGGAGCGGGGAGCGTTGTCACCCGGGACATCCCGGCTTACGGACTGTTTTTCGGCAACCCGGCGGAGCCTCACGGGTACATGTGCCGCTGCGGACGGAAATTGAATGAGGGATACCGGTGCGGCCACTGCCAGAGGCAGTACGAGTTGTCAGATACAGGCCTGGCGCCTTTAGGCCGCTGATCTTTTCAACCCTTCAAATAAGAGATATTGATTTCACAACGTGATGAGCCGTATTTTAATCTGTCCCGTCGCCTTTAATGAGGACATTAAATTAAGGAACGCTATCGAACGGTTTTTGCGCAGCCCGGGCCGGGATGCGTATGATTATTTGATCGTTGATGATGCCTCCACGGACGGGACAACGGCGATGATCGCCTCTTTTTCGGACCGGGGGGTGAAAACAATCCGGCATCCTTCCCGGCGGGGAGTGGGGGCCGCGATCAGGACGGCCATCCGGTATGCCGAGGCCGAAGGATACGATATCCTCGTTATTATGGCCGGGAACGATAAAGACAACCCGGAGGAGATCCCGCAGCTCCTTGAGCCGGTTTTGAACGGCCGGGTGGATCTGGTGCAGGGCTCGAGGTATCTGGCGGGGAAACGCATCGGGGGGGACATGCCGCTGTACCGGAAATGGGCCACCCGTTTGCACCCGTTGCTTTTTTCCCTGATGACCGGCAAAAAGATGACGGATACGACCAATGGCTTCCGGGCCATGCGGGTGAATCTTTTCCGGGACCAGCGGATTCTGCTCGATCAGGCCTGGCTGGACCATTACGAGCTGGAACCTTATATTTTATACAAGGCGGTGACCCTCGGGTACCGGGTTGCGGAAGTGGGGGTTAGCAAAATTTATCCGGCCAAGAAACTTGGATATACCAAAATGAAACCTATTACAGGTTGGTGGAGCATCCTCCGGCCGTTGTTTTATTTGTGGCTGGGAATCAGAAAGTAGGGGAAGGAGCGGGTTATGAAAAAATGCCCCCGTTGCCAGCTCGTATATCATATGGACGAACGGGCCCGGTGTCTATATTGTGATACTCTTCTGATAACGACGGACCGTCAGGAAGAGGGCAAGAAGCCTCCGGCCTATTTGATGACGGGATTCAGTATCGCCCAGGGCATCGTCCGCAAAATTTTTATCGGCCTGGCGTCGGAGGACCATGCCCGGACGCAGTTCCTGATCGGGAATTATTTTAAAATCAGGACGTTCAGTTTTATGTACACGTTCAGCCGCAACGAATATAAAATGGGCCGCACGTATAAACGCGCGCTGATTCAACCGCTGTCCGTGTATTCTTTCTTCCTGCTTCCCTGGGTGGTGTATAATATCCTGGACACGATTTTATTCCGTCTCACTCACAACGCTTATTGTGAAAAGTGCCAGTGCAAGTTTATCCGGTACGCCGGCCAGAAAGAACACAACCCGGATGAGTGCGAGTATAACCGTGAATACACGGCGGTGGTCAATGACATCGTTTCCGGCCGGATTACGGAAACAGAATCCAATTTAAAATGGCTTGCGGGGAAGAAGATCCACGCCGGGAAAAAAAGCGCTTACCGGGATCTGTGCGTCGGGGAAAAAGGTTGGCAGCCTGTTTTGGATGTGATGTGCATCTGGTTTTCAATTTGTCTTCTTGTCATCACGCTTGTCATTGGGCTTCTCCCGAAGGCCGTTAAGATGGCCACCGGCGTCAGCGGAGACATGGAATCGATCTATGACGATGAAAATACAAAATAGTGTCTGGAGGAACCGGGCCCGGTTTTGGGTGGCTGCGGCGGCTCTGGCCGCCGCCCTGGCCGGCTGCGCTTCCTCGGAAACCGCGCCTCGGGATATCCTTGACCCGGGCTATCTGATGTATCAGCGTGAGGCCGATGATCTGGACCGGGACTATTTGAATAAAAAGATGACTTACGCGGAATATAAAGAGCGCAGACAGCAGTTGGATGCCCGTTATCGTCGGACAACCGTTGGCGCGCCGTATTCTTATTAATTCCGGGACGGGGAAATATCCCATGCGCCTTTATGGAAAAAATCCGGTATTAGAGCGGCTCAAGAGCAATCCTCAAAGTATCCGCAGGATTACCCTGCAGGAGGGGCATCCGGATGCGGGTTATTTTTACAAGAAGGGGCGGCAGTGGGGGATTCCGGTTGTTGTCG
This sequence comes from Candidatus Omnitrophota bacterium, assembly GCA_017995055.1. Taxonomy (GTDB): domain Bacteria; phylum Omnitrophota; class Gorgyraeia; order Zapsychrales; family JANLHA01; genus JAGOJP01. Next base: position 2,586 of record JAGOJP010000093.1, read on the forward strand.
TTCCTAAAAGCAAGATGTTAAAACTGGCCAGGAACGTGAATTCCCAGGGCGTCATTTTTGAAGTCGAGGATTTTTCTTACACGCCGTTTGATGACGCTTTAGTTTGGGCGCAAAAGAAGAAAGCGGCGATGATTTTTTTAGATGAGCTGACGGACCCTCAGAATCTGGGGGGCATGATGAGGACCCTGGCCTGTCTGGGCGACTTTGTGATCGTGATTCCCACGCATAAGTCCGTGGCGGTGACGGAAGCGGTGTTGCGGGTTGCCTGCGGCGGGGATAATTATGTGAAGGTGTCTAAGGTCAGCAACTTGGGGCAGGCGATCCGACACTCGCGGGACGAGGGCTATTGGATCGGCGGCACGGTGGTGCAGGGCGGGACGGGCCTGTCCGAGGTCGTTTTCCCGGAATTGTGCGGCCTTGTGGTTGGGTCAGAACAAAAAGGCGTCCGTTCGGTGTTGTTAAAACTAGTGGATCAGGAAGTAACGATCCCCATGGCCCAGCCGCGGCTGTCTATGAACGTCGCGCATGCGGTTACGGTTATGGCTTATGAGATCATCAGGCAGAAAGGGCGGCGGGCATGAAAGGGAAAAAACGGGAGGACACTGGGAAGACGGCAGCGGAGCAGGCCTTGGATTTTTTCGCGGAAGCCGGTTTGCTGAAACGGATTAAGCGCACGGGTTGGTGGGTGGCCGGCATTGACGACCCGGAATCGGTTGCCGAGCACTCCTTCCGCACGGCGGTGATCGGGTATTACCTGGCGTATTGGGAAGACGTTGATCCTTTTAAAGTGGTCACCATGTCTTTGTTTAATGATATCCATGAAGCCCGGATCAATGATTTGCATAAGATGGGGCATTACTATATTGATTTTAAGCTCGCGGAGCAGAAAGTTTTTAAAGACCAGGTCGCGGGATTGGACGCCCGGGTTAAGGGGGCGCTGGAACGCATGCGGGCGGAGTATGACAAACAGATGTCGCCGGAGAGCCTGGTGGCCAGGGACGCCGATATCCTGGAATGCCTGATCCAGGCGAAGGAATATTATGACAATGGATATTGTGCCGCCAGATTATTTTTTAAATCGGCTCCGAAATTTTTGAGAACAAAGAGCGCCCGGAAGCTCTGGGGACAGATCCGGCGATGGGACAGCAGCCGGTGGTGGCAGGCTGTCGTGAAATTTGAGCGTTAGAGAACGTGGGCGACATTAAGCGGCAAGCGCCGGCTGGGCCGGGAAATGTTGAAGTCCCGGATGTCCGGGAAAAAAACATGATAACTCTTGGTTGCGGGGTGTGTCTGCGTGTAGAATAATATTTAAACAGAAAAGCCGTTCCCCGCGGCCTAAGGAGAACTATGGAGCGCATTGGATTGGCCGCCAGCAAGGTGGCGAAAGGGAATTTGGTCGTATATAACCTTATCGTGATTCTTCTTTCTTTTTTATACTGTTCCCTGATGTTCCTTATCGCCGGAGCTACGATCTTGTTTTCGCTTATTGTTCTGGGGTATATCGTGAGTGGACTTCTGCCCCAGGATTACGGACAGGACTGGTGGGCGGTGATTCGTCTTTGCATGTTGTTATTGACGGGGATAGTGGCGATCGTGAATTTATACGCTGTGGGACGGAATTTTAAATTTAAAAGGGAATGAAACAAAACAGTCTTTTTGTCCCTTCTCCGAGACGTTTTTAAACTTTATGACAGAAAATCAATTGGCATTTTACGAACTGGTGGAACATCTGGACCTGGGGGCCTTTCGTCTCAAACCTGGCCTGCGGGAGAAATTTTTATTTGTGAACGCCGCCTTTGCGGGCATGCTCTCGTATGCGCCGGCAGAGCTTTTGCGGGAGGACCTGTCCGGTATTTTTATTGAGCGCAGGAAAATCCGCGCGGCTTACCGCAAGGTTGTCGAATCCGGCACCTTCATGATCGAAGAGATCGGCCTCCGGAGGAAAACAGGCGCGTCTCTTGTCGTGTCTCTGCTGCTTGTGGCGGTTGTGGATGCCCGGAAGCGCTTGAAGTATATTGATGGGATTGTGAAAAATATCAGCACCTTGAAACACGCCGAACAACGGCAGCAGGAGTCCAAAGAGCTTTTTGAAAGCGTTTTTAATAATTCAGCGGCGGCGATCATCGTGATGGACCGGGAAGCGAGAATCCTGGCCTGGAATCCGTTTGCTGAAAAGATGCTGGGTATGGACAAGCGGGATTTATTTAACAAGCCGTTCCCGGAATTATTCCCGGCCAAACAATGGCAAAAGTTATCCGCTTTGCCGATCTGGGACAAAGAAGCGGCCTCGGAAATCGAAGCGCAGATCCATAATAAGGACGGCGCGGACATTGATATTAATATGTTTATTTCCTATTTTAATGACTCGTCCGGAGGAAGGATGGGATCTGTCGCCCTGATCCTGGACGTGAGCCGTCAGAAAACCGCAGAAAGGCGCATCCGGGAATCGGAGAATAAAATCCGGATTATTTTGGATAATTCGGCGGCAGCCATTACCATGACAGACGCGCAGGAACGGATTGTATCCTGGAATAAGTTCACGGAAGAGATGTTGGGGAAAACACGCGAGGAACTTTATTTGAAACCGGTCAGCTCTCTGTACCCACCGGCGGAGTGGGAGAAGATCCGGGGCGCCCGTATTCGTGAAAAAGGGGCCATGCACCATCTGGAAACAAAAGTGCTTGGCCACGATGCAAGCGTGATCGACGTGGATTTGTCGGTGACTATTATCAAGGATAGCAACGGGGAGATCACCGGATCGGTTGGGATTATGCAGGACATTACGCGGCAGAAAAAAATTCATCAAGAGCTTCTGCGCGCCAAGATTATGGCGGAGGAAGCGAATAGCGCGAAAAGCATGTTTTTAGCCAACATGTCTCATGAAGTCAGGACCCCCATGAATACGATCATGGGGATGCTGGATCTTACCCTGGACACCCCGCTGACCGACGAACAGAGGGAGAATCTTACGACGATTAAGAGCGCTGCGGATATCCTTCTGAGTTTGCTGAATGATATCCTGGACCTGTCCCGGGTGGAGGCGGGCAAGCTGCAGTTGGAGCGTATTGAACTGAATATCGAAAATATTATCCGGAGCGTATGCACGGGGCTTTCCGTTTTAGCCCGGAAAAAGGATCTTGCCTTGGTGTGGGATGTGGATCCCGGCGTCCCGGGAATTTTGATCGGTGACCCGATCCGCCTGCGCCAGATTTTGGTGAACCTGATCAACAACGCGATCAAATTCGCTTTCCGGGGCGAAATTAAAACGAAAGTCACGATCCTGGCTTTGGACGACAAGATGTGTGAATTGCAGTTTTCGGTGGCCGACCAGGGGATCGGGATCGCCCAGGATAAACTTCAGTCCATTTTCGAGGTCTTTTCTCAGGCGGATACCTCCACGACCAGGAAATTCGGCGGTACGGGGCTGGGGCTGGCGATCTCCAGCCGGTTGGTCGATTTGATGGGAGGGCGGATATGGGTGGAAAGCGAAGAGTATAAAGGCAGCACGTTTTGGTTTACCGCTAAATTCATGGTCGCGGCACCGCAGCCGGCGCCGCCGGTCGAAGCCGCGCCGTTGGCGGACGCTATGTCCCCGCCGCCGGCTGCCGGACTGGAGCCGGGGCATTTGCGCATTCTGCTGGCGGAAGATAATATCGTGAATCAAAAAATTGCGGTCAGAATGCTTGAGAAACGGGGCTGGACAGTCCAAACCGCTGACAACGGGAAACAAGTGTTAGAGCGGTTGGACGAGGAAGAATTTGATGTTATACTGATGGATGCTCAAATGCCTTTAATGGACGGGTATGAGGCGACGAAGAGGATTCGCGAGAGGGAAGCTGGCACGGAGGCGCATATCCCGATTATTGCTTTGACGGCGCGGGCCATGAGCGGGGATCGCAAACGGTGTATGCTGGCGGGGATGGACGGATATGTGACGAAACCGATTGACCGGGAAAAGTTGTTTGAGACCATTTTAGGTTTGTTTAATATTCCAACCAATCAAAGGAAAGGTCAATGAAAAAAAATGTTATTGATATGGATGATGTGATGGAACGTGTCCAGGATGACAGGGAACTGCTCATGGAGTTGCTGGATATTTTTCAGAATGATTATAAGATGAAAAGGAAGTTGTTTGACCAATATTGGGCCGCTCAAGACGCCGCCCAGCTCCGTGACCTGGCCCATTCCCTGAAAGGGGCGGCCGGGAATATATCGGCGGTCCAGATGTTTGCCACGTGCAAAGACCTCGAAAAGATGGCGAGTGATAACGTCTTCGACGGCATGGAAAAGTTATTTAAACTTCTGGATACTCAATTTGCGGATTTGCAGGCCTGTATCGAGGAATTGAAAGCGCAGTAACAGAAACCAATGTTTTGAACCTGCGGCCCCGCCAGGGGCCCTAACGGGATGATTGTCATTTTTATGAAACGTCATATCCTTCCCATAATAATTATGCTGGTTGTGTTAGGGGGAATTTTTTTCTTCCTTGTCCATTCCACATGGTTTTTTAACTATTTCGGGCCCGCTTATATTAAACGGCAGCTGAAAGACTATACCTTAGAAACGTTTCATGTCAAAAGCCAGAAATTCAGTTTTCCGGAAACATTTATCCTGCAGGATGTGCGCGTGGTGCTTATCAAGGAAGACAAGCCCTGTGAGATGACGGTGAAAGAAATAACCCTTTATGAGTTTTTTACCTATTTAAAGAAAAAAGAAAATATTAAGCTTGTCGTGAAAGGTTTAAGTCTTAAATATGACCGGCTGGGCGTAGAGAATATCAATATCAAAGGCCTGCTTTTTTTCCAGGGGCGCCATTTTTCCCAGGTGAACGGCATTTTTGCCGGACAGCGCGCCGCCATATCCCCGTATCATGTGGAGAATTTTGAGGGGCAATTGCGGGGGGCGCGCAACAAGATTCAGTTGACGGATTTGGTGGCGGAGGCTTACGGGGGCATGGTTAAAGGTCAGGTTGTCCTGGAGTATAATCCGCAGTTGAATTATATTTTCTGGCTGGAGCTCAGCAATTTCAAGCCGGAGCTTTTAAAAGAGACCCGGCAGCCCTTATTCACCCAACTCCGGGGAGATATCAGCGGCGCGATGCGTCTTATCTGGGTGGCGAAGCAGGTGAACCTGCTGGCGGTTAACTTGCAGTTTAACAGAGGCGGAGTGATTCTCCCCGGCCTTGTTGAGAAAATACTGGCTTGGGGTGGAAATGCGGCGGCAAAGACCCAATTGAGTTCGATGCGGGCTTCTGACGGCAGCCTTAAAGTTGACCAGGGGAAAATGAGATTACAGAATGCCGATGAATACCGCTTCAGTCTGGAGTATTCTTTGGTTGATGAAGGGCAAGGGTTTAAACTCAGAGAACAGCAGGAGATCCCGGTCCCGGGAGGCATTTCCCGCTTGCTTTTTCCCGAAGAGGAAAATAATCCCTTGGCCGAAGATGAACTGCTGCCATAAAGAACCTCGGAAGCGTGGTCGAACACATTGGGACCTCCTGTTTTGAATTCTACTGTTCATCATTTTCAGAAATTTATTCCTGCCTTTTTAGCGGTTGTCCTGATCCTGCTGGGCGGCCTCAATTTTTCTCAGACATTTTCGTATCCGTTTGTTCACGATGATTTGGTTTTCATCCGGAATAATCCGGATATTGCCCGATGGGATAACTGGCGGGACATTTTTGCCTCCCGTTCGCCTCGAGGCATTGTGAACGCGTATTATCGGCCCGGGCTGGATGTGTTATACCGCCTTCAATATATGTTTTTTAAATTTAATGCCGGGGCGTATCACGGGTTTAACGTTGTTTTGCATATTTTCAACGGTCTGCTTGTGTTTTATGTGTTCCTGCGGATTTTGTCCGGATACGGGGAAGCCTTGGGCCGGGTGGGCCGCCGGAGGAAGGACCCGGAGGATGAAGGGCCTTGGATGGTTGTCTCTCCGTCTCTGTGGGTGGCCTGGAGCGCCGCTGTTATTTTCGTGATTCATCCTGTGCAGACGGAATCGGTCGCGTGTGTGGCCGGAGTTTCTAACCTTCTGCTTGTGTTTTTATGTCTTCTGTGCTTTATCCTGTTTTTGCGGTTAAGCGAAGGAGGGGCCTGCCGCCGGAAGGGTCGGGCGGCAGACCTGTTGCTTTTGGGCGGGCTTTTTGCCGTGGCCCTGAGCGTGAAAGAACAGGCGGTCATCTTGCCTTTTTTATTTTTAGCTTACTTGCTGACCGTTGGACGGACACGGCAGAAATCCCGGCGGCTGTCCGTTTTGGCCGTCTTGTTTCTTATGGCCCTGGTGGCGGGGTATTTCCTGTCCCGGAAAATTTTATTAGGACAGCCGGTCACGCCTTTTTGGGCTTATCATCATGAATTGCTGTTACGGTTGAAAGCTGTTCCCCGGACCCTCCTGGTTTAGTTGCGGATTCTGTTTGTCCCGGCTGGGCTGCATTATTACCGGAGTTTGGATATTTTGGCGCCTGACGCCGGGGCGAGTCTTCTTCTTGTTTTGGCCGGGGCTGTTATGCTGGCGGGGGGGCGGATT